>NZ_CP024311.1:162500-474772 GCF_002944315.1 Rhizobium sp. NXC24
GATGGGCTATGGGGACTCACCGTCTTACTGATCCTAACCAAACTCCGAATACCGGGAAGTACTACTCGGCAGACACACGGCGGGTGCTAACGTCCGTCGTGAAAAGGGCAACAACCCTAACCTCCAGCTAAGGTCCCCAAGTCATGGCTAAGTGGGAAAGGATGTGAGGATCCCAAAACAACCAGGATGTTGGCTTAGAAGCAGCCATCATTTAAAGAAAGCGTAACAGCTCACTGGTCTAGTCAAGGGTCTTTGCGCCGAAAATGTAACGGGGCTAAAGCCATGCACCGAAGCTGAGGATTCCTCTTTGAGGAGTGGTAGCGGAGCGTTCCGTAAGCCTGTGAAGGGACAGCCGTGAGGCATCCTGGAGGTATCGGAAGTGCGAATGTTGACATGAGTAACGATAAAGAGGGTGAGAGACCCTCTCGCCGAAAGACCAAGGGTTCCTGCTTAAAGTTAATCTGAGCAGGGTTAGCCGGCCCCTAAGACGAGGCGGACACGCGTAGTCGATGGGAACCACGTTAATATTCGTGGGCCTGGTGGTAGTGACGGATTGCTTAACTTGTAAGGTCTTATTGGATTGATCTTGCAGGGACGCGGTTCCAGGAAATAGCTCCACCGTATAGACCGTACCCGAAACCGACACAGGTGGTCAGGTAGAGTATACCAAGGCGCTTGAGAGAACTATGTTGAAGGAACTCGGCAAATTGCACGCGTAACTTCGGAAGAAGCGTGACCCTTATGTGCGCAAGCATGTGAGGGTGGCACAGACCAGGGGGTAGCGACTGTTTACCAAAAACACAGGGCTCTGCGAAGTCGCAAGACGACGTATAGGGTCTGACGCCTGCCCGGTGCTGGAAGGTTAAGAGGAGGGGTGCAAGCTCTGAATCGAAGCCCCAGTAAACGGCGGCCGTAACTATAACGGTCCTAAGGTAGCGAAATTCCTTGTCGGGTAAGTTCCGACCTGCACGAATGGCGTAACGACTTCCCCGCTGTCTCCAACATAGACTCAGTGAAATTGAATTCCCCGTGAAGATGCGGGGTTCCTGCGGTCAGACGGAAAGACCCCGTGCACCTTTACTATAGCTTTACACTGGCATTCGTGTCGGCATGTGTAGGATAGGTGGTAGGCTTTGAAGCAGGGACGCCAGTTCTTGTGGAGCCATCCTTGAAATACCACCCTTATCGTCATGGATGTCTAACCGCGGTCCGTCATCCGGATCCGGGACAGTGTATGGTGGGTAGTTTGACTGGGGCGGTCGCCTCCGAAAGAGTAACGGAGGCGCGCGATGGTGGGCTCAGACCGGTCGGAAATCGGTCGTCGAGTGCAATGGCATAAGCCCGCCTGACTGCGAGACTGACAAGTCGAGCAGAGACGAAAGTCGGTCATAGTGATCCGGTGGTCCCGCGTGGAAGGGCCATCGCTCAACGGATAAAAGGTACGCCGGGGATAACAGGCTGATGACCCCCAAGAGTCCATATCGACGGGGTTGTTTGGCACCTCGATGTCGGCTCATCGCATCCTGGGGCTGGAGCAGGTCCCAAGGGTTTGGCTGTTCGCCAATTAAAGCGGTACGTGAGCTGGGTTCAGAACGTCGTGAGACAGTTCGGTCCCTATCTGCCGTGGGTGTAGGAATATTGACAGGATCTGTCCCTAGTACGAGAGGACCGGGATGGACATATCTCTGGTGGACCTGTTGTCCTGCCAAGGGCATAGCAGGGTAGCTATATATGGAAGGGATAACCGCTGAAGGCATCTAAGCGGGAAACCCACCTGAAAACGAGTGTTCCCTATCAGAGCCGTGGTAGACGACCACGTTGATAGGCCGGGTGTGGAAGTGCGGCAACGCATGAAGCTTACCGGTACTAATAGCTCGATTGGCTTGATCGTTCCCATTGCTCGTGTTCATCACACGATGCATCTGACGTGTTCAAAAAAAGACAAGAGACATGAAGGCTATTGCCTCCATCCTCTCTTCACCAGCTTCTCAACGTTGCGCTTCGCTGACCTGGTGGTTATGGCGGGGTGGCTGCACCCGTTCCCTTTCCGAACACGGCCGTGAAACGCCCCTGCGCCCATGGTACTTCGTCTCAAGACGCGGGAGAGTAGGTCGCTGCCAGGTCTGCAAAACGCAACGCCGGATAAACCCATCTGGGTTTGTCCGATGATTTAAATCTTCTCGACACAAAAACGGCTAAGCCGTGTTACAATAGGCCGCTCAAAAGCGGCCTTTGTCGCTTCTAAAGGCATACAGTTATACGCCCGGCTCCGAAATAAGGTGCCACGGGAACACGGGACAAATCCTTCGGATTTGCCCGGATCACGCAAGCCGCAACGCGGCTTGCTCAAGCTCCGACGAACCCCAACGGTTCGCTCAGGGCGGACAAACCGCAACGCGGTTTGCTCGGATAGCGCGGGGTGGAGCAGCCCGGTAGCTCGTCAGGCTCATAACCTGAAGGCCGCAGGTTCAAATCCTGCCCCCGCAACCAACTTCCCACATAACATTCCAATATCAATACCCCAAAGCATTCCGCTTCGCTGGCGATACCGCCGCAGCCGACGGACCATAACCGGAAAGCCCAAGCTTCATAGCCTCCCACCGATACCAAATACACGAGAGCCCGCCATCGCGCGGGCTTTCGTGTATTTGGTAACCGCTCGACGACCTAACGCCTGCTCAGGCAACGAGGCACAGCGCGACGGCCACGGCGGAACAACTGCCTTGAATCCGAGCATTCAGGGTGAAGCATAAGTGTCGCCGCCGGCTATCTGCATGCACGGCGAACCCAGCCAGTGCCCGAAGTCGCAGACCCGGGCGCGCTTCCACTAGGATTTCCATCCGCCCGATGTATCCGACCTGTACTTTGGCATCGTGTGGCCAATGCTTCCGTTCGATAGGCTCGCGCGCCGAGCTGGCGCATTCTCCCCGGCATTGGTCGTGACCGACCGCAAGAGCAACGCGATTTTAAAAACCGCAAATCGGGAGACTGGACATGAAAATCCTTATTATTGGCGGCACGGGCCTCATCGGTTCAAAGACGGCGGAGAGGCTGCGCAAGAAGGGTCATGAAGTAATAGCAGCCTCCCCGAATACGGGGGTTAACACCATTACCGGCGAAGGATTGGCCCAGGCCGTCGCTGGAGCACAGGTCGTGCTTGACCTGGCAAATTCGCCATCCTTCGAGGACAAGGCCGTTCTGGAGTTTTTCGAAACCTCCGGCCGAAACCTGCTTGCCGCAGAAGCGGCCGCCGGCGTTAAGCATCATATCGCGCTCTCGGTCGTCGGGACCGAGCGCCTGCCGCGCAGCGGCTATTTGCGCGCCAAGATGGCCCAGGAGAATCTGATCAGGAGTTCCGGGATACCCTATACCATCGTTCACTCGACGCAGTTCTTCGAGTTCCTGGCCGGCATCGCTCAGTCGGCAACCGTCGGTGAGACCGTGCACCTGCCGGCCGTCAATTTTCAGCCGATTGCGTCGGACGACGTCGCTGATGTCATGGCGGACGTGGCGCTTGCGCCGCCGGCGAACGGCATCGTTTACATCGCCGGGCCGGAGAGGGGGCGCTTCACCGACATTGTCGCGCGGTTCCTGAAAGCGGCCAATGATCCGCGCAAGGTCGTTGCGGATCCGCACGCACTCTATTTCGGCACGGAGTTGGATGACCGCTCGCTCGTCCCGGAGGAAGGCGACAACCCGCGCCTGGGCGCCATCGGCTTCGACCAGTGGTTCAGCCAATCTGCTCGCAAGAACTGACGATCGATCATCACGGCGTCAGTGAAAATGCCAGCAAAACAATGCGTGCTCGCCCGCTCGCGCATTCGCACAGAGGCTGACGCTGTTCGTTCCCAAGACTTGCTGGTGTTGTGAAAGTGGCGCCGCGTCGCGGCGCCACCTCGATCGGGCTCTTCGGTCTCGGGGATAGCCGAAACCTCGAATGAAATGCTTATCGCCCTTCGGCCGCAGGCCGCGGGCGTTGTCAGGAGGCCATGATGCGGATCGAACGACTAAACACAATGACATCGGCTCGCCTGATGGTGATCGATATCAACGCCACGCTGGAAACCGCCGCCCTCTCGCTTTCAAATCCCGGGATAGGATTGGCTGTCGTGAGCGGCGAAAATGGCAAGGCAACCGGCGTGCTCAGCAAGTCCGACCTTATTCGCCACCTTATGGACCGAGAACCGGACGCTTCGGTGGTGACACTCATGAGTCGGAATATCGTTTCCTGCGATCCCGATGACGAGCTCCTGGCCGCCTGGCAGATCATGGTGGCGCAGCGTCTGCAAAACATGCCGGTACTCGGCGCGGATTCGAAGCCTCTCGGCGTTCTCGATATTCGCGATGCGATGAAGGTGCTGTTTGAGCAAGAGCAGCTACAGGAGCATATGCTCGCAGATTACATAACGGGATTGGGCTACCGGTAGCCGATGGCGGCCTGAGATTGCCTAACCGGCCCGATGTTCAAACATTGCCGACATTAGCCGTCGTCGCATCCCATCGCGCCTGGGATTGAGGCGGTTCTTTCACATTTGCCCGAGCCGTCCGGCTCGCAGGAAGCTTTTCCACGCGCGCCGAGATGATCATCATGCTGCAGCTATATCTTGAAGGACTTGCGAGGGCTTCACTTGCATGGCTGATCACTCTCGAGCTGGCCGGCATCGTCGTGTGGCATTTGATCCCGCGCTGGCGTGTGAACCTCCGGCTTGTCGTGGAGATTGGCTTCTTTGCCGCGATGACCGCCGTTCTCATCGGCAGCGACATCTCGCCTATCCGGTTTCAAGGCTACGGCCTGGAAGACGCGCATGCTTTTGCCGTCATCATGGCGAAATTGCTGTGGTGGCTCCATCTCGCATGGGCGATCATCGGCTTCGTACGCATCTATCTGGTTCTAGAAGGCAAGCCACACGAGGAGCACCTTCTCCAGGATATCGTGGTCGGGCTGGTCTATCTTTGCGTCACCTTGTCGGCGCTGGCCTTCGTGCTTGGCATTCCGATCGGAACACTGGTCGCCACATCAGGCGTGATTGCTATCGTCCTCGGTCTGGCACTGCAAAACACCCTCGGAGATGTCTTCTCCGGCATCGCTCTTACTCTCGGGCGGAGCTATTCCCTGGGCGATTGGATTCTGCTCGCGGACGGGACGGA
This sequence comes from Rhizobium sp. NXC24, assembly GCF_002944315.1. Taxonomy (NCBI): domain Bacteria; kingdom Pseudomonadati; phylum Pseudomonadota; class Alphaproteobacteria; order Hyphomicrobiales; family Rhizobiaceae; genus Rhizobium; species Rhizobium sp. NXC24. Next base: position 167,649 of record NZ_CP024311.1, read on the forward strand.
GGGGCGTGTCATTGCCAGCACCTGGCGGTCGACACAGGTTCTGACCGGAGCAAACAACGTCGTCGCTCTGCCCAACAGCGTCCTTGCCAAACTCGGACTGACGAACATCAGCCAGCCCGATGAAACGCATCTTCTCAAAATGACGGTGCGGGTGGCGCCGACGCGGATGCCCTCCATCGTCGAGGACGTCATGCAGTCGGTCTTGGCCGGTTGTAATTCGATCGTCAGGGAACCGCCCCCACAGGTGGCGCTGAAGAATTTGGACGCTGTCGCCCTGGAAATCGAGCTGCAGTTCTGGGTCAGGAATCCATCGCTGCGCACGAAAGCCCGAAATGAAGTGATGGATCTGTTTTATCGCCACTGCAAATCCGCCGGATTGCTGTTGGCGATGCCACCATCGGCTATCGCACTCATGAGCGAACCGCCCAGCGAAGAGCGCGCCAAGCCGCCTGAAATAACGCCGCTTGCCCTCATTGAGGCGATTCCCATTTTCTTCGGTCTGACGATGTCGGAGAAGGAACTTCTGGCCCGATCATGCGCGGTCCGTGAATATCAGAAGAACGACATCATTGTTCATCAGGGAGAAATGCTGGCCTCGATGATGATCATTCGCGCAGGGATCCTCGCAATGCGCTATGGCGAGCAGGAACAGAGACGGCTTTCGCCCGGGGATTTCTTCGGCGAGAGCGGCTTGCTTGCGGGAATGGGCGAAGTCTGCACACTGCAGGCGCTCACGCGCGTCACCGTCTATGAAATCGATCAACAGAGCTTTGCGCCGCTGCTCGGCGCGCGCCCGGCCATGGCGGAGGAGATAGCTGCAAGACTCTCCGCCCGAGCCGATCATGTGCGCCATCTGCCTCTCTCCAAAACCGGACAGGAGCGCAGTGCGCGCGCCCTCCTGAAGGCAATGCGGACGATCTTCGGCAGCTAACGCTTATCAAGCGTACCGCCATCAGTGACAGCCTGTGCGAACCAAACCTCATTGGAGCCACCGACATGCTCGGCAGCTTCCCATGCGACGGCTTGGCTGTTGCCTCGGAGATACCGAGCCTTATCTCGTGCCAGTCAATTTCGAGAATGGTTGAGGTTCTGGTGCTTTACCGAGGATGGGCTTTTTTCCCCTGAACTTGATGAGAATGTCTTCGCCGTCCACGGAAGCCCGCGTGCGCTCAAGATCTTCCCGCTCGGCAACAGCCTGATTCCAATGTTCCTGATCACGGCCGTGCGGACGGCCCGCTTCTTCCCACAGAGAATATGCACGTCTTTTGATCCACTCATGTCCCTGTTCAGTCGGCATTATGCTCTCCTCCACATCAATGATTGTTTTTTGGAAATTTTTGTCTCGACGCATGCCGTGCCGGCGGACGCCAATGCTTTGGTGGGAATTTTCGCGCCCCTCGATCACGCACAGAAAACCATCATCTGAAGGGAATGTTCCCGGCCTTTGATAAGAATCATGGACGCCGTGGATCGGCGCATTTGAAAGGGTGGGCTGAGCTCCCTTTTGGGAGCCATGACAACCATGGCCCCTTGACGCTCAGAGGTTGCTTCACAATTATCCATTTAGTTACTAGCGTCGCGCTTGGTTCGAGAGACATCGCGTTGGCGAGCGTCGCCTATTCATATCCCAGGAACCAAGCGGAGGATGCGATGGTTACCGCCGTTGACGTCAAAGCCCCACTGATATCGCTGGCATTTTCGACACTGGGCTGCGCAGAGCTGGAATTGGATGAAGCCCTGGCTCTGGCCGCACGTCATGGCCTCGATGCGATCGAAATTCGTGCTCTCGGCGGTATGATCGATCTGCCGGCCTATTTTGCCGAGCGGTTCGGCACTCCGGCAGGCCTTGTCCATGCGCTCGAGCGAGCCCCTGTGGCCATTTGTGCGCTCAACACGTCGATGCGCCTCGTCGGCGCTACGCCGCAAGCGAAGGAAGAGTTCCTGCGTTACCTTCCCTGGGCCGAGGCGGCCGGCATAAAAGCGTTGCGCATTTTCGATGGCGGCAGCACGGGTGATGCCGGCGAACTTTCCGAGGCGCTGTCGACACTGGAATGGTGGCGCGAGACGGCCAGGCGCGAGGGTTTTGCATCGGATATCATGGTGGAGACACACGATTTTCTGGTGCATCCGGACGCGCTCGGCCGCTTTCTGGAAGCGGCACCCGATTGCGCCCTGCTCTGGGATACGCATCATACCTGGCGCAAAGGCGGACAAGATCCCGCGGAGACCTGGAAGCAAGTCCGTCGCAATACCAGGCACCTGCATGTGAAGGACAGCATCTCGAAGCCGAGCGGGAAGCTGCCATATACTTACACGCCCCCCGCCGCCGGCGAGTTTCCGATGGCGGCGCTGCTCTCTGCATTGGCCGCCGATCGCTATGACGGCGTCATGAGCCTTGAATGGGAGCGGCTGTGGCATGCAGATCTCCCCCCGCTCGACCACGCCCTGCGGGAGGCAAGGCAAGCGAACTGGTGGCCGCAGTCCGATGCAGGCGATCCCGAACGGTAAGCCTGTCAGGATTTTAACGGAACCCGTGCCGGAGAAACTTGGGCGTCTAAGCCATGCTTCAATATAGCGGCCCCATGGTTCGCGGCGGAAGATTGTCGCCGCCCGCTTCGGCAGTAATTGAATTAGTAACTAGAAAAACTCGTATCAATTGAATGTTCGATGACACTAGTTTACATATTAGTAATATAGTGATTCTAAGTCAGTTGTCGCCCTGATGCGACATTTCTGCTTGGGGAAGGAAAATTCTAGTTACCTTGAGCTAAAGGGTCCGGGAGATGGAAAAGGCGGCTTTTAGGCACCAGAAATCCCATGCTCCCCCTTTCTTTGCGTCTTTTTCAGACGTCTCCTTTTCTTTCCGAATTTCTGTTTGCTGCCCATCTTGCAGCCTTTGGAGGCTTGATGAGCGGTAGAGGCAACCGGATTGACAAGGGGCATAGCGCCCTGATTTTAAAGGCAATCGCCAAGGGCGGCTTGAGCTTTGTCGTACAACCGATCCATGACGCCCAAGACATTGAAGCGATCCTCTATGCCGAATGCCTGGCGCGTGTAACGGATGCCGAGGGTGTCGTTCACACCGCAGGCGCCTTCGTGCCGCAGTTGGAGCGACTGGAAGGTCGCTTCGACCTCGATCTCCGCATGCTGGAGTTGGTTCTGTCTGCCTTGACGGCGGATGCGGCACTGACACTCGGCTGCAATCTATCCGCAGCCACTTTGTCCGCGCCGGATCGATTTGCCGATATCTTCAATCGAATCAGCCGCCAGCCCGAGCTCACGTCCCGGCTTGTCGTTGAAGTTACCGAGACCTATCCGCTCGTCGGCGCGCCCGTCGAGCGGTTGAAGATGATACGTGCACTCGGTTGCCGCATTGCGATCGATGATTTCGGCACCGGCTATGCGACCCCCTCGCACCTGCTGCAGGTTACGGCCGATATCGTCAAAATCGATGCGTCCTTCATCCGCGATATCAGGCCCGGCCGGGATGGCCATGATAGCCTGTATCACTTGGTCGGTTTTGCATCCTGTCTGGCGCCCCTGGTTGTTGTCGAGGGCATAGAAACCGAGGCGCAATTGGAGGCGGCACGCTCGACCGGCGGGACGCATGCGCAAGGCTTCCTTCTGTCCAGGCCCATGGCGCTTCAGCAGCTTCCTCAAATGCGTAAATTCGGCCTACGGGAGGTTGGATGAATATTCCGCGCCTTGTCTCGCGAAGCTGCTCGGCAAAACGAACCTGGGGCCAGGAGTCCATCGGGGGGACGCGCGGCTTGATCGCGGAGGTGACGGCATGATCAAACATCCTTCCTTCGCTCGGGACCATGATTTCTCGGCCGCACAGGATGTGCAGGCGCAAGCTCGGCTTAGTCTGCTATTCGAGGAGTTGCAGGGCCTGTTCCCCGGCGTTTCGTACATCGGTAGCGACTTGCCGTTCGCTCTTGTGGGCGGAGACGAGCCGCACATCATTATTCACAACATCTCGGGAAATGCCTCCGGACGGGTCACGATCGATCCCGAAAACGGCCTTTATGTCTTTTGTGAACTCGACAGCGCCACCGGCATCGTACTGGCGACGGCGAGCGAAGAGCGGCTGATCGATGAAATCGTCGCACACCTCTCCGCCAGCGACGACAACCTTGTGCCGCGCACCGTGAACACCGCCGTCGGCGTTCTCGTCGGCCAGACCGTGGAGGATGTCGAGCGAAAACTCATCCTTCAGACCCTGCGTCATTGCAACGGCAATCCAACCTATGCCGCCTTCATGCTCGGCATTCCCCTTATCCTCCTGTGTACCAAGCTGGCCACCTACTTTGCAGATCCTGCAAAGGACTTTGCAGATCCTGCAAAGGATTTTGCGGGTCCTGCAGAGGACCTTGCAGATGCGGCTGGCCATGCAGAGCCCGTGAAGAAAGACCGGCAATGAGCAGGCGTCCTCATCAAGAAATGCCAAGGGTGCCGCAACCAAAACCTGTGGAGTTTGAAACCGATGCAAGATTCACGAATGGCTTTGTACATGAAGCAGTCACGCGAGGCGGCCGACGCCAGGCCACATGAGATTCGGGAAACGATGATGGACGCTTTCAATAGTAGAAGAGACCTGCCCCAGTCGCAAACGCATGTTCTGTTTGACGGCTGTGTGAAGATTGTTTCGGCCTATGTCAGCCACAACCCTGTTCTTGCCGGGAGCCTTCCGAAGCTGATCGCGGATGTGCATGAAGCGCTGCAGGCTTTGAATGGATCCGCATCTCCGATGGAGTCAGCCAAGCCTGTTCCGGCCGTCGATCTCAAGAAATCGGTGACGAACGACTACATCATTTGCCTCGAGGACGGGAAACGCTTCAAGACGCTCAAACGGCACCTGCGCGTTCATTACGGCATGACGCCCGAGGAATATCGCGCAAAATGGGGTCTTGCTCCCAACTATCCGATGGTCGCCCAGAATTATGCGAACCGCCGTTCGGAACTCGCCAAGCTCTCCGGCCTCGGCGCCAACGGCAACAAGCCGCAAGAATAATGGCGCCTCAAGGGCGCCATCATCTCTTGACGATATTTTGGACTGCTGAGCCGCAGCTCGATAGCCCGGCGGCACCGGTCAAAAGACCTGGCGGAGCACGATGAACAGCACGAAGGCAAGCGCGATCGAGGCGGGCAGCGTCAGGATCCAGGCCATCAGCATGTTGCGGACGGTGGACCACTGCAGACCGGAACCGTTGGCGGCCATCGTGCCGGCGACGCCGGAGGACAGGACGTGCGTGGTCGAAACCGGCAGGCCGAGATGGTCGGCCGCACCGATCGTCAGCATGGCGACGACTTCGGCGGCGCCGCCCTGGCCATAGGTCAGGTGCGTCTTGCCGATCTTTTCGCCGACGGTGACGACGATACGCTTCCAGCCGACCATGGTGCCGAGGCCGAGTGCCAGCGCCACCGCAACCTTCACCCAGAGCGGAATGAACTTGGTCGCGTGATCGACCGCGGCGTGATAGTTGGTCACGGCCTTCAGATCATCCGGGCTCATCTGCAGCAGCTTCTGCTTGTCTATGAGCTTCAACGATTCACCGATCAGGTAGATGTCGTTACGAACGTTGCCGACGAGGCCGTTCGGCAGTTTTTCGACGCTCGGATAGGCGGCGATCTCGGCACTGGTGGCGTGGATATAGGCCTGCAGTGCCGGTGTCGTTTCGTCCGTCCAGGTCTTGCTCTTCACGGCAACGCTGACGGCAGCCTTCGGGTCTGCAGGCGTGGCGATGCCGGCCTTCACATACTTGCCGAGTACCGTCTCGACCTGCGCCGAGGCTGCCTTGTAGGCATCGAGGTAATTGACATCGGGCGTCTTGTTCAGCGCGAAAGCGGTCGGCACCAGGCCGATAAGGATGAGCATGATCAGACCCATGCCCTTCTGGCCATCGTTCGAACCATGGGCGAAGCTGACGCCGGTGCAGGTGAAGATCAGCAGGCCGCGGATCCACAGCGGCGGTGGCGTATTGCCCTTCGGCGCTTCATAAAGCTCCTTGTTGCGGATCAGAACTTTGGAGACCAGCAACAACACAGCGGCTAGGCAGAAGCCGATGATCGGCGACAGCAGCAGCGACAGGCCGACATTGCTTGCCTGCGACCAGTCGACACCGCTCGTGGCGGAACCGGCCGGCGCCAGGAACTGATTGGCAAGACCGACGCCGATGATGGAGCCGACGAGCGTGTGCGAGCTCGAAGCCGGCAGGCCGAGATACCAGGTGCCGAGGTTCCATACGATGGCGGCGGTCAACAGGGCGAAGACCATGGCAAGGCCGGAGCCCGAGCCGACCTGCAGGATCAGTTCGACGGGCAACAGCGCCAGAATGCCGAACGCGACGGCACCGGAAGAGGTCAGCACGCCGAGGAAATTAAAGAATCCCGACCAGATAACCGCAAATTCGGCCGGCAGCGAACGGGTGTAGATGACGGTAGCGACCGCATTGGCCGTATCGTGGAAACCGTTGACGAATTCGAAGCCGAGCGCGATCAGCAACGCCAATCCGAGCAGGATCCACGGAACCGCCGCCGCATTGGCAAGATCGTTGCCAAGGGCATAGCCAACGTAAGCAAGGCCGCCGAGTACGACGATGCCGAAGAGCGGCAGGAACCATTTGGCGGAACCGCCTGCGCCGTGAATAGGATGGTCACCACCCTCCGAATTGCTTGAAACGACGTCGACCATCTCAAACTCCCTATCGCAAATAAGGTCTTCATTTAAGCGCGGTTGATGACGCTCTCGTGACGCGTACTCGTGGTGTCGATACTGAACTTCTTGTTGCGAACGTCTCTCCTAAGGCGGCAGTGGGCGACACGCGCATTGCAACTCCACGTTCAACGTCTTGATTTTGCCGCGAAAAGGCCTTTTTCGGTTCACCCGGGGTTCAGCCAGCGGGGATTTAAATCCGCTTGTAAGGGACTTGAATGGAGATCATCACGATGAGATTGCCCGTGATTGCCGTTGCTGCCGTACTCGGCAGCCTTGTCGTATCTTCGGCAGAAGCAATGCCTATCGCCGCTGTTGGGACCGTGGCTAAAGCGCCGGTCGTCAACGTTGATTATGCCTGCGGCCGTGGCTGGCATTTGACGCCGCGCGGCGTATGCCGGCCGAACCGCTATGGGCCGCCGCGCGGTTATGGCTGGGGATATTACAGGGCGCCACCGCCGCGTTGGGGCTGGTATGGCCATCGTCCCTATTATCGTGACGGATGGGACGGTGGTTGGCGAGGCCGGCCGCGTGATTGGTAAAATAAGACACCCGCCGTCCGCTGACGGCGGGTGTCGTCTACTAGAGCGGGAAAGCGATTCATGGAATCGCTTTCCCGCTCTATCTCTTTGTTTTTACGCATTCCGGACGGAAAACCGTTTCGCACTTTCCTGGAATTGCTCTAATCGGCAATGGCCGGTTTCGTCCGCAGGAGCCGCGCGGTCGACCACAGCGCGGCCACTGCCGTCATCAGCGCCAGCATCGTTGTTGCGAGGCTTTTGACGTGCAGAAAGATGCCGGCGAGCCGTGGCCGGATCAAGTCGGCGGTGTTGAAGCCTTCGTTGCTGAATTGGCAGAGAATAAGCGACAGATTGTTGCGTACCAGCGCGCCGTCGATCTCCGAGACGAGGTCGCCGGCGGCAGCCATTTCGTCCTTCATCGTCCGCATCTGCAGCAGCGCCATCTTGGCGGCGGCGAGATAGGCATGCGAGCATTCGTTAAAGGGACTGTCCTCATCGCCAACGCTTCCCGGCATGACGCCCCAAAGGCAATAGGCACGCTGGATTTGTGCGTAGTTCAGGACGCGACGGAAGGACTCGTCGGTATCGGACGCCGATGAGGCAAGCGCGATGATGCGCCCGTAGTAAGGAGCGATCACGGCCATTTCGCCATGGGTCAAGCTTGGTATCGGAATGCCCGCACGAGTTCCGGACGAGCTGCCGCTATGCGCCTTCGCCTCCAGCGGCAAGCCGAGTGCGCAGATCAGATAAAAGACCGAAAACAGAATGGCTGGTCGCCGCCAATATATCCCCCGCAAAAAGTCATGCGGGGGACATGTCAGGCTTGCCATTTCAGGCCCGGCGCATGGATGTGCGACCGTAGCGAACCTGCGGCAGGTCACGTTCGGCCCATGCCCCGAAGGCGAGGCCGAGTGTCGCCCACAGGATCGCGTGCATGCCGAGCGACGCGATGCGGAAGCGCCAGAGCACGACGGCGGAGAACTGCTCCGGCACTTCGTTGATCGTCGGCAGGAGGTATTGAACCAGGCCGATGAACACGATGTAGGCGATGCCAGCGAAAATCACGCCGTTCCATGAACCGTAGCGTGTTACCAGACCGCGGACGAGGGACACCGCGGCAACCATGGCGACGACGGAGGCAACGATCATCACGAAGAACAGCTCGGTCCTCGCGCCGATAGTGTCCGGATTGCCGACCGCCGGCGGATTGGCCGGATATTTGATGTCGGGAACCAGGGAGATGGCGATGAAGGCGGCGATTGCCAGCAGCGCGGCAGTGCCGCGGGCGCCAAAGGGGCTGATACGGCCATAGACATAGGCGAAGACCAGGGCAAAGAGCCCGCCGACTGCCGTTGCATAGACCAAGGCACCGGTGAAGAGGCCGAGGCCTGCCTGGGTGGCGCGGCTGACGATCTCCGGTTCCGGGGCTTCGCCTGCCGCCTGGGCAGCCTGCTCTTCAAACGCGATCGCCCGCTCGACGAGCGGCTCGCCGAAAGTATGGGCGAAGGCAAAAATGAGAATACCCGCCAGCACTCCGACCAGCATGCCGCGGAGCAAAAGACGTCCAACCATGTTCCAGACCCCTTAGTGGCAGGGGAACCCGAGCAGGTGGCGCGCGTCGTGCACGAATTCGTGCACATACGAGCCCGACATCAGCGCGGTCGCACCTTGCTCGGCGCCGATGAAGTAGATCGCCAGCATGAGGAGAAGACCGGCGAAAATCGCCCAAGGCAGGATTTCGCCAACCGGGATCGGCGTCGGGATTGCGGTCGGTGCGAAGGTGGTATCAGCCATTTTATTTCCCTTTAAGAAGAGCGCGTTCCATTTACGGAAGGGTTTTTTACGGGAAGGGTCTGGCTCTCTAGGGGCGGTATCCGCCCTTCGATTACAGTGGCGCGACCGCGCCGGGATTTCACCGGCTTCCACACCCGTAAGACTAAGCTTATAGCTGGCTGCAAAGACGATTGTCAATCAAGGCGTTGCCGTGATCGAAAGTCGCGGCAGCGGACCCGGTCTGAGGATATAGGATATTATGAGAGCGCGTTTGAGCTGGGTCTGCCACGGAATGACCGAAGCCAACCGGAAGAACCGGTTTCCGGTGGATGAGCCGCTGGAGGCAAAGGCCACTCAACAGGCCGGCCTGCTTGCCGCGCAGCTTGGAACGGTCGACCGCGCGTGGACGAGCCCGGCTCTACGGGCCGGCCAGACGGCTGTGGCTATGGGACTTGACGCTGCAACGGAACCATCTTTCCGCGAGTGCGACTATGGGCGCTGGCAAGGCCGGTCGATCACCGAGTTACACGAAGCCGATGCGGAAGCGCTGTCGCGGTGGATGCTGGATTTGGATGCGGCGCCGCATGGTGGCGAACCCTTATCCGCCGTCCTCGCCCGCGTCGGCGATTGGATGAAGAGCCACACCGGCGAGGGCGGTCACAGCGTCGTCGTCACGCATGCGACCGTCATCCGTGCCGCTATTCTCCATGTGTTGCAAGCGCCGCCTACCGCGTTCTGGACGATCGATGTGGAATCGCTCGGCATCGTGGAGATGACCAGCGACGGCCGCCGCTGGCAGCTTCGTTTTCCGAATGCCGTAAGATAGTGGTTAGCGGCTCGCCTTCGCTCGCTGCCGCTCAAAATAGATAAGATAGGCGGCAAGGCCTGATGTCATCACGGCAAGCCCGTACCATGTGATGGCGTAGACGAGATGATTGTTGGGGAAGACGATCTGCGTCAGGCCACCGACAGGCAGATCGCCCGGATTTTTCGTATCGTCCGCATCGATGAAATAGGGCGCGACGTTTTGAAGGCCCCGCGCGGCGGCGATCGCCGTAACGTCGCGGGAATACCAGCGCTCTTCCGATGGCACGTTGGAGCGCAGCAGCGTGCCCCTCGGCTCGTTGATCCTGAGCAGGCCGGTGACGGTCGTCTCGCCAGCCAGCTCGCCGGCTGGGCGGGTGTCCGGGTTGCGCTTGTCGGTCGGCACGAAACCGCGATTGACGATGATAATCATACCGTCAGCCGCTTTCATCGACGTCAGCACCCAATAACCGGGGCCGAGCGCGGTCGAGGCATAGACCTGCGCTTCCTTATCGTTGAGGAAGGTGCCGGTCGTCTGAACATGCTTGTATTCGTAGCCGGCGGCGTCGATCGCGGACCATTCCGCTGGGCCGGGGGCGGCCACGGGCGGCGCGTACACCCGGGCATCGACGCGGGCGATCAGATCCAGCTTCCAGGACAGCCGCTTCACCTGCCAGGTGCCGAGCGCAATGAGCGCTGCGGTCAATAGCAGAAGCAGGATTACCCAGATGGCAAGCGCGAGCGTGGAGCGGGGCTTTTTGGAAAGAGTGTCGGTGGGGGTATCGGTCAAGGCGCTGAACTCCATCGGAGGCGCTGTCGCATGATTCCGAAAAGTGCGAGGCGGCGTTCGGATAAGATCATGCATCATCTAAAAAATACTGCTGCTCGTCCCATCGGATGCTCGAAGCAGTAGCCCAGCGGAAATCTTACGCTGGAAAAGCGGCGGGCATCCGTGGGGACACCCGCCGTCCGGTTTGTTACGGCATATTGCGCATCATGTCGGGCGACATGGGCATCATGTTGGAATTGAGGTGGTGCATGACCCAGAGCGAGCCGGAAAGCGCGATGACCACCAGCACGATGGTGAAGATCAGCGCCATCATGTTCCAGCCGCCTTCCGACTTGGTGTTCAAGTGCAGGAAATAGATCATGTGCACGATGATCTGGATGGCGCCGAGGATCATGATCAACACCGCCGTGACGGCCGGATCGGAGAAGACCTTGGCCATGACCAGCCAGAAGGGGATGGCAGTCAGGATGACGGAGAGGATGAACCCCGTCACGTAGCTCTTGAACGTGCCGTGGCCGGCCTCATGGCCGCCATGGCCGTGACCGTGACCGTGACCATGGCCGTGAGCGTGGGCGTCGGCGGAATGATGCGAAGAATTGGCGTTCGAGCTCATCCGAGAACTCCCATGAGGTAGACGAAGGAAAACACGCCGATCCAGACGACATCGAGGAAGTGCCAGAACATCGACAGGCACATCAGACGGCGCTTGTTAGCGGGAATGAGCCCGTGCCGGCTTGTCTGCACCATCAGCGTGATCAGCCAGACGAGGCCGCTGGTGACGTGCAGGCCGTGCGTGCCGACCAGCGTGAAGAAGGCCGACAGGAAGGCGCTGCGCTGCGGGCCGGCGCCTTCCAGGATCAGGTGATAGAATTCGTTCAGTTCGAAATAGATGAAGGCGGCGCCGAACAGGCCGGTGATCGCCAGCCACAACAGCGTCGCCGACTTGTTGTCCTTCTCCATGGTCAGCATGGCGAAGCCATAGGTGATGGAGGAGAGCAGCAGCATCGTCGTGTTGAGGGCGACGACCGGCAGCTCGAACAGGTCGGCCGGCGACGGACCGGCCGCATAGCTGCGGCCAAGCACGGCATAGGTCGCAAAGAGCACCGCGAAGATCAGGCAGTCGCTCATGATGTAGAGCCAGAAGCCGAGCATCGTGCTACCTTCCGGATGATGCTCCTCCGTCAGGTAGAAGGCGGTAGCTTCGCCATCCTTGGAAGCGGGTACGGTATGGGTCGTCATGGGTTTATACCTGTCCTGCGAGCGCCTTCGTGCGCTCGGCCTCAGTCTTCACGACCTCGTCGGCGGGAATGTAGAAGTCGCGCTTATAGTTGAAGGTATGGCCGATCGTAATGGCGATCATCGCGACGAAGGTAATGGCGGCGAGCCACCAGATGTACCAGATCATGCCGAATGCGAAGGCGATGGAGAGAACGCCGAGGATGACGCCCGTGCCAGTGTTCTTCGGCATGTGGATCGGGATGAAACCCTCCGTCGGACGCTTGTAACCGCGATTCTTCATGTCCCACCAGGCGTCGTGATCATAGACGATCGGCGTGAAGGCGAAGTTGTAGGCCGGCGGCGGCGACGAGGTGGACCATTCCAGCGTACGGCCGTTCCAGGGATCGCCGGTGTGATCGCGAAGCTCTTCGCGCTTCATGAAGCTGACGGCAAGCTGGATGAGGAAGCAGGCGATGCCGATGGCGATCAGTCCGGCGCCGAAGGCTGCGATGATGAACCAGATCTGCAGCGACGGATCGTCGAACTGGTTGACGCGGCGGGTAACACCCATCAGGCCGAGGATATAGAGCGGCATGAAGGCGAACCAGAAGCCGATCTGCCAGAACCAGAAGCTCATCTTGCCCCAGAAAGGATCGAGCTTGAAGCCGAAGGCCTTGGGGAACCAGTAGTTGACACCCGCAAACATGCCGAAGAGCACGCCGCCGATGATCACGTTATGGAAGTGGGCGATCAGGAACAGCGAGTTGTGCAGCACGAAGTCGGCCGGCGGAACCGCGAGCATGACGCCGGTCATGCCGCCGATGGTGAAGGTCACCATGAAGCCGACAGTCCACAGCATCGGCACTTCGTAGCGGATGCGGCCGTGGTACATCGTGAACAGCCAGTTGAACAGCTTCGCACCCGTCGGGATCGAGATGATCATCGTGGTGATGCCGAAGAAGGAGTTGACGCTGGCGCCCGAGCCCATCGTGAAAAAGTGGTGCAGCCAGACGAGGTAGGAGAGGATCATGATCACGCAGGTGGCGTAGACCATCGAGGCGTAGCCGAAGAGGCGCTTGCCGCAGAAGGTGGCGACGACTTCCGAGAAGACGCCGAAGGCCGGCAGCACCAGAATGTAGACTTCCGGGTGGCCCCAGATCCAGATGAGGTTGACATACATCATCGGATTGCCGCCGAGGTCGTTCGTGAAGAAGTTCGTGCCGGCGTAGCGATCGAGCGTCAGCAATGCGAGCGTGGCGGTCAGGATCGGGAAGCTCGCGACGATCAGGATGTTGGTGCAGAGCGAGGTCCAGGTGAAGACCGGCATTTTCATGAAGGTCATGCCCGGAGCGCGCATCTTGACGATGGTCGCGATCAGGTTGATGCCCGAAAGCGTCGTTCCGATACCCGCGACCTGCAGGCCCCAGATGTAATAATCGACGCCGACGTCGGGACTATAGGCGATGCCGGAAAGCGGCGGATAGGCCAGCCAGCCGGTCTTGGCGAATTCGCCGATGAAGAGCGAGATCATGATGATGATCGCGCCGGCCGTCGTCATCCAGAACGAGAAGTTGTTGAGGAAGGGGAAGGAGACGTCGCGTGCGCCGATCTGCAGTGGCACGACGAGGTTCATCAGACCGGTGACGAAGGGCATCGCCACGAAGAAGATCATGATGACGCCGTGGGCGGTGAAGATCTGGTCGTAGTGGTGCGGCGGCAGATAGCCATCGGAACCGTTGAAGGCGATCGCCTGTTGCAGGCGCATCAGCAATGCGTCGGAGAAGCCGCGCAGCAGCATGATGAGTGCCAGCACGACGTACATGATACCGATCTTCTTGTGATCGATGCTGGTGAACCATTCCTTCCAGAGATAGCCCCAAAGACGGAAATAAGTCAGCAGGCCGAGAAGGGCGATACCGCCGAGGGCAACGCCGATGAAGGTCACGACGAGGATAGGCTCGTGATAGGGAATCGAATCGAGCGTCAGCCGACCGAAGATGAATTTATAGAGGTCCGGGTTGGAAAACATGGATCGCCTCTGTCCCTTATGAATGTCTTGTTATTGAGCGCACCGGATCAGTGACCCTGATGCTGCGCCGAACCGGTCGACGAATCGGAAGAAGAGCCGTTGCCCATATCCATGCCCTGCATGGAGCCCATGCCCTGCATCGAGTTGTCGCCTTGCTGCATGGTATGGCCAGCGCTGCCGTCAGCCTTGACCGGCGTCACTTCGCCTGCATCCGCACCGCGGTTGTCGTAGATCAGGCGCTCGCGGTTTTCCTGGCTGTCCTTGCCGGCGCCGCCCTTGGCGTCGATATGCATCATCTCGCCCATGCACATTTTGCTGGGATCGGCGCACATATTGAGGATGGCGTCGTATAGGCCGTCGTCGACCGAATTGTAGTAACGCACCGGCTCTCGTTCACTCGGCTTGGCGAGCGTCAGATATTCCGGGCGGCCGAGGGTCGAGCCCTGGCTCTTGACCTTCTGGACCCATTGGTCGAAGTCGGCCTGGCTCAGACCATGGAACTTGAAGCGCATATGCGAGAAGCCGGCGCCGCTGTAGTTGGCGGACAGGCCCTGATATTCGCCCGGCTTGTTGATGACGGCATGCAGCTTCGTTTCCATGCCAGGCATGGCGTAGATCTGGCCGGCGAGCGCGGGAATGAAGAACGAGTTCATCACCGAGGAGGCCGTGATCTTGAAGTTGATGGGCGCATCCACCGGCGCGGCCATTTCGTTGACCGTGGCGATGCCGAGATCGGGATAGAAGAACAGCCATTTCCAATCGAGCGCCACGACTTCGACATTCAGCGGTCTTGTCGTGGTGGTCACCGGCTTGCCGGCGGCGACGCGGTCGAGCGGCCGGTAGGGGTCGAGCTGGTGGGTGCTGATCCAGGTCACCGCGCCGAGCGCGATGATGATGGCGAGCGGCGCCGACCAGATGACGAGCTCGAGGCGGGTCGAATGATGCCAGTCCGGATTATAGGGTGCTGTCGTGTTCGACTGGCGATATTTCCAGGCAAAGAACAGGGTTAGGAAAATCACCGGTATGATGATCAACAGCATCAGGACGGTCGAGACGACGATAAGGTCGCGTTGCTGCACGGCGATGTCGCCGGAGGGAGCCATCACCACCATGTTGCAGCCCGAGAGCAGCAAGATGAGCGGTAGGACGGATAAGCGGCTGAAAATCTTCGATAGTCTTGGCACGTCTCAAAGCTCTTTTTGTTATTGACCGTATGGCGACTAAAGGACGGCGGTCATGAACGGTATGAGGTGTTTCGTCGCACCGCAGCAAGCTTGGGTGCAATGCGGTATCGGGGCGCAACTTCCCCTATCGGGAAAATCTTGAGAAATCCAGAAGGTTTTCCAACGCGCAGTTGCTTTGTTGCGGCTAATATACCGAGATCGGCGGATATGGCTACCGGCCGCAGCGCGCCGCCGTGGGATTGTGGCGGCAAAAGACGGAAATTAGGCCAGATCCAATCGCCAATTCGCGAATTATTCCATGCACGATACTTGATAAGTTCGTAAGTTTGATAAAACATCTTACCTCGACGCGATTTCGTGGAGGAATTCGCGTCCGGAGAGGGAGGCTCCCGTATATGGCCAGCGCCACACATGAATCCTTAAATCCAACGTCTTCAGGTTTAGAACGCGATGCACGCAACATGCATGCTCGCGCCACTGTCGACCCCGGCAATATCGCCATCGGCGTGATCATCGGTCGCACGTCCGAGTTTTTCGATTTCTTCGTTTACGCCATCGCATCGGTCCTGGTTTTCCCGAAGCTGATCTTCCCCTTCGCGGATCCCTTGCAGGGCACGCTGCTTTCCTTCCTGGTTTTTTCGCTTGCCTTTATCGCCCGCCCGATCGGCTCGTTCATCTTCATGGCGATCGACCGCACCTACGGCCGCGGCGTCAAGCTGACGGTCGCGCTGTTCCTGCTCGGTGGCTCCACGGCGTCAATGAGCTTCCTGCCCGGCTATAGCGAAGTCGGCGTCTATGCGATCATCCTGCTCGCGGCCCTGCGCATCGGCCAGGGTCTAGCGCTCGGCGGCGCCTGGGATGGCCTGGCGTCGCTGCTCGCGCTCAACGCGCCCGCCGATCGCCGCGGCTGGTATGCGATGATCCCGCAGCTCGGCGCGCCGACCGGCTTCATGCTGGCGAGCGCTCTTTTCGCCTATTTCGTAACGAGTCTTTCGACGTTCGATTTCTTGGAATACGGCTGGCGCTATCCCTTCTTCTGCGCCTTCATGGTCAATGTCGTGGCTCTCTTCGCCCGGCTCCGCCTGGTCGCCACACCGGAATTCGGCGCGTTGCTGGAACGTCATGAGCTGGAGCCGGTCAAGATGACGGAGCTTCTGCGCGTGCATGGCCGCGACGTGCTGATCGGCGCTTTCGTGCCGCTGGCAAGCTTCGCGACCTTCCATCTGGTCACGGTGTTTCCGCTTGGTTGGGTGACGCTCTACAGCGCGCAATCCCCCGGTTCGTTCCTGCTGGTGGAATTCCTCGGTGCGATCTGCGGTATCGCCGCAATCGTCTGTTCCGGCCTGCTCGCCGACCGTATCGGCCGCCGCAACCAGCTTGCCCTTGGCGCTGTGTTGATCGCGGCCTTTGCTTTCGTCGCACCCTGGTTGCTCGATGGCGGTGTCACCGGTCGCCATATCTACGTGGTTGTCGGCTTCACGCTGCTCGGCCTCTCCTTTGGGCAGGCCGCCGGCGCCAGCGCCTCGCGCTTCAGCCGGAACTATCGCTATAGCGGCTCGGCTTTGACCTCGGACCTTTCCTGGCTGATCGGCGCCGGCTTCGCACCCTTCGTCGCGCTCGCCCTCTCCAGCCAGTTCGGCCTAGTCTATACCAGCCTTTACCTGCTTTCCGGCGTCGTCTGCACGCTCGTTGCGATCTTCTTCAGCAAAACGCTGGAAACGCGCGACAACTGATCGAAGCTTTGAAGCATCAAGAAAGCCGCGGTGTGAAAGCGCCGCGGCTTTTTCTTTTGATCACACCTCATCTTGAGCATGTCATCTGCGCTTGGCTGGATCTTGCCGGGGAGCGACAGCCAAATCTTGACTCCCTTTTCAAACTTTTGTGATAAAAAAGAACGTGCTGAAACTTGAAAACGATAGTCAAGAAAAATATAGGCTACCGCACCACCGTCACGGACGGGTTTCAGCGAGAGGATGCCGATGACTTTTTCCTTTACCCATCTCACCAGCGCCTTGGCGCTTGCCGCGGGTCTTGCGCTTGCGCCGCTGACGGCCAACGCCGCCGATTCTGAAGGCATCGTCGTCTATAATGCACAGCACGAGGCGTTGACGCAGGCCTGGGCAGATGGCTTCACCAAGGAAACCGGCATCAAGGTGACGATCCGCAACGGCAGTGACATGCAGTTCGCCAACCAGATCGTCGAGGAAGGCGCCGCATCTCCCGCAGACGTGTTCCTGACCGAAAATTCTCCCGGCATGACGCTGGTCGACGCCAGCAAGCTCTTTGCACCGGTGGATGCCGATACGCTGGCGCAGGTACCGGAAACCTTCAAGGCGGCTGATGGCGATTGGGTCGGCGTTGCCGCCCGCTCGACGGTTTTCGCCTATGACAAGACCAAGCTGAAAGAGGGCGATCTGCCGAAGTCGCTGCTCGACCTCGCCGATCCCAAGTGGAAGGGCCGTTGGGGTGCCTCGCCGGCCGGCGCCGACTTCCAGGCGATCGTCAGCGCGCTTCTCGAACTGAAGGGCGAGGACGTCACCAAGTCCTGGCTGAAGGCGCTGAAGGAAAACGCAACACCCTACAAGGGCAACAGCGTTGCCATGAAGGCCGTCAATGCCGGCGAGATCGAGGGTGCCGTGATCTATCACTATTACTGGTTCGGCGATCAGGCGAAGACGGGCGAAAACAGCAAGAACGTCGCGCTGCACTATTTCAAGAACCAGGATCCGGGCGCTTTCGTCAGCATCTCCGGCGGCGGCGTCCTCGCCTCCAGCCAGCATAAGAAGGAAGCTCAGGCGTTCCTGAAGTGGATCACAGGCAAGGGCGGCCAGGCCGTTCTGCGCGATGGCGATTCCTATGAATATGCCGTCGGCAATGGTGCTCAGTCGAACCCGAAGCTCGTGCCGCTCAGCGATCTGCAGGCACCCAAGGTCGAGCCTTCCAAGCTGAACAGCAAGAAGGTGACCGATCTCATGACCGAAGCCGGGTTGATCTAACGCATAACCCCGAAAACTGCGAAGCGGTTTTCGGAAAGGCTTATGCGTCAATGAAGGGTAGCCCCTTGCATCCGGTCCGCATGCCCTGCTAGGGGCATGCGGATGGCCATTCGGCCATTTCGATCCCGGCAATCGCCTTTAGTGGCGATTGCTTTCCTATTTCAGGGCGTGAAAGGCAGCTAAGACTTGCTGCAGAAGAACACATATGCCGCGCCGGCCGCTCAGGCCGCTGCCCTGCGATTACCTCCGTTGACCGCTGCGTCCGGTGGCCGTGTCCCGCACGCTTCCGTCATCGCCCTTGCATCCGTCGTCGCCCTTCTGAGCCTCGTGCCGCTAGGCTTCATTGTCTGGATCACGGTCGACACCGGCTGGAGCGACGCCATTGCGCTCATTTTCCGCAGTCGCGTCGGCGAATTGCTGACCAATACAGTCCTTCTCGAAGTCTGCACCATCCCGCTCTGCATCGCGCTTGCCGTCACGCTCGCCTGGCTGACCGAGCGGACGAATATCCCGGGTTCCCGCATCTGGTCCTGGCTGGCGGTCGCGCCGCTTGCGGTGCCCGCCTTCGTGCACAGCTACGCCTGGGTCAGCCTCTTGCCGGGCATGCGCGGGCTCTGGAGCGGCGTGCTGGTTTCCGTGCTCGCCTATTATCCTTTCCTCTATCTGCCGGTAGCTGCACAGTTGCGCCGCCTCGATCCGGCGATCGAGGATGCCGCGGCCTCGCTCGGCCTCGGTCCCTGGCGCGTCTTCTTCCGGGCGATCCTGCCGCAGCTTCGCCTCGCCATCTGCGGCGGCTCGCTGTTGATCGGCCTGCATTTGCTGGCGGAATACGGTCTCTACGTGATGATCCGCTTCGACACTTTTTCGACGGCGATCGTCGATCAGTTCCAGTCCGCCTATAACAGCCCGGCCGCCAACATGCTCGGCGGCGTTCTCGTCTTCTGCTGTCTGCTGCTGCTCGGCATCGAGGTGTTGGTGCGCGGCAATGAGCGCTACGCCCGTGTCGGCTCCGGTGCGGCCCGCCCGGCGGATCGTCGCCGTCTCGGCTGGTTCGTCATCCCGGCCATTGCGCTGCCCTTGGCAGCGGCCGTGCTGACGCTCGGCGTGCCGTTCGTGACGCTGGCGCGCTGGCTCTATCTCGGCGGTGCCGGCATCTGGCGGATGGATACGATCGGCTCAACTTTGCTGCAGACGATCGTGCTTGCCGTTGCAGGCGGTGTGCTGGCCACCATCGCCGCTATCCCCATGGCCTGGCTCTCGGTACGCGCGCCCGGCCGGCTACAGCGCATCCTCGAAGCCTGCCACTATTATGTCGGCTCGCTGCCGGGCGTCGTGGTCGCTTTGGCGCTGGTGTCGATCACCGTGCGGCTGATACTGCCGCTCTATCAGACCTTTGCGACACTGTTGCTCGCCTATGTCCTGCTGTTCCTGCCGCGCGCCATGGTGGGCTTGCGCTCCAGCATCGCCCAGGCGCCGGTCGAGCTCGAACGCGCCGCCATGGCGTTGGGACGCACGCCGGGCCAAGCCGTGCGGCAGATCACCATGCGGCTTGCCGCTCCCGGTTTCGCGGCGAGCGTGGCGCTTGCGGCTCTCGGCATTACCAACGAATTGACGGCGACGCTGATGCTGTCGCCCAACGGCACGGAGACGCTGGCGACGAAGTTCTGGTCGCTCACCAGCGAGATCGATTATGTCTCCGCCGCGCCCTATGCCTTCATGATGGTAGTGCTGTCGCTGCCGCTCACCCTTCTTCTCTATGCGCAATCCAAGCGGACGGCCGGACAATGACCTTTCTGGCGATCAAGAATATCAGCAAGCACTATGGCCCGGTGCACGCGCTTGACAATATCGACCTCACGGTCGCCGCCGGCAGCCGCACCGCCGTCGTCGGCCCTTCCGGTTCCGGCAAGACGACGCTGCTGCGCATCATCGCCGGCTTCGAGACTCCGGATGCCGGCCAGGTAGTGCTGGAAGATCATCTGCTGGCGAATGGGCCAGCCGTCGTGCCTGCCCACCGCCGCGGCATCGGCATCGTTTCGCAGGACGGCGCATTGTTTCCGCATTTGAGCGTGGCGAACAATATCGGCTTCGGCATGGAGCGCGGGTTGGCCGATCGTGCCGAACAGATCAACGCGCTGATCGATATGGTGGAGCTCGATCGCGGCATGCTCGATCGCCGCCCGCACCAGCTCTCCGGCGGCCAGCAGCAGCGCGTGGCGCTTGCCCGCGCGCTCGGCCGCAAGCCCAGGCTGATGTTGCTGGACGAGCCCTTTTCCGCGCTCGACACGGGCCTGCGAGAAAACATGCGCAAGGCCGTTGCCCGCGTGTTGCAGAACGCCGGTATCACCACGATCCTGGTAACGCACGACCAGGCTGAAGCGCTCTCCTTCGCCGATCAGGTGGCCGTTCTGCGCGAGGGTAAATTAGTGCAGGCCGGAACGCCGCAAACGCTCTATCTCAATCCCTGCGACCGCGAGACGGCCACTTTCCTTGGAGACGCCATCCTGCTGCCGGCGGAACTGGGTGATGGCTTTGCCGATTGCGCGCTCGGCCGCATCCCGACCGACGCGAACGGCCGCCGGGGCCGGGCGGAAATCATGCTGCGCCCCGAGCAATTGCGGTTCAATGCGATCGATGGCGAAACTTCCGGTGTCCTATGCGCCGGCGAGGTCATCGACGTCGAATTCGGCGGCGCGGTCTGCACGGTGACGCTTGCCCTTGCCAATGCCGCAGGCGCCGCGCCGCTCACCATCAAAAGCTCCAGCGTCGGCCTGCCGGAGATCGGCAGCACTGTCCATGTCAGCGTGCTCGGCAAGGCGCATGCCTTCGACGTGGTCGGCAGATAGCCTCTTCCGGTTGAACCGACGATGCTGCTGGAGCAGCCGTTGGGGTTGGAACCTTCTCCCCGAGAGGAGAAGGTGAGAGGCGCCATCACCGCTTAGTAGCTCAAGCGGCAAGCGCGTCGAGGATGCGGATCCAGGAGCGGATGCCCTTGTGATAGGATTTCAGCTCGTATTTCTCGTTCGGCGAATGGATGCGATCGTCAGCGAGGCCGAAACCGACCAGCAGGGATTCCATGCCGAGCATCTTCTGGAAATCCCCGACAATCGGGATCGATCCGCCCATGCCGATAACGATAGCCGGCTTCGGCCACTCGTTGGAAAGAGCATTCTTCGCCTTGGTCAGCACCGGAGAATCGTAGGAGAGTTGGATTGCCGGCGAGGCGCCATGCTCGTGGAATTCCACCGAGCAATCGGCCGGAACCTTCGAGCGCACGTAAGCGCGGAAACTCTCGCGGATCGCTTCCGGGTTCTGCTGCCCGACGAGGCGGAACGATACTTTCGCTGACGCCTTGGCGGCGATGACCGTCTTGAAGCCGGCGCCGGTATAGCCGCCGGTGATACCGTTGACCTCAGCCGTCGGCCGTGCCCAGGTGAGTTCCATCACCGAACGGCCCTTTTCGCCCGAGGGAATGGAGAGGCCGACTTCGCCGAGGAATTTTTCTGTCGTCATGCCGAGCGTTTCCCAAGAAGCCTTGATATTGCCCGGCGTCTCCTCGACGCCGTCATAGAAGCCGTCGAGAGTGATGCGGCCGGTCTCGTCATGCAGGCCGGCGAGAATATCGGCGAGGATATGGATCGGATTGGCGGCCGCGCCGCCGAACATGCCGGAATGCAGGTCGCGATCGGCAGCATTGATGATGATTTCTTCACCGACGAGGCCGCGCAAGCCGGCCGAGATTGCCGGCGTATCGCCGTCCCACATGCCGGTGTCGCAGACCAGCGCATAGTCCGCCTTCAGCTCGGCGGCATTGGCTTCAAGGAAAGGCTTCAGCGACGGTGAGCCGGATTCCTCTTCACCTTCGAACAGGATGCTGATGCGGACCGGAAGCGCACCCTTGATTTCCTTGTAGGCCCGGACCGCTTCGACAAAGGTCATCAACTGACCCTTGTCGTCGGAGGTGCCGCGGCCGGTCAGGATCTTGCGGCCAGTGCCCACATCCTTGATGGCTGGCGCGAAAGGATCGCTCTCCCAAAGCTCAATCGGATCGACCGGCTGCACGTCGTAATGGCCGTAGAACAGCACATGCGGCGCATCGGCATTTGCTGCGTCGTGATGGGCGACGACCATCGGATGGCCGGGTGTGTCGCGCACGGAGGCGGTAAAGCCGAGCGAGGTCAGGTAGGCGACCAGCCATTCCGCCGCCTTGCGGCATTCCGCCTTGAAGGCCGGATCGGTCGAGATGGATTTGATGCGCAGCAGTTCGAACAGATTGTCGAGGCTGGACGGAAGGTTCTGGTCCGCACGGTCGAGAACGGGCGATACATCGGTCATATCCGACTCCTTACGTGGAAATTGGCCGGACGATAGACCAAAGCCGGCCCGGTTTCGAGGCAGGAAAATCGAAAACTTCCGAATGCCCGATCAATTGAACGAGAGAGACAGAGCTAGAGTTGCTTGGCGTTCTCCAGGATGCGCCGGACATATTCGAGCAGCAGTTCGCGCTCGAAGCTGCGGAAGCCGCGGAACAGTTCCTTGTCCGCCGCCATCGCCGCCTCGACGGCTTCCGTCTGCATGGCAGTGGCCTTGCCGGTCAGGAAGACCAGTTGCGCGCGTTTGTCGGATGGATGCGGCCGGCGTTCCACCAGCCCGTCGCGTTCCATGCGCGACAGGGTGTTGGCCATCGTCGCCTGTTCGATGTCGACGCGCTCCAGCAATTGTTTCTGCGTCAGCCCGTCTTCGGACCATAATTCGAGCAGGATCGGAAATTGGCCGGGCGAAAAGCCAAGCCCCGCCGCCCGTTGTTGCAACGAGCGGGCAAATCCCTTCGCCATCTGATTGGCAAGGTAGGCCGCAGATTCCATCCGATTAAATCCCATGATTGCAAGTATGCCCGTATTTTGGAGCAAAACAATCATCAAATCTTGGGTGAAATACGTCTAAGGCAAGCCAAATTCGGGTTATATTTTGCGGTTTGTTTTGCTGGCTATGTTAATGGATTCTAATAGAAAAGCCGCCATGGCCTGGAGGGAGGACCATGGCGGCTTCAGAAGGGGGACAAAGGCCCGGAGAGGGGGATAGGCCTTTGTCCAAGTCTGACATGGCGGGGGACAGGCCGGTTGCCAGACCCTCGGCGTAATCAATCGCCGGTGAGTATGAAATGAGGCTGCAAATATGGTTTTTCAAGGGAATCCGCAGATTAGATTGATTAAAAATTGGTAACGTTTCGGTGAGAGATTTCGCCCTTTCTGCACATCGCCAGATGGAACTTTATATGGACGTTGGAGGTGCGCCACGCTATCCATGCTTCCATGAAAAAAGGTGATCATCTCTTCCTCGTCGACGGCTCCGGTTTCATTTTCCGGGCCTTTCATGCCCTGCCGCCGCTGACGCGCAAATCCGATGGATTGCCGGTCGGCGCCGTCTCCGGTTTCTGCAACATGCTATGGAAGCTGTTGACCTCGGCGCGCGACACCTCGGTCGGCGTCACGCCGACGCATTTTGCGGTCATCTTCGACTACTCCTCGAAGACATTCCGCAAGGATATCTATGATGCCTATAAGGCAAACCGCTCAGCGCCGCCGGAAGAGCTGATCCCGCAATTCGGGCTCATCCGCGAGGCGACGCGCGCCTTCAACCTGCCTTGCATCGAGACCGACGGCTTCGAGGCCGACGACATCATCGCCACCTATGCCCGCCAGGCCGAGGCGATCGGCGCCGATGTCACCATCATCTCCTCCGACAAGGATCTGATGCAGCTCGTCACTCCCATGGTCCATATGTATGACAGCATGAAGGACAAGCAGATCGGCATCCCCGATGTCGTCGAGAAGTGGGGCGTGCCGCCGGAAAAGATGATCGACCTGCAGGCCCTGACCGGCGACTCCGTCGACAATGTGCCCGGCATTCCCGGCATCGGCCCGAAGACGGCGGCGCAGCTTCTGGAGGAGTTCGGCGATCTCGATACGCTGCTCGCCCGCGCCGGAGAGATCAAGCAGCAGAAGCGCCGCGAAAACATCATCGCCAATGCCGAGCTCGCCCGGATTTCCCGGCAGTTGGTGACGTTGAGGACCGATGTGCCGCTGGAGCTGCCGCTCGATGCGTTGGTGCTCGAGCCGCAGAACGGCCCGAAATTGGTCGGCTTCCTGAAGACGATGGAATTCACCTCGCTGACGCGTCGCGTTGCCGATGCCTGCAATTGCGATGCTGCTGCGATCGAACCATCCGAGGTCAAGGTCGAATGGGGCGATACCGCCCATGGCCCCGACCTGGATGTCAGCGAAAATGTCGATCTCGTTGCCGGCAGCGAGGTCGCGGCCGAGGGTGCCTCCGTGCCTGCGCCGGTCGTCAAGTCGCGCATGGCGTCGGAGAGCGCCGCGGAGCCGGCCGAACTCGCCAAGGCGCGGGCGGCAAGCTTTGCCACCGCGCCGATCGATCACTCGACATATGTCACCATCCGCGACGTGACCGCGCTTGATCGGTGGATCGCGGACGCGCGCGAAACCGGCATCGTCGCCTTCGATACGGAGACGACCTCGCTCGATGCCATGCAGGCCGAAATCGTCGGTTTTTCGCTGGCGATCGCCGATAACCGGAACGATCCCTCCGGCGCGATCATCCGCGCCGCCTACGTGCCGCTCGGGCACAAGAATGGCGTCGGCGATCTGCTCGGCGGCGGGCTGGTGGACAATCAGATCCCGCTGCGCGATGCCCTTCCGCGATTGAAGGACCTGCTTGAAGACACTTCCGTCCTCAAGATCGCGCAGAACCTGAAATACGACTACCTGCTGATGAAGCGCTATGGCATCGAGCTCAAGGCCTTCGACGACACGATGCTTTTGTCCTATGTGCTTGATGGCGGCGCCAATGCCACGCACGGCATGGACAGCCTGTCGGAGCGTTGGCTCGGCCACAAGCCGATCGCCTACAAGGATGTCGCCGGCAGCGGCAAATCCAACGTCACCTTCGATCTCGTCGATATCGACCGCGCCACGGCTTACGCTGCCGAGGATGCCGATGTGACACTGCGGCTCTGGCTGGTGCTGAAGCCGCGGTTGGCAGCGGAAAAGCTGACGAGCGTCTATGAGCGCTTGGAGCGGCCGCTGTTGCCGGTTCTCGCCCACATGGAAGAACGCGGCATCACCATCGACCGGCAGATCCTGTCGCGCCTCTCCGGCGAGCTGGCGCAGGGCGCCGCAGCCCTTGAGGATGAAATTTACACGCTGGCCGGCGAGCGCTTCAACATTGGCTCGCCGAAGCAGCTCGGCGATATTCTCTTCGGCAAGATGGGCCTTGCCGGCGGCAACAAGACCAAGACCGGGCAATGGTCGACCTCGGCGCAAGTGCTGGAAGACCTGGCGGCCGCCGGCTTCGAGCTGCCGCGCAAGATCGTCGACTGGCGCCAGCTCACCAAGCTGAAATCGACCTATACCGATGCGTTGCCGGGCTATGTCCACCCCGAGACCAAACGGGTCCACACCTCCTATTCGCTGGCCTCGACCACGACCGGACGCTTGTCCTCCTCGGAGCCGAACCTACAGAACATCCCGGTTCGCACGGCTGAGGGCCGCAAGATCCGCACGGCTTTCATTTCGACGCCGGGCCATAAGCTGATCTCCGCCGACTACAGCCAGATCGAACTGCGTGTGCTGGCGCATGTCGCTAATATCCCGCAGCTCGAACAGGCCTTCGCCGACGGCGTCGATATTCACGCCATGACGGCATCGGAAATGTTCAGCGTGCCGATCGAGGGCATGCCGAGCGAAGTGCGCCGCCGCGCCAAGGCGATCAATTTCGGCATCATCTACGGCATTTCCGCTTTCGGTCTCGCCAATCAATTGTCGATCGAGCGCTCGGAAGCCGGCGATTACATCAAGCGGTATTTCGAGCGTTTCCCCGGTATCCGCGACTATATGGAAAGCACCAAGCAGGCCGCGCGCGACAAGGGCTATGTCGAGACCATCTTCGGCCGCCGCGTGCATTTTCCGGAAATCCGCTCCTCCAATCCGTCCGTGCGTGCCTTCAATGAGCGTGCCTCGATCAACGCGCCGATCCAGGGCTCCGCCGCCGACGTCATCCGCCGCGCCATGATCAAGATGGAGCCGGCGCTTGCGGCAGCCGGCCTCGCCGATCGCGTGCGCATGCTGCTGCAGGTGCACGACGAACTGATCTTCGAAGTCGAAGACGCCGATGTCGAGCGCTCGACGCCGATCATTGTCTCGGTGATGGAAAATGCCGCCATGCCGGCGGTGGATATGTCCGTGCCGCTGAAGGTGGACGCCCGCGCCGCCAACAATTGGGATGAAGCCCATTGAGCCGCGGGCGCAGCAGGAGGCGGTGAGAGATCCGCGATTTGGTGTGCAAAAAAATGCGTCAGGCGGAACACCGGCCGCTTACTTCCCAATCAGCGCTTCCAGCACGGCAATGATAGCGCGTTCGGCCTCGTCGAGCGTGCCGCTATTGTCGATATCAGCGACGTCGTAGCTGCCGTTGACGGTGAGCGAGCTACGTTCCAGCCGCTTCAGCACATCCTCGCGGCTTTCGCGACCGCGTGCCATCAGCCGCTCTGCCAATACCTCGCGCCGCGCCGTGACATTGATGACTTTCAATTGCGGAAAGGCGGTCTGGAAGCGGTCGAGCACCGAACGCGAGCCGTTGGCGATGACGAGATGGCCGCGGGCAAGCTCCTCCCTGACCGCGGCCGGAATTCCGTATTTCAGCCCATGCGCTTCCCAGGAGACGGCGAAGGCGCCGGCGCGCTCCATGGCGTCGAAATCGGCGTCCGAGACGCTTTTGTGATCCTCGTTGCCGGCATCGCTTTCCCGGGTGATGACGCGGCGGACGAAATGAACATCCGGCCGGCCGGCAAAATGCCGGGCGGCAAGATTCATCAGCGTATCCTTGCCGGCCCCACTCGGTCCGACCACCACGGCCATGATGCCGACGGTATCGGCCGATAGGCCGTTAGCCGGCTTTATGTGGGCCTCGACCGTCATGCGACACGCCGTCCTTCTCGCCAGACCGAGCGCGTCACCGGCACACCATGATCGCGACGGACGCGCACGAGATCGGCGCGCAGGCCCTCGGCGATGCGGCCACGGTCGTTCAGGCTGACGGTCTTTGCGGGGGTTGCGGTCACCATGGCGATCGCCCGCGGCAGCGAAATGCTCTCCACCTCGTCGGCGAGGATGAAGGGAGCATGCAGCAGGCTGAGCGGCACATAATCGGAGGACAGAACGTCGAGGACTCCGAGTTCGGCGAGATCGCGGGCGGCGATATTGCCGGAATGCGACTTGCCACGAACGATGTTAGGCGCGCCCATCAGCACGCTCATGCCCGCGCCGTGCGACGCCTTGGCGGCGTCGATGCTGGTCGGGAATTCCGCAAGGCGAACGCCATAATTGATGGCTTCGTCAACATGGGCGAGCGTCGCATCGTCATGGCTGGCGATGGTGATGCCGCGCTCGGCGCAGACCTTGGAGATGGCGTCGCGATGTGGGGTCGCGTATTTGGCCGATTCTTCCTGGCGCTTGGCGACGAAACGGGCAAAGGCCTCGTCGCTCAAGCCGCGCTTCTTCTGATAGTAGAAGATGTATTGATCCATGGTCTGGAACTGGCGCTGGCCGGGCGCGTGATCCATCAGCGAGACCAGGCGAACATAAGGATCTTTCTCGAAGTCCTGGAAGTGATCGAGGACGTTGTCGGCGGAGACTTCGCAACGCAGGTGGATCAGGTGTTCGGCGCGCAGCCGATCTTCGCGCTCTGCCGCCTGGATCGCGTCGGCCATGTCGCGCATCTCGCCGCGCTCGAAACCGCCGTCTTCATCCGAGCCCATGCGCAAGCAGTCGAATACTGTGGTGATGCCGGAGGTGACGATCTGGGCGTCATGCGCCTGGATGGCGGCCGTCTTGTTCCAGCGCACGCCGGGGCGCGGCGAATAATGGGCTTCCAGATGGTCCGTGTGCAGTTCGACCAGGCCGGGGATCAGGTAATCGCCCTCGAAATCCTCGCCGATAGCGGACTTACCTTCGGAAATGCCGGCAATGCGACCGTCACGGATCAGCACGGAGCCTTCGACGATCTTGTCTTCGAGGACGATGCGGGCGTTGGAAAGGACGGTTTCTTTGGTCATGTCAGGTCTTTCGCTATTAGGCGCCGGAAAGCGGCAGCCAGGAACGGACGGTAAAGGGAGCGCCGCGCTCTTCTTCGATAAAGACGGCGAGGCCGGAAACGTGAAGCGCTTTGCCGATATGGTCGGCGAAGCGCGCGCGCAGGACGTCGTGCATGTCGGCTTGACGTTCGGTGGGGACGCGCCCCGTCAACGTCATATGGAAGCGGAACTCGTCATTGACGTAGGGATAGCCCCAGCACAACAGATTGGCGCGCTGCGGTTCCGTCAGGCCTTCCGGCTTGCGCCGGGCTATGTCGTGATCCGAAAGCGGCGCACGGAACGGTTCGAAAGCCTTGACCACGCGCGAGGCAAAATCCTGCAGCGGCTGGTAAAGCGAGCCGGGCACGAGCGCGAAGAAATGACCGAGCTGGCCCAAGACCAACTCTGGAATGGTGAAAGCCTTGGTCTGTGAGGCAAATTCTGTGGCGACATCGAGAAGATCGCGCTCGGTCACCGAGCCGGCAAGCTCGAAAGGTGCCTTCAGCGTGGCGTGAAAGCCGTAGCGGCGCGGATCGGCGGTCAGCTCGGCATGGTCTTCCGACACGGGACCCATGGCCTTGTCCGAGAAAATCTCATCGGAAAATGCATCGCGGCCCAGCCAGAGAGCGGCAAGCGCGGTCAACGGATCGTCTTTGGGCGGCGTGAAATAGAGAGCATAGCGCAAGGCTGCATTCCTTGGAAAAATCGGCTGCGCGAGACACTGTTGGGTGATTTGCGACAAACCGCAAGAGCAGCAAGGCAGCAGCGGTTCGAATCCGGCTAAAGCGGGTTCGAGCAATGTTGTCTTGCCGACCTGCGCTACCGGATTCCCGTGACAAAATGATGATGCGCCACGATTTTTCTGAAGGCTTCTTACCGGTTCTGCGTCCCCATCAGGCGTGAGCGCAGCGCGTTGGAACCGGCATCGAACAGGAAGACGACGATCAGGATCAGCAGCACCATATAGGCGACGTTTTCCCAATTGGCGTTGGTGCGCATGGCTTCCCAAAGTTTGAGGCCGATGCCGCCGGCGCCGACTGCGCCGATGATGGTGGCGCCGCGCACATTCGATTCCCATTGATAGAGCGTCTGGCTGACGATGACGGGAACGATCTGCGGCATGATACCGTAGCGATGCACGAGAACCGTCGAGGAGCCCGTCGATTTGACGCCTTCGCGCGGCTTGTTGTCGATGTTCTCCAGCCCTTCGGAGTAGAGCTTGCCCAGCGTGCCGGTCTCCGTCAGGAAGATCGCACCGCTGCCGGCAAGCGGGCCGGGGCCGAAGGCGCGGGTCAGGAACAACGCCCAGATCAGCATGTCGACCGAACGCAGGAAGTCGAAGAAGCGCTTCAATATCTGATTGACCAGGCGGCTCGGCGTGATGTTGCGGGCCGCAAGGAAGGAGAGCGGGAAGGCGGCGAGCGATCCCAGCAGCGTGCCGAGGAAGGCCATGACGATGGTCTGGAACAGCTTGGTCCAGACGTCCCCATGCTGCCAGGCGCCATTGTTCCAAATGTTGTCGAAGGCCAGCGAGAGATTGGATTGCGCCGGGTCGAGGCGCGGCCCGGAGACGATCAGGCCGATCACTTCGCTTGCCGGCTTGTCGAAGAAAGGCGAGTGCGTGTCGAAGACAAAATTCGCCCAGCCGAGGAAACGCTTGCGGATCTTCACGCGGTCGGTGGAAATGCTGACGTCGCCGGCAAAGCCCATATTGGCGAGGATGTTATCGTCATAGACCGTGATCCACGACGGCGGCGGTTCCGAGCCGAGGAGCTTCGGCGCGTCGCCGGTGAAGTCGATCGGAACGGTGACGCCATGCGCGGTCAGGATCGCTTGCGTCTTCGTCACCGTTACGCTGCGGCCGGTGCCGCTGACCGAGATCGTCAGGCTGCCGTCGGGATTGTTCGTCACCCAATCTGGGTGCGGATTATCGCCGAGCGGCGAAAAACGCGGATATTTGACGCTGATCTTGTCGCCTGAAACGTGGAATTCCGGCTGCACGTCGTAGCTGATCCATTCGCTGAGATAGATGCCGACGCGTTCCCAATGCGCCTCAGCGATGATCTTCGGCAGGTCGAAGAACCAGACGGCGTAGATGCCGTAAAGGATCACGCCGAGAAAGATCATCAGCGCGCCGAAGCGCTGGCGGAATGATCGGTGCAGGATCTCCGGATAGCGTGCTTCGATTTCCTGCATGCGACCGGCGTCGATGACGGACATGGGCAACCTCAGTGTTGCAGAAGGAAGGCATGTTCGCCGACGAGACGGCGACGGAGCCATGCGGAAAATTGGTCGACGGCAACGATCGTCACGAAAAGCAGCAGCACGAGCGCTACCGTCTTGGCGCCGAAGCCGCGCGAGATCGAAAGCTTCAGCTCCTCGCCGATGCCGCCGCCGCCGACGGCGCCGATGATGGTGGAGGCTCGGACATTGATCTCCAGGCGCAGCAGCACATAGGACATGAAATTCGGCAGAACCTGCGGCAGCGCGGCGAAGCGAACGCGCTCCGTCCAGCTCGCGCCGACCGCCCTCATGCCCTCGTCGGGCTTCATGTCGATATTCTCGATCACTTCGTAGAACAGCTTGCCGAGTGCCCCGATCGTATGCAGGCCGACGGCGATGATGGCAGCGATCGGGCCGATCGACAGGATCGCCGAAAACAGGCCGGCGATGACGATTTCGGGAAAGGCGCGCAGCAATTCCATGAAGCGTTTGGTCACCAGACGAACCGGATGCGACGGCGACATGTTGCGCGCGGCAAAGAAGCTGAGGGGCAGGGCGACGACGAAGCCGATGATGGTGGAAACCAGCGCCACGTTGATCGTGATGATCATCAGCTCGAAATATTCAGGAATATAGAAGTTGCCCCAGACATAGACGCGGCCGTTCGGAAAATTGAACTCCTCGCCGCCGACGCCGTTTGCGCCATTGGGGCTCGGCAAGTCGAAGAGCGCGCGATAAACGTCGGCCCAATCCTTGGGGATGAGCCAGCTCAGGAAATCGAAAAGATGCGGCAGGCGATCGAAGAAATGGCCGGCATTGCTCTCGTCGGCAAAGCGCACGGAGCTGACGAAGGCGATGATCAGGATCAGCAGGCCGATGCCGGTATAGAGGCGGCGGCGCGCCACCATCCTGCTCCAGGCGTCACCGATATCCTTGGCGCCCTGGGGAGCGCCTTGCGTCTGTAGCTGAGTATCGGCAATCGTCATGAATGTCCTGCCCTTGATGTCCTGCCCTTGTGATAGGAAAAGGGCGGCCGTCGCCGGCCGCCCTGCAGTCTGGATAGGGATTAGCCGCCGATGGCAGCCTTGCGAACTTCGACAACGGCCTTGTAGAAGTCCGGGTTCACCTTGACGTAGCCCTTGAAGTCACCGCCTTCGATCGCCGAGAAGCACTTGGCATCGGTGGTCGGGAGCTTCAGGAAGAAGTCGGTCAGCTTGGCCTGCCATTCGGTGCCGAGGGCGTTGCGAACGACGAGCGGGCCGTTCGGGATCAGCGGCGAACGCCAGACTTCGACGAGCTTGTTCGGATCGACGGCGCCCTTGTCGACTTCCTTGTGGAAGGTACCGGAGGTGTAGCCGTCCTTGAAATCGCCGAGGCCCGACGAATCGTCAACGGCAACGTCGACCTTGCCGTCATAGGCGGCGAGCAGGTTGTTCTCGTGACCGCCGTTGAACTGGGTCGAAGCGAAGAACTTGTCGTTCGGCATGCCGGTGGTCTTCGGAATCTGCGTCAGCGGAACGAGATAGCCCGAAGTGGAGTCCGGATCGGCGTAGCCGAGCTTCTTGCCCTTGGCGTCGGCGATCGTCTTGATGCCGGAGGACTTCAGAGCGAGACCGATCGAGTAATAGCCGGTCGAGCCGTCCGTCTGCTGCGTGGTCAGGATCGGGGTAACGGCCTTCGGGTCCTTGATGTAGGTGGCTGCATAGCCGGAAGAGCCGAGTTCGGCGAAGTCGAGCGTGCCGCCGAGCAGGCCCTGGATAACGCCGTCATAGTCGGCAGCCGGGAACAGCGATACCTTCTCGAAACCGAACTCCTTCTTCAGGTGGTCGGAGAGGCAGGCGTAGTTGCGCAGGCGGTCGGCTTCGTTTTCGCCACCGAGAATACCAACGCGGAATTCCTTGATGTCCTGAGCGGCAGCGCCGCCAGCGAGCGCGAGAAGCGCCGTGGCTGCGAGAAGGGTCTTCTTCAACATGGGTTCGTCTCCTGATTAACCGGTGTCCCCGGATGTCTTCGGTCTAGAAGAAATGCGCCCTTGACGCGGGCCTTCGATCGCGGCCGTCTCGCTCAGAGACCGGCCAGTGCCAGCGGTTGCGGGCCGGCGGATGCGTTTGCCGCGGCTTGCGCGGGCTGATCGGAAAGATTGATGGCGGTCGACGTCATCGTCTCGTCGATCCCGGCGCCATCCTTGTCGGTGCCGTAGATTTCCTTGACCGCCGCGGCCGTCAGCTCTGATGGCTTGCCGTCGAAGACGACGCGCCCCGCCGCCATGCCGACGATGCGTTCGCAATAATTGCGCGCCGTATCCAGCGTGTGCAGGTTGGTGATGACGGTGATGCCCTCACGCTCGTTGATGTCGCGCAGCGCATCCATGACGATCTTGGCGTTCAGCGGATCGAGCGAGGCAATCGGCTCGTCGGCAAGTATCATTTTCGGCTGCTGCATCAGGGCGCGGGCGATGGCGACGCGCTGCTGCTGGCCACCCGACAGCGTGCCGGCCATCTGCAATGCAGTCTGCTCGATGCCGAGACGTTCGAGTGCCGCAATGGCTTGGATGCGCTCCTCGCGGCTGAAGATGGAAAGCAGGCTCAGCGTGGTCGAACGCTGGTTCAGGCGACCGAGCATGACGTTGGTGAGAACGTCGAGACGGGGAACCAGGTTGAACTGCTGGAAGATCATGGCGCAATCGCGCTGCCAGTTGCGCAACGCCCGGCCGCGCAGCTTCGAGACTTCGGTGCCGGCGAAATAGATGGAGCCGGAGGTCGGATCGGCAAGTCGGTTGATCATGCGCAGCAGCGTGGACTTGCCGGCGCCCGAGCGGCCGATGATGCCGACCATTTGTCCTTGCGGAATGTCCAACGTCACGGAATCGACAGCGAGCTTGTTTCCGAACCGGCGCGAGACATTCTTCAGCTCGAACATGAGGCTTTCCTTTCGCGGCTGCCCGGCTCCGCCGCAACAAACGTTGACGTCGGGTCCGCGGAAATCTGTTGGACGAGCGCATAATCCTTCGCTTCGAAGAAGCCTTCGACGCTGCCATGCGCAACGCATTAGTCCCGGTTCATGAACCTCCAATGTCAGATTTGTGTAACTGCTGTTACAATTCCTCCCTGTTTGCGCCCTTCCGTAACGGCAACGCAAAAGCCCGAAAACCGGGGAGATTTTCGCGCTTCGAAGAGGATTTGCGGGTGGATTGCACGAGGCCCGCGCAGTGGCGTCATGCGCCGTAGCGGATCAGGAAATCTTCGGCCGAAAGGGCGCGGAAATCGGCAAGCGCGGTTCGCAATGTGGCATGATCCCAATCCCACCAGGCAAGCTTGTCCATGCGTTCGCCGACAGCTTCGGTGAAGCGTTGGCGGATGAGCTTGGCCGGCACGCCGCCGACGATCGTATAGGGGGCGACATCCTTGGAGACAACAGCGCCGGCGCCGATGACCGCACCGTTGCCGACAGTGACGCCCGGCAGGATGGTGGCGCCATGGCCGATCCAGACGTCGTTGCCGATGGCCACGCGGTTGTCGCGCCGCCAGGTGAAGAATTCCGTCTCCATATCGGCATCCGGCCAATAGTCGGCGGCGCGATAGGTGAAGTGATGCAGCGTCGCCCGCCAGGTCGGATGGTTGGTGGCATTGATGCGCACCGCCGCGGCAATGTTGACGAATTTGCCGATGGTGGCGCACCAGATCGCGCCATCCTGCATGATGTAGGAGTAATCGCCGATCTCCGTCTCGTCGATGCGGCAGCGGTCGGAGACTTCGGTGTAGCGGCCGAGCGTCGAGTTGCTGACGCTCGCGGAGGGGCTGATGAAAGGCGTTTCGCCCAATTTGCGGCTCATGCGGCGGACTTTCTGGGCGAAAATTGCGACACGTCGAGAATGCGGCTGCCGACGGCCTCGCGCACTTCCTCGTCATGGAAGATGCCGAGGAGTGCGACGCCGGCCTTTTTCTTCTCTTCGATCATGTCGACCACGACGGCACGGTTTCTCGCGTCGAGAGAGGCGGTCGGCTCGTCGAGCAGCAAAATGGCGTGATCGGTGATGAAGCCGCGGGCGATATTGACGCGCTGCTGTTCGCCGCCGGAGAAGGTGGCGGGCGGCAATTGCCAAAGCTCTTCCGGAAGGTTGAGCTGCGAAAGCAGGTTGCCCGCCCTTTGGCGAGCGGTCTCGGCACTTTCGCCTCGCGCCAACAGCGGCTCGGCAACCACGTCGATGGCAGCAACGCGCGGCACGGTGCGTAGGAACTGGCTGACATAGCCCATGGTATGGCGGCGAACTTCCAGCACGGTGCGGGGATCAGCGGCGGCGAGATCGATGATCCTTTCCCGATGCGTCACCAGGATCTGGCCGCTATCGACGGCGTAGTTGCCGTAGATCATCTTCAGAAGCGAGCTCTTGCCAATGCCGGAAGGGCCGCCAAGCACCACGCATTCGCCCGATGCGACGGAGAAGGAGACATCGGCGACGACCGGCAGGCGGATGCCATCGCGCAGGTGCATGGTGAAGCTCTTGAAGACTTCGGAAACGACGAGGGGGGTTGCCATGGCTTTTTCCTCAGACCTGCAGGATCGAAGAGACGAGCAGTTGCGTATATGGCTCGCGCGGATCGTCGAGCACGCGGTCGGTGAGACCATGTTCGATCACCACACCGTCCTTCATGACCATCATGCGGTGCGAAAGCAGCCGGGCGACGGCGAGGTCGTGCGTGACGATGATGGCCGACAGGCCGAGATCGTTGACGAGACCGCGGACGAGATCGAGCAGGCGGGCCTGTACGGACACGTCGAGGCCGCCGGTCGGCTCGTCCATGAAGACCAGGCGAGGACCGGTCACCAGATTGCGGGCGATCTGCAGGCGCTGGCGCATGCCGCCTGAGAAGGCGCGCGGCTGATCGTCGATGCGGTCGGCGTCTATCTCCACGCGTTCCAGCCAGTCGATCGCAGTGTTGCGGATATTGCCGTAATGCCGGTTGCCGATCGCCATCAGCCGCTCGCCGACATTGGCGCCGGCCGAAACCGTCATGCGCAGGCCGTCGGCGGGGTTCTGATGGACGAAACCCCAGTCGGTGCGCATCAGGAAGCGCCGCTCGGCCTCGTTCATGCGGAAGAGATCGCGATAGGTCTCGTCGCGCATATGGTATTCGACGCTGCCGGTGGTCGGCAGCAGCCGGGTCGAAATGCAATTGAGCAGTGTCGTCTTGCCGGAGCCGGATTCGCCGACGATCGCCAGCACTTCACCAGGCCAGAGGTCGAAGGACACATTGCGGCAACCGATGCGGCTGCCGTAAAATTTCGAGATGTCCTTGACCTTGAGGAGTGGCGTGTCGCTCATTCGGCGGCCTCCTGGTTGGAAGCCAGCCCATTGGCCACCAGCATGGGGCCGGCATGGCCATGGGCGCGGCGGTCTTCGCAGAAATCGGTGTCGGAGCAGACGAACATCCGCCCGCCCTTGTCGTCGAGGATCACTTCGTCGAGATAGACCTGCTCGGCGCCGCAGAGCGCACAAGGCTTATCGAAACGCTGCACTTCGAAGGGATGATCCTCGAAATCGAGGCTCACGACTTCGGTGTAAGGCGGCACGGCATAGATGCGCTTCTCGCGGCCGGCGCCGAAGAGCTGCAGCGCATCCGACATATGCATTTTCGGATTGTCGAATTTCGGCGTCGGCGATGGGTCCATCACGTAGCGGCCGGCGACCTTGACCGGATAGGCGTAGGTCGTGGCGATGCGACCGTTGCGGGCGATGTCCTCATAGAGCTTCACATGCATGAGACCGTACTCTTCGAGCGCATGCATCTTGCGCGTCTCGGTCTCGCGCGGCTCCAGGTAGCGCAGCGGTTCGGGGATCGGCACCTGGTAGACCAGCACCTGATTGGGGCCGAGCTTGCCTTCCGGGATGCGGTGGCGTGTCTGGATGATGGTCGCCTCGTCCGTGCGGGTGGTGACGGCGACATTGGCAACCTTCTGGAAGAAGGCTCGGATAGAGACGGCGTTGGTCGTGTCGTCGGCGCCCTGGTCGATGACCTTGAGGACATCATCCGGCCCGATGATCGCGGCAGTTAACTGTACGCCGCCAGTGCCCCATCCATACGGCATCGGCATTTCGCGTGAGGCGAATGGCACCTGATAGCCGGGAATGGCGATCGCCTTCAGGATGGCGCGGCGGATCATCCGCTTGGTCTGTTCGTCGAGATAGGCGAAATTATAGGTGGCAAGTTCGGTCATTCGGCTGCCTCCGTCAGGGGATCCTTGCCGCCATCGCGGGTGGCTTCGAAGTCGCGGCGCATGCGGCGCACCAGGTCGAGTTCGGCCTGGAAGTCGACATAGTGCGGCAGCTTCAGATGTTCGACGAAGCCGGTCGCCTGCACGTTGTCGGAATGGGAAATGACGAATTCCTCGTCCTGGGCGGGTGCGACGATATCTTCGCCGAGTTCATCGGCACGGAGCGCCCGGTCGACCAGCGACATCGCCATGGCCTTGCGTTCGCTTTGGCCGAAGACGAGGCCGTAACCGCGGGTAAACTGCGGTGGCGCCTTGGCAGAGCCTTTGAACTGGTTGACCATCTGGCATTCGGTAACCTGGATGCTACCCAGCGAGACGGCGAAACCGAGTTCCGGCACGTCCAGTTCGACCTCCACTTCACCGATGCGGATTTCGCCGGTGAAGGGATGGGTGCGGCCATAGCCGCGCTGGGTCGAATAGCCGAGCGCCAGCAGGAAACCTTCGTCGCCGCGCGCAAGCGCCTGCAGGCGCAGATCGCGGGTCATCGGGAATTCCATCGGTTCGCGCGTCAGGTCACCGGTCTCGTGGTCGATCGGCATCTCTCCGTCGCCCTCGATCAGCCCTTCCTGGCTCAGAATTTCCGAGACGCGCATCACACGGCCTTCTTCCGCCGGCCGCTGCATCGGCTCGTCCACCGGCGTATCGGTGAGCAGGCTCGGGTCGAGCAGGCGATGAGTATAGTCGAAGGTGGGGCCGAGAAGTTGGCCGCCCGGCAGGTCCTTGTAGGTGGCGGAGATGCGGCGCTCGATCTTCATCGCTGACGTATCCAGCGGCTGGGAATAGCCGAAGCGCGGCAGCGTGGTGCGGTAGGCGCGTAGCAGGAAGATCGCTTCGATCATATCGCCGCGCGCCTGGCGAACCGCAAGGGCTGCCAGCGTGCGGTCGTAAAGCGAGGCTTCCGCCATGACGCGGTCGACGGCGAGCGCCAATTGCGCCACGATCTGGTCGATGCCGATGGCCGGCAGCGAACGGTCGCCGCGACGACGATCGGCGAGCAGCCGGTGAGCATTGGCGATGGCGGCTTCGCCGCCTTTAACGGCAACATACATGCGTCACATCTCCGTCGCGATGATCTTGGTGGTGCGCGGCAGGCAAAGGAATTGCCGTCCCGCCGTCAGAACGAGATCGACGCCGCGCGGAAAAAGCGCGCGATTGTCGTTCCAGATGCGCAGGAACGTATCGGGCAGGCCGATTGGAGCGATCATGCGGATACCGGCAATGCCGGGACCCGAGAGCGCCAGTTCCTTGCCGCCCTCAAGGGCTGCGATTTCGAGCAGCAGTGTCGTCGAACGGTCGGGATATTCCTGAGTGCCGACTGCGAACTGGTTGAGGGAAGCGAGCGCCATGCCGGCTTCAATAAAGGCAAAGCGCGCCTCGATCCTGTCGAATGCCACAGCTGCGCCGGTATGGAAGCTCAGCCATTCCGGCGCGGCCGACTTGGCGAGACTGGACGATAGCCACACCGGCGTATCATGATCGCAAAGCGTGAGGCCGATTGCGCCGGCAGCAAAGCCGAGGGGAGCGGGCGTAGCGATATCGGAGGTGATCGTCTGGATGATGCCAGGCCGCGCCATGGCATCCATCATCATCTTGAAGACGCTCTGCGCGTCGAACACCGGATCGGCGAAACCGCCGGTCAACGCATCGTTGCCGCGCGTCGTAGAGGTGGTGGAAAGGCTCATTTGTCTTCTCCGCGGACCATGGTGAAGAAATCAACGCGGGTGGCTGCCGTTTCCTCGGCGCGTTTGCGGTCATATTCGGCAATCCGATCGGTGACCGGCAGCAGGATGGCTTTCTCGACGAATTCCTTGGTGGCCGTTTGATGCCAGAGCGCGTCAAAGATCGCCGCGAGCCGCACCTTCTCGCGGTCGGTGCCGAGCGCATGCGCGTGGCCGATCGTACCCGAGGCGAGCTTGACGGTGGCGCGCGTCACAGTGACCTCGCCGAGATTGAAGGGCGAACCGCCGCCGCCGATGCGGCCGCGCACCATGACGAGCCCGGTTTCCGGTCCTCGTACGGGCTGAACCACGGGTTTGTTGGATAATGCTTCCCAGGCCGCGTCTAGCTCTTCGCGTTCGGCCCGCGCCAAAAGATCGGCGGCGCGCTTGCGTTCCCGGCGCTCCTGCGCTGCCGCCTCTTGCCTCTGTGCTGAATTCATCGCGTCATCCTCAAAATGTCTATTGATATAGACAACCATACAAGGTAGTTTTATATTTATTGGCGAGACGTGACAAGCGTGTGACATTAGCAGCAGGCGATATGGCGGGGCAGAAGGTACAAAGACAGACGGGCGTGGCGCTCTGGCGGCAGATCGCCGACCGGATTCGCACGTCGATCAACCACGGCGATTTTGACGACACTGGCATGGTGCCGCCGGAAACGGCGCTCGCGCTGCAGTTCGGGGTTAACCGGCACACGATACGAAGCGCACTTGCGGCGCTGGCGCAGGAAGGGATCGTCAGGGCCGTGCAGGGGCGCGGAACTTTGATCGAGCGCAAGGAGCGCCTGAGCTTCCCGATTTCGAAGCGAACGCGGTTTTCGCAAGGCATTGGCGATCAGGTGCGCGAGACCCGTAGTATCCTGCTGGCCGCCAGCGAGGAGGCTGCGAGTACGGAATTGGCTCGGCAGCTCAAGATCAAGACCGGCACACGGCTTGTGCGCCTGGAAACGCTCGGTCAGGCGGATCACCGTCCGGTTTCGCGGGCCACAAGCTGGTTCCCGGCGGATCGGTTCGGCGCTATTGCCGAGATCTATCGAACGACCGGATCGATCACCAAGGCATTTCGTGAGCTTGGCGTGCCGGATTATGTGCGCGTCGTCACCGAAATCACCGCGACGCATGCCGACGAAGGCGATCTGGCCGACCTGCAATTATCCCCGGGGGCCATCGTGCTGGTTGCACAGGCGCTCAATTCGGATCTTGACCATGTTCCGGTGCAATATTCGATTTCCCGCTTCGCCGCCGACAGGGTCCGTTTCACCGTCGAGAATTGAAAGGCTTTAGGAAATCGGTCCAATCCCGCTCGGAGGCCATTGCTGAGCAGCATGGAGAATGCGGAGTATTCGCACCGTTTCGTCCGCGAGATCGTAAATCAGCAATAGTGTCTATGGACGACCAGCTCTCGCGTTCCCGACACGCGACCAGGACGGCCTGTCATTGGGTGCGCAATAAGCTGCGCTGATCTCTTGGCGAAAAGTTCGTCAAGCGCGAGCGCGGCGGCGGCGTTATCCGCCTCGATATAAGTGTAAATTGCGCGTCGATCAGCTCTTGCCTCGAGAGTCCAAACAAGATTCACGAGGGTTTTCCACTTAGCTTGCGGCGTGTTTCTTCCCGCAAAGCAGCGAACTCGGCTTCTACTTCATCGGCTGGAATGAGATTGCCGGCATTGGCGGAATCAAGCCCCGCCTGAACTTGCTGACGAAACCAGATGTCGTATTCAGCTTCATTCTGCTGGCGCTTCACGTAGTCGCGCATGAATGCGCGAAGCAGTTGCGCCGCGGTTTGATCATGCGCCCGCGCCGCCTCGTTGAAGGCAGATTTCAAGTCTTCCTCAACTCGAAACGTGAACGTGGCGTCTGTCATATCTGATCTCATGTGTTACACCGTTAGTACAACGTAACACGTCATGCCAAATTTCCCACCCCTCTGCCGTCAACCGCATGAGGGGTGGTTTAGTATTTCTAGATGTTAATGCGCGCCCGACATGTCGCCGAGCACTTCCTTGGAAGCAACGGTGGAGTCGGCGTTGAGCTTGTAGACCATCGGTACCCCGGTCGCGAGGTTGAGCGCCAGGATCTGCTCCTTGGTCAGCCGGTCGAGGACCATGACGAGCGAGCGCAGCGAATTGCCGTGAGCGGCGACCAGCACCTTCTGGCCGGCGAGAACACGTGGCAGGATTTCCGTGAGGTAGTAGGGCCAGACACGGGCGCCGGTGTCGCGCAAGCTTTCGCCGCCGGGCGGCGGAACATCGTAGGAGCGGCGCCAGATATGCACCTGCTCTTCGCCCCACTTGGCGCGGGCGTCGTCCTTGTTGAGGCCCGAGAGATCGCCGTAATCGCGCTCGTTCAGCGCCTGATCCCTAATGGTCTCGAGGTTGGGCTGGCCGACTTCATTGAGGATGATCTTCAGCGTGTGCTGGGCGCGGACCAGCGCGGAGGTGAAGGCGACGTCGTACTTGATGCCGTAATCCGCAAGCGCCTTGCCACCGGTCTTGGCTTCTTCAACGCCGAGCTCGGTCAGGTCGGGGTCCTTCCAGCCGGTAAAGAGATTCTTCAAATTCCAGTCGCTCTGCCCGTGGCGAACGAGGACGAGAGTACCGCTCATGAAATATTCCTCCTTGATAGAGCAATTCCAGGAAAAGTGCGTAGAGGTTTTCCGTCCGGAATTGCATGAGAACAAAAGGCTGGATCGGTTCAGCAGTTCCGTGCTGAACCGCTCCAGGATGGGATCAACGTGTGGAAAGCCCGAGAACGTCGAGCATAGAATAAAAGCCGGGTTTTTTGTCGCGCGCCCAGAGCGCTGCCTGAAGCGCGCCGCGGGCAAACAATGAGCGGTCGCAGGCATTGTGGGAAAGTGTCAGCCGCTCGCTCTCGCTGGCGAAGATGACCGAGTGATCGCCGATGACGCCGCCGCCGCGCAGCGTGGCAAAGCCGATGGTGCCCGTCGGCCGCGGACCGGTATGGCCGTCACGCACGCGCACAGAATTTTCGCCGAGATCGATGCCGCGGCCCTTTGCCGCCGCCTGGCCGAGCAGGAGCGCGGTGCCGGAGGGGGCATCGACCTTGTGTCTGTGATGCATTTCCAGGACCTCGATGTCCCAATCGGCCGGCGGAAGCGCGCGTGCCGCCTCCTCGACAAGGACGCTCAAGAGGTTGATGCCGAGGCCCATATTGCCCGATTTGACGATGCGGGCGTGGCGGGAGGCCGCCTTGAACTTGGCTTCGTCTTCCGCCGAGCAGCCGGTCGTACCGATGATGTGGACGATGCGCGCCTGGGCGGCGAGGCCTGCGAAGGTGACGCTGGTGGCGGGCGTAGTGAAGTCGATCACGCCTTCGGCATGCAGGAAGGCGGAAAGCGGGTCATCGGTGACCGGGACGCCGATCGGCCCCAGCCCGGCAATCTCACCGGCATCCTTGCCGATGAAAGCGGAGCCTGGACGTGCGACGGCGGCGTGCAGTGTGACGCCTTCGGTGGTGTGGATGAGGCGGATCAGCGCCTGTCCCATGCGGCCTGCCGCGCCCACCACCACCAGCTTCATCGCATCGTCGCTCATGTCTTCTCTATCGTCTTATTTTCGGGAAGTGCCGGAAACGACCGGCCGCTGAAGGTTGTTGAGGCGAGCGTAGAGGCCATTGTCGGCCGTCGCAAGCGTCTCATGGTTGCCCTCTTCGACGACGCGCCCGTTCTGCATGACAATGATCTTCTCCGCCCGCACGACCGTCGACAGACGATGGGCGATGACGACGACGGTGCGGCCGCTCATGGCTTCGTCCAGCGCCTTCTGCACGGCTGCTTCCGACTCGGTGTCGAGCGCCGATGTCGCCTCGTCCAGCAACAGGATCGGCGCGTTTCGCACCAGCGCACGGGCGATCGACAGGCGCTGGCGCTGGCCGCCGGAAAGCGTCACGCCGTTTTCGCCGACCGGCGTGTCGTAGCCCTGGGGCTGCGCCTGGATGAAGTCATGGGCATAGGCAAGCCGGGCTGCCTCCTCGACTTCGGCATTCGTCGCTTCCGGACGACCGTAACGAATGTTGTCGCGGATCGTGCCTTCGAAGAGGTAGGGCTGCTGCGAGACATAGGCGGTCTGTTCGCGCAGCGACTGCTTCGTCACATGCGCTATGTCCTGCCCGTCGATGAAGATGCTGCCGGCCTTGGGATCGTAGAAGCGCGGAATAAGATTAATGACGGTGGACTTGCCGGCGCCGGAAGGGCCGACCAAGGCCGTCGTCTCTCCGCCCTCAGCAACGAAACTCACGCCGGATAGAACGGCTTCGTCGCCGTAGGCGAAGTGAACGTCGCGAAACTCGATGCGGGCCTCGGTGACGGCGAGCGGCTTCGCGTCAGGCAGATCGCGCTGACGCGGCTCCATATCGAGCAATTCATAGATCATGCGCGCATTGACGACGGCGCGCTCTAACTGCACCTGCAATTTGGCGAGACGCCGGGCTGGATCATAGGCGAGCAGCAGCGACACGATGAACGAAAACACTGCGCCCGGCGGAACGTTTTCATAGATCGAACGATAGGCAGCGTATGCAAACACACCGGCCACGGCAAAGCCGGCGACCGTTTCGATCAGCGGGCCATTACGCTCGGAAATACGAGCAATTCGATTTTGTCGGTTTTCAGCCGCCGTAATCAGCTTATCGACTTTGCGTTCGAGCTCGCGCTCCATCGTGAAGGCTTTGACGATGGAAACCCCTTGAATAGTCTCCTGCATCGCGCCGAGCACGCGGCTGTTGAGAATGACAGCCTCGCGCGTAA
This sequence comes from Rhizobium sp. NXC24, assembly GCF_002944315.1. Lineage (NCBI taxonomy): Bacteria > Pseudomonadati > Pseudomonadota > Alphaproteobacteria > Hyphomicrobiales > Rhizobiaceae > Rhizobium > Rhizobium sp. NXC24. Next base: position 210,809 of record NZ_CP024311.1, read on the forward strand.
CGGCGCGTAGGCGCCTTGAGATGTGGCGCAAGGCCAGAAACACAGGCGGCGCAATGACGAAGAATAGGAGGCTGAGCAGCGGATCCTGATAGACCATATTGGCCAGCAGAAAGACAAATGACAAAAAGTCACGCGCAGTCGATGTGATGATAAGGTTCATCACATCGCGGATACCGGAAACGTTCTGGCTCACTCGCGCCGCAATCTGAGCCGAACGGGCTTCGCTGAAGAAGCCAACCGACAGTGTCATCAGATGTGCATAGAGGCGCCTTTGATAACGGGCAATGATGTCATTGCCAATTTTGGACAGAATGACCGATTGAAAATAACCAGCAAAACCACGGGCCACAAAGGCGGCTAATATCGCAAAGCAAATCAGCCACATAACCTCGGCGCGGCGCTCGTAGAAAGCTCCGTTCACGATCGGTCTCATAACCGCGGCCATCGTCGCCGTCGACGCTGCGACCACAACGAGGCAAAATATTGCGATCGAGTAGCCCCAGATATGGTCACGACCGTTTTCAGCAATGATACGCTTCAGCACAGCGGCGATCGTCTCACTGTCGATATCGGTTTTTTTGGTGTCCGGCGACTTCAAATATCGGCTTCCTGTCTCAAACCAAGCGAGCCGCATATGGCACGTGCTTTCGCGGGTCTATAAAGAGTTAGGACGGTTTTGGCTAGATATGGCCTGTTGCACTGGTTAAGGCAGGTCATGGAGCCAAGCTTATTATAAGGTAAGGCCACTCCTCCAAAAAGGCGTCGCGTGGTCGCCGGTTCGATCCTCTCAACGACCGCGCCTGATCATCTGTTGCTGCCCCTTTGGTCAACGCCGCCAGCGGCGGCCGTCCGTCGCCAGGCCGAAATTGGCCGGCATGCGGGCGTAGGCCGAGAGGCCGGCGAGCGCGGCGAGCGGATGGGTCACCACATGCGTCGGGATCGACTTCATCAGCGCGCTATGCGGCGCCTTGTCTTCGAAAGCGGCGCGGAATTCCGGCTTCTGCAGCGCCGGCAGGATCTTTTGCGAAATGCCGCCGGCAAGGTAGACGCCGCCGCGCGCCATGAAGATCAAGGCGATGTCGCCGGCGACACGACCGAGATAGGTGGCGAACAGCGTCAACGTCTCTTCGGCCTGAGCGTTGGTGCCGGCGAGTGCGTGGGTGGTGATATCGGCCGGTTGCGTCAGCACGGGCTCAATGCCGTCAGCCTTGCAGATTGCGTGATAGAGATACTGCAGGCCGCGGCCGCAGAGGACCTGCTCGGCGGAGATGCGGCCCTCGATGGGCTCCAGGTGCGGCCAGATCTGAAAATCGCGCGCGCTGCGCGGCCCGAGATCGATATGTCCGCCTTCACCAGGCACCGGGATCCAGGTATGCTGGGCATGGATGAGGCCGGCAACGCCAAGGCCGGTGCCCGGCCCCAATACGGCACGCGATGCGATCATGCCTTCCGACGTTTCGCCGATGGTCTCGCGATGCTCCTCGGAAACACCGGCGATCGCCAGTGCCTGCGCTTCGAAATCATTGATGATCAGCACATCATCGAGGCCGAGATTTTCGATCATCGTCTTCGGGCGGATCACCCAGTCGCAATTGGTCAGCGGAATTTCGTCGCCCCGAACCGGCGCCGCAACGGCAAGGATCGCCGAGCGCGGCTGCACCGCCGTCTTGTCGAGGACGCCCTGCTGGATCGCCTCGTCGATCGTTTTGAAATCAGCGGTGTGCACGTTCGGGAAATGCTTCGGCTCGGCATAGACATCGACGAGGATGGAAAAGCGTGCGTTGGTTCCCCCGATATCGCCGATCAGGATAGGAAAGGGCAGGGGGGCTTCGCTGTGGCTGAGTTTGGGCATGGCCAGGTCCGTGGTCTGCCGCCGAGGCGGATTAATGGTTCAGTGTTTTGATCAGTCGTTCCGCGGTGGCTTCGTTGAGAGCCATGGGAATGTCGTAGAGAACGGCAAGCCGCGTCAATGCTTTCACGTCGACATCATGCGGCAAGGGGGTCATTGGGTCGATGAAGAAGATGAGCACATCGATCTCGCTGGTGGCGATCATGGCGCCGATCTGCTGATCACCGCCGAGCGGACCGCTCTTCATGCGGGTGACCTTAAGGCCGGGGCAGACATCGAGCACACGGCCGCCGGTCGTGCCCGTGGCAACGATATGCCAATCGGCCAGCGCATCCTGGTTGCGGCGTGCAAACTCCGCCATTGCATCCTTTTTCTGATCATGCGCGATCAGCGCGATGCATTTGCCGGCCATGAAACTCTCACTCCGCCCAAAACTTTTAATCGATTTATCCGCCTTCTATACCAAGAGACAGCCCTTTGAAAGACGGGCTTTTGAATGACGGGTCAAGCCGGCCGAACCGGCCCTGCCGCCCTTACTGTTGCGGAATGCTGTCCGGGGGAGTGCTGCCCGTATCGGCGCTGGAAACCGGCAGCGCGCCGGTCGCAGCGGTAGCATCGGCGGCCTTGGCGCCGAAGGTGGCGGCGCGGGCCGAGGCGACGGAAGGTTCATTCAGCACGGTCTGGCAGGCCTTCGGCAGATCGGAAACCATGACTTCGCGCGGCTTTGCCGGCGGCTTCGTGCTGGGCTTCGGCTTGGCCCAGGGCGCGGGTGTGAACCACCAGGCGAGCGACTTGTCGCAGCCGTCGCCGGCGGCAACGGGTGCCTGCGGCTTGCAGTTGGCCGAGCCTGCGGGGCAGCGGAGGCGGATATGGAAATGCGAGTCATGGCCATATTCCGGGCGCAGCTTGCCGAGATTGGTGCGGTCGCCGGTCCACGTGTCGCACATCTTCTTCTTGATCGCCGGATTGACGAAGATGCGCTCGACTTCGGGGTAGCTGGCGGCGCGCATCAGGAGGCGGGCATGCTCCGGCGTCCAGACCTTGTCGTTGATCGTCAGGAATTTGTCCTTCGCCAGCATCGAAGTGAACGGTAGGGTTTCGCGCTCGGCCGTTGTCAAAGCCCGCGATGGCATCGGCGTCAGCCAGACGTCGGCATCGAGGCCGATCTGATGCGAGGCGTGACCGTTGAACATCGGCCCGCCGCGTGGCTGCGAGATGTCGCCCACCAGGATACCCGGCCATCCGTCATATTTGGCCGCGTCGCGCGACAGGCGCTCGAGGAGTCCGATCATTTCCGGGCGGCCCCAGCGGCGGTTGCGCGACAGGCGCATGGCCTGCCAGGTCGGCCCGTCGGCCGGCAGCGCTTCGGCGCCGGAAAGGCAGCCCTTGGCATAAAAACCCAGCGATTGCGGCGGTCCCTGCGTCGGGAGTGTCACAGCCCCGAAAATCGCCTTGGCGCTGCCGGGTGACGGGGTTGCCTGCTGCGCCAGCGCATCGCCGCTGACGAGACCAGCCCCGATCGTTACGGCGAGGGAAAATTTGCTGAACACATTGAGGGTCCGAACCAGGAAAGAAATCATGTGGTTCCTTGAGAAGCTGCCGACGATGGCCGAAGTGATTTGCGGGTGAATCTACCTTGAAAAGCGATTTTGGTGAATCCGTGTTTTATCGCGCAAGGCTAATGCACCATCGCATATCGGCGCTCCGGAGCGCTAAGTGCATGATCAACCAGCCAGAATTTCCGACGTCTTGCGGATACGCGACAGCCGCGGCAACACCTTTGTGCAGGCGAAATCCTGCATTTCCTGCGACAAGGTCGTTACCGCATCCTCGGCGACGATGACGGCATAATTGGCCGCATAGGCGTCGCGAACGGTCGATTCGACGCCGAAATTGGTGGCGACACCGGTAAGGATGAGTGTTTTGATGCCGCGGCGGCGCAGTTGCAGATCGAGTTCGGTGCCGTAAAAGGCGCTCCATTGGCGCTTGACGATGGCGATATCGGGTATCAGCGCAGCGATTTCGGCGGGTGCCGCCAGAGCTGCCGGCGGCAAACCTCCCTCTGGAAAGCTGAAGCTTTCGTCCACGGGCTGGTTGACAGCGTCGGCATAGTCTGCGGAAAATCCAACCGTCACAAAGACTGTGGTTCCGCCGTCGGCTTTCAATTTCCTGGCGATGGCGGCTGTATTCTCGACGATCTGCTGCGCAGAGTGGGGTGCGAGCGGGCGGCTGAGAACCAGGCCCTGCAGATCGATGGAGACAAGTGCGGTGGTTTGGGGATCGTAAAGAGGCATCAGGGGGCTCCGGGGAAATATGAGGGTATCCTCACAATGACAAACATGAGCGAATCCTCGCAAAAATCAAGCGCGGAGCCGCAGACGCGTGTTCCGAAGCGCCGCCGCGGGCATGATCGCGTTGCCGTGCTCTTGGAAGCGGCTGCAAAAATCTTCGTTCAGAAGGGCTATGACGCGGCCACGATGACGGAGATCGCCGCCGAAGCGCGCTCGTCGATCGGCTCGCTCTATCAATTTTTTCCGACAAAGCCGCTGCTTGCCGAAGCGCTGCATATCGAGCGGCTGGAGCGGCTGAAAGCGGTGCTTCAGGACATCGCGGAAAAGAGCGGCGGCCTCTCGGCGGCCGACAGCGGCGAGGCAATCTTCGACAGGCTCGGCGCTTTCATCGAGGAGTTTCCGGAATTTCCGGTGCTTGCCACCCGCCGGGATGTGCCGAAGGACCGCAAGATGCGTTCGCGGGCCGAGCTGAAGGAGCTGATTTCCGCCATTCTGCGGCGAGCTGAGCCGCCAGTCACGGACGATGTCGCCCTGATGTCGGCGATCGTTCTCGAACTGCTGCGCATCGCCGTCGTTGCCGCCAACGAGCCGGAAGCGGCCGGCGACCGGCGCCTTGTCCGCGAATTGCGCCTAATGCTGCGCAAACGCCTTGAAGAGGCTGCCGCAAAAGCCTGATTTCATGAAGTGGCAATGGGCCGGTTTGCGAAGAGATGAGCAATCCGTCCTGTTTTTTGCCCGTATTTGGCCTATGCTTGATTCCAGTCAAATCACAGGGGATCATGAATGGCGTTGTCGCGGTTGAAAGCAGGCTTGGTTGCTTCTCTTTTCTGCCTGCTGGCCTTGCCGGCGCCATCCAACGCCGACGAGCCGCAATTCCGCATCGGCACGGCCATCCTCGGCGATCTGAAATACCAGCCCGGCTTCCAGCATTTCGACTACGTCAATCCGGACGCGCCGAAGGGCGGCGAGTTGAAGCTTTCCTCCAACGGCACCTTCGACACACTCAATCCGGTGCTGCTAAAAGGCAATCCGGCGTCGGGGCTCAGCCTTGTATTTGATACCCTGCTGAAGTCGGCCGACGACGAAATTTTCTCTTCCTACGGCCAGCTTGCCGAGGGCGTGTCCTATCCGGACGATGTCTCAAGCGCCACGTTCCGTTTGCGGACAGAGGCGAAATGGGCCGATGGAACGCCGGTCACCCCCGAGGACGTCATATTCAGCTTCGAAAAGTCGAAAGAACTCAATCCTTTCCTGACAAGCTATTATTCGCATGTAACGCGAGCCGAAAAATCCGGTGATCGCGACATCACCTTCTATTTCGACGAAAAGAACAACCGCGAACTACCGTCCATTCTCGGTCAGCTTTTGGTCGTTCCGAAACATTGGTGGGAAGGCACGGGTCCTGACGACAAGCCGCGCGACATCACGCGTACGACTCTGGAGCCGGTTATGGGCTCCGGGCCCTACAAGATCGTTTCGGTATCGCCCGGGTCTACCATCCGCTACGAGCTTCGCGACGACTATTGGGGCAAGAACATGCCCGTGAACGTCGGCGAGAACAATTTCGGAGCGATCTCATACGCTTATTACGGCGATGACGATGTAGAATTCGAAGGCTTTCGCGGCGGCAATGTCGATTTCTGGCAGGACAACAGCGCCAGCCGCTGGGTCACAGGCTATGATTTCCCTGCCGCCAAGGATGGACGCATCAAGCGCGAAGACTTGCCCAATCCGTTGCGCGCAACGGGCGTGATGCAGGCGCTGGTGCCGAACATGCGCCGTGATCAGTTCAAGGACCAGCGCGTACGCGAAGCGCTCAACTACGCCTTTGATTTCGAAGAGATCAATCGCACCGTCGCCTATGGTGTGTATCGCCGTGACGACAGCTATTTCTTCGGCACTAAGCTTGCGTCCTCCGGTTTGCCCCAAGGCGAAGAGCTGAATATTCTGAACGAGATCAAGGACAAGGTGCCGCCTGAGGTCTTTACGACCCCCTACAGCAATCCCGTGGGGGGCGATCCGCAGAAATCGCGCGACAATCTTCGCAAAGCGATCGCGCTTCTCAAGGATGCCGGCTATGTCATCAAGGGCAACCAGATGGTCAATGCCAAGACCGGGCAGCCCTTTTCCATCGAGATTCTTCTCGGCAGCCCTTTTGTTGAAAAATGGGTGCTGCCCTATGCGCAGAACCTCAAGAAGATTGGCATTGACGCGCGCGTGCGCACGGTCGATTCCTCACAATATATCAATCGGGTGCGTAGCTTCGATTATGACATGATCTGGAATGTCTGGGCCCAGACCCTCAATCCCGGAAATGAGCAGATCGATTTCTGGGGTTCGGCCTCCGCTAATCGCCAGGGTTCTCGAAATTATGCCGGCATAGCCGATCCCGGCATCGATGCGCTAATCACCAAGGTCATCTATGCCAAGAATGTCGCCGAGAAGGAGGCATCGGCGAGGGCGCTCGACCGCGCGCTGCTCGCCCACCACTATGTCGTTCCGTTGTTCTATGCCACGAGCTTTCACATCGCCTATTGGGACAAGTTCGAACATCCCGCCAACCTGCCGGAATATTCGATGGGCTTTCCCGAGACATGGTGGTCGAAAAACGCCGGCAAATGAGCGGCTCTTGCAATGACGGGCATGCTGGGCTCCAAATGCCTCATGCCGATTCGGCAGTTTCAGCCTGAAATGACTGCGCCGGCTCAATTTGGCGGAAGGGAATAAGCGACTTGAACGACGGATGGATTGAGGCGAGAGCAGGCATATTCCTCGATGGGGGAGTGACGGACTGATGGGCGCCTATATCCTCAGACGTCTGCTGCTGATGATCCCGACCATCATCGGCATCATGGCGATCTCCTTTACCATCGTGCAGTTCGCGCCCGGCGGTCCCGTCGAGCAGGTCATCGCGCAGTTGACTGGCCAGGCGGACAATGCCAATGGCCGTCTTTCCGGCGGCACCGATGTGCTCGGCCAGCAGAACGTCGATGACAGCAGTTCGAAATATCGCGGCGCCCAGGGGCTCGATCCGGAGCTGATCGCCAAGCTCGACAAGCAATTCGGCTTCGACAAGCCGCCGCTTACGCGCTTCGGGCAGATGATGTGGAATTATATTCGCTTCGATTTCGGCGAAAGCTTCTTCCGCAATACGACGGTGATCGACCTCATCGGGCAGAAACTGCCGGTGTCGATCTCGCTCGGCATCTGGATCCTGATCTTCTCCTACGCCATCTCCATCCCGCTCGGCATCCGCAAGGCGATACAGGATGGATCGACCTTCGATGTCTGGACATCAGGCGTCATTATCATCGGCTATGCCGTTCCGAGCTTCCTCTTCGGCATCATGCTGATCGTGCTTTTCGCCGGCGGTTCCTTCTTCGATTGGTTTCCGCTGCGCGGCCTCGTCTCCGACAATTTTGCCGATCTTACATGGTGGCAGAAGATCATCGATTATCTCTGGCACCTCGTCCTGCCGCTGATCTCGCTGTCGCTCGCCGCCTTCGCCACCACGACGCTGCTCACCAAGAATTCCTTCATCGAAGAGATCAAGAAGCAATATGTCATCACGGCTCGCGCCAAGGGGCTGAGCGAGCGGCGGGTGCTCTACGGCCATGTCTTCCGCAATGCCATGCTCATCGTCATCGCCGGTTTTCCCGGGGCCTTCATCTCGGCCTTCTTCACCGGTTCGCTGCTGATCGAGAATATCTTCTCGCTCGACGGCCTCGGCCGCCTCAGCTATCTCTCCGTCGTCCAGCGTGACTATCCGATCGTGTTCGCAACGCTCTATATCTTCTCGCTGCTTGGCTTGTTCGTCGGCCTGATCTCGGACCTGATCTATACCTGGATCGACCCGCGCATCGATTTCGAGCGGAGGGACGTCTGATGGACGTGGCGACCAATTCGACGACCCCGGCAGCGGTAAAGCCGCCGCGCAAAGGCCTCTTTTCCCCGACGAACGTTCGCCGGTGGCAGAATTTCAAGGCGAACCGTCGCGGCTACTGGTCCCTCTGGCTGTTCCTGATCCTGTTCTTCCTCAGTCTCGGGGCGGAATTCATCGCCAACGACCGGCCGATCCTCATTTCGTACAAGGGCGAGATCCTGACGCCAGTCTTCGTCGATTACCCCGAGGAAAAGTTCGGCGGCTTCCTCGCGCAGACCGATTATCGCGCACAGGATATTCGGGACGAAATCAACGCCAACGGCTGGATGATCTGGCCGCCGATCCACTATTCCTACCAGACCGCCAATTCGAACCTTCCAAAGGGAACCTCGGCCCCGACCGCCCCCTTCTGGCTGATGAGCAAGGAACAGCGTTGCTCCGGTTATGAAAAGGGTGTCGCCGATCCGAATTGCACCTTGAGCAATCTCAATTGGCTCGGCACGGACGATCAGGCGCGCGATGTGTTGGCGCGCATGATCTACGGCTTCCGCATCTCGGTGTTGTTCGGCCTGGCGCTGACCATCTGCTCGGCAGTCGTCGGCGTTGCCGCCGGCGCTATCCAAGGTTATTTCGGCGGTTGGACGGACCTTCTCCTGCAGCGTTTCATCGAGATATGGTCGTCGATGCCGGTGCTCTACATTCTGCTGATCATCGCCTCGGTCCTGCCGCCCGGCTTCTTCATCCTGCTCGGCATTCTGCTTCTGTTTTCCTGGGTGGGTTTGGTCGGCGTCGTGCGTGCCGAATTCCTGCGAGCGCGCAATTTCGAATATGTGCGCGCCGCCCGCGCGCTCGGTGTCAATAACATCACGATCATGTACCGACACCTGCTGCCGAACGCCATGGTCGCAACCCTGACCTTCGTGCCCTTCATTCTCTCCGGCTCGATCACGACGCTGACCTCGCTGGATTTCTTAGGGTTCGGCATGCCCCCCGGCTCGCCTTCGCTTGGCGAAATGATCGCGCAGGGCAAATCCAACCTGCAGGCCCCCTGGCTGGGCCTCTCCGCCTTCTTCACCATGTCGATCATGCTGTCGCTTCTGATCTTCATCGGTGAGGCCGTCCGCGACGCATTCGATCCGAGGAAGACGTTCCGATGAGCGGAGACCACACCCCATTGCTTTCCGTCCGCAATTTATCCGTCGCCTTTCATCAGGGCGGCCAAACTTCGACCGCGGTCGACGGCGTCTCCTTCGATATCGCCAAGGGCGAGGTACTGGCATTGGTCGGCGAATCCGGGTCTGGCAAATCGGTGTCGGCCAATTCGATCCTGAAACTGCTGCCCTATCCGTCCGCGAGCCATCCCTCGGGCGAAATCCTGTTCAAGGGCAAGGATCTGCTGAAGGCGTCCGATAATGAGTTGCGTGCCGTGCGCGGCAACGACATCACCATGATCTTCCAGGAGCCGATGACCTCGCTCAATCCGCTCCATACGATCGAAAAGCAGATCGGCGAAATCCTGGCGCTGCACCAGGGCGTGGTCGGCCCGGCGGCCCGTAGCCGCATCCTGGATCTCCTGAACCAGGTCGGCATCCGCGAGCCGGAAAAGCGCCTCAAGGCCTATCCACACGAGCTCTCGGGCGGCCAGCGTCAGCGCGTGATGATCGCCATGGCGCTCGCCAACCGGCCGGAGCTTCTGATTGCCGACGAACCGACGACGGCGCTCGATGTGACGGTGCAGGCGCAGATCCTCCAACTGCTGCGCGACCTCAAGGGTGCGCATGGCATGTCGATGCTGTTCATCACCCACGATCTCGGCATCGTCCGCAAATTTGCCGATCGCGTCTGCGTCATGACTAAGGGCCATATCGTCGAGACCGGCACGGTCGAGGAGGTCTTCACCAATCCGCAGCATGAGTATACCCGGCATCTGCTTGCCGCCGAGCCGCGCGGCGAGCCGCCGGTGGGAGACATCAGCAAGCCCCTGGTCATGGAAGGCACCGACATCAAGGTCTGGTTCCCGATCAAGGCTGGGCTGATGCGCAAGGTAGTCGACCATGTGAAGGCGGTCGACGGCATCGATCTCAGGCTCAGGGCTGGGCAGACGCTGGGCGTCGTCGGTGAATCCGGCTCCGGCAAGACGACGCTTGGCCTGGCGCTGGCCCGGCTGATTTCCTCCAGAGGCCGCATCAGTTTTGTCGGCAAGGACATTGCGGATTATTCCTTCAAGGAGATGCGGCCGCTGCGCAACCAGCTTCAGGTCGTCTTCCAGGATCCCTATGGATCGCTGAGCCCGCGCATGTCGGTCGGCGAAATCATTGCCGAAGGGCTTAAGGTGCACGAGCAATCCTTGTCGGCGGAAGAGCGCGATCAGCGCGTCTGCTGGGCGCTGGAAGAGGTCGGCCTCGATCCCTCGACCCGCTGGCGCTTCCCGCATGAATTCTCCGGCGGCCAGCGTCAGCGCATCGCCATTGCCCGCGCCATGGTGCTGAAGCCGCGTTTCGTCATGCTCGACGAGCCGACCTCGGCGCTCGACATGAGCGTGCAGGCCCAGGTGGTCGATCTGCTGCGCGACCTGCAGCGGCGCCATGACCTTGCCTACCTCTTCATCAGCCATGATCTGAAAGTGGTGAAGGCGCTTGCCAACGAGCTGATCGTCATGCGCTTCGGCAAGGTCGTCGAGCAGGGTTCGTCAGCGGAGATTTTCCGTGCGCCCAAAGAGGATTACACTAAGGCGCTTCTCGCCGCAGCCTTCAACATCGAGGCGGTCCCCACCGCCGCCGTCCAGCAATAAAAGACAATCGCCATGCCGGTCAAAAGCCCTGTTCTCGTCGATCTGAAATTCACGCCTGAGGCCATCGTAGCAGCCCTTAAAACCGCGTTTGCGGATCGCGGCAGCATCAATCTCGCCGATCCCGCCAACAAGGGCGCGGATCTGAGCCGGGTCGACTATGCCCTTCTATGGAAGCCGGATGCCGATCTTTTTCAGCGCGCACCCAACCTCAAGGTGATCTTTTCCGGCGGTGCCGGCGTCGATTCCATGATGAATATCGCCGACCTTCCCGACATTCCCATCGTCCGTTTCGTCGACCGCAGCTTGACGGTGCGCATGACGGAATGGGTCGTGCTGCAATGCCTCATGCATTTGCGCGACGTCTTCGGTCACTTCAGGCACCAGCGCAAGCGCGTCTGGGGCCATCTTTCGGCGCCTGAGGCGCGCGAAGTCACGGTCGGTGTCATGGGTCTCGGCGTTCTCGGCCTCGATGCCGCCGCCAAACTCAAGGTCATGGGCTTCGACGTCATCGGCTGGTCGCGGCAGAAAAAGCAGATCGACGGCATGGAAACGTTCGATGCCGGCGAACTCGATGCTTTTCTCGCGAGGACCGATATTCTCGTTGGCCTGCTGCCGCTGACGCCGGAGACGACGGGGCTCTACAATAGCTCGCTCTTTTCCAAGCTCCGTCGTAACGGCGCTCTGGGCAAACCGGTGTTCATCAATGCCGGACGCGGCAAGAGCCAGGTTCAGGCCGATATCGCCTCGGCGATCGAAACCGGCGTGCTCGGCGGCGCGTCGCTCGATGTCTTCGATGTCGAGCCGCTGCCGATGGATGACCCGCTCTGGGGTATGGAGAATGTCGTCATCACCCCGCATGATGCGGCGGTTTCCGAGGAATACTCGCTGATGCGTCATGTCGAAGAGCAAATCGCCCGCTTTGAACGCGGCGAACCGCTGCAATATCTGGTGGATCGCCGCCGGGGCTATTGAGCGCCTTCGGAACCTTCCAGAGCCGCCTCCGTTTTCCAAAGAACATCGCCGCAAGGCGAATTTGGAAGGAGGCTGTCATGCCACGGAAGCTGGAAACCCATACGCATTGGGAGGATTCTGATCGCCGTCTGCATGAGGAAAAGGAGTTGCCGGCGACCGAGGCCAAACAAGGCCATATGGGCGGCCGGGTGTTGGCGGTGCTCCTTGTCGCGCTTGCCCTGACGGCGGTCGTGTGGGCGCTGGTGGAATTATGGGACAGCAGACCCACGCAGACCGCGCCAGAGACAACGACCCAGGATCAGACCACGGCACCAAAGCCGCCGGTTCAAGGCAATTCCCAGCCGTAACGAATTTGGTCATCAGCCTCGATCGAAGGCCGCGCCGCCACTATCCGGAGCAGCGTGTTTTAATTTAGTATCAATTTTCTTTCAGTGACTGGACTTTCGCTCAACATTTTTTGATAAGAAGAGCATTATACCCGCCGCCAGTGAGCTGGAAGGCGGAAAGCATGACGTCCGGGGCGCAGGGAGACGGGCAGGAACGAGATGACGAAGACGGATATCGCCACCCGTGTCTATAACCATACCTGGAAGCTCGATCCGATCATCCGCAGCCTGATCGATACGGATTTCTATAAGCTTCTGATGCTGCAGATGATCTGGAAGCTTTATCCAGATGTCGACGCCACCTTCTCCCTGATCAACCGCACCAAGAGCGTCCGGCTCGCCGAAGTGATCGACGAGAAGGAATTGCGCGAGCAGCTCGATCACGCGCGTACGCTCAGGCTTGCCAAAAAGGAGATGATCTGGCTGGCGGGTAACAGCTTCTACGGCCGCGCCCAGATCTTCGAGCCGGAATTCCTGGCCTGGCTGTCGAACTTTCAGCTTCCGGAGTACGAGCTATCCAAGCGTGACGGCCAGTATATTCTCGACTTCCACGGGTCGTGGAAGGAAACAACGATGTGGGAGATTCCGGCCCTCGCCATCATCAACGAACTCCGATCGCGCGCGGCGCTGAAGGCGCTTGGCCCCTTCACGCTCGATGTCCTCTATGCGCGGGCCAAGGCGAAGATGTGGGAAAAGGTCGAGCGGCTGAGAGAGCTGCCGAACCTGCGTATTTCCGATTTCGGCACCCGCCGGCGCCATAGTTTCCTCTGGCAGCGTTGGTGCGTGGAAGCGCTGAAGGAAGGTGTCAGCCATGCTTTCACCGGCACCAGCAACGTCCTTCTCGCCATGGATTCCGATCTCGAGGCCGTCGGTACCAACGCGCACGAGCTGCCGATGGTCGCGGCGGCGCTCGCCAAGACTGACGATGAGCTTGGCAAGGCGCCTTACAAGGTGCTGCGCGACTGGAACCGCCTCTACGGCGGCAACCTGCTGGTGGTTCTGCCCGATGCCTTTGGCACGGCTTCGTTCCTGCGCAACGCACCGGAATGGGTGGCCGACTGGACCGGTTTTCGTCCGGATAGCGCCCCTCCGATCGAGGGCGGCGAAAAGATCATCGACTGGTGGAAGAAGATGGGCCGCGACCCGCGCCAGAAACTTCTGATCTTCTCCGACGGCCTGGATGTCGATGCGATCATCGCCACCTACAAGCATTTCGAGGGCCGCGTGCGCATGGGCTTTGGCTGGGGCACCAACCTCACCAATGATTTCGCCGGCTGCGCCCCCACCGAAATCGAGGGTCTCAACCCCATCTCGATCGTCTGCAAGGTGATCCAAGCCAATGGCCGCCCGGCCGTAAAGCTCTCGGACAATCCGCAGAAGGCAACGGGCGAGCCTGCAGAGGTCGAACGTTATCTGAAGTTCTTTGGAGCCGAGGATCGCGTCGATCAAGAGGTGCTGGTGTAGGCATTCCTTTGGCAGGAACCAGCCGATGGTTCTTTACGCAAGGGGCTGATACTATATCGTCGGTATCGGTTACCTCCGGAGAATTCGATGTCACCCGCTTTGAAGGCCAGTGTAGAAATTGATCCTGACGTGAACGAGCGCCTGGAGAAGCTGGCTGCCAGTCGCCACCGTCACCCGAATCGGCTGCTGAACGAAGCCGTCAGGCAGTATGTGGAACGTGAGGAAAAGCGCGACTCTCTGTTGCAGGATGTGCGTCGTTCATTGGACGACTATCAGGCGACGGGCCTGCATGTGACGGGCGATGAAGTCATTGCTTGGTTAGAGACTTGGGGCGACGACGATGAGAAGGCCCCACCTGAATGCCATCGGTAAGGCTGACGCAGCGCGCTCTTCGTGACCTCGAGCGGATGAGGGCATTTCTGCGGTCTAAAAATGCTGCCGCGGCGAGGAAGGCATCAGCAAGGATTATTCAAACAATTCAGATATTGTCGAGCCAGCCCGATATGGGGCGGCCCGTGGAAGGCTCAGAACAAGGATTACGCGAGCTCATCGTTACGTTTGGGCGGGATGGCTATATTGTTCTCTACCAATATATTGGTGAGGACGTTCTTATAGCAGCCATCCGCCATGGCCGCGAAGATGGCTACAAGTAACAACGCGTCACTTACTGCACGCTCCGCGCCACCCGTTTGAACAGCGACCATTTGCCGTTTTCCCAGCGATATTGATCGGGTGAGATCACATAGGGCACGTCGCTGAGGTCGGTGCTGATCAATTCGAGCAGGTGCAGTCCCTGGGCGTCGTTTTCGTGGGTGAAGAATACCTTGTCGCGTGACAGGAAGGCGGCGATCGGCGCAGCGCCACCGGACTGGTCCTGCACCTGCGCCCAGAATTTCGGCAGGAAGGCGACGCTGGATTCGAACTGGCCGTCGATCTCGACATATTGGAACTGGCTGCGTTTGGCGATCTGCACGCCGGTCTTCGCCAGGAACTTATAGAGGTTATCCTGCGCCGTATCCGCCAGTTCGCCGACGTCAATGCCCCAGCCGTCCAATGCGGTGGTCATGACATAGCTGACCGCGGTCTCGCCATTGACGACGAAAAGCCTGACCAGATTCTCGGCCTCATCGAGATAGACGAATTGCGGCGGCTCGGGTTCGTCCTTGACTGCCTGTATCATCTGCTGCCGCGCCACGTCGACGAAGCTGCGCGATTTCAGCACCGGCAGCACCTTGCCGAGCTCGTCGCCGCCTTCCAACGCTTCGGTCATGTTGAGATAGTTGAGCAGAGCCCGGGCGCGCGCCTGTCCTTTCTTTTCGCGCAGCGCCAGCAGCGCGTTGCTCAGGAATTTCGTCATCGTGTCGCCGTTGCGGCTATGCAGCGTCAGGCTGCCAGCACCCGGATCATAGTCGACTTTGATAACCTCCCCGAAAAAGGGCAGGCGCTCTTGCAGGTAGGCGGCAAAGCGCGCCTCGTTTTCCAGCGCTTCGTCAGGGATGTTGAGATCGAGGCTCTTGATCGCCGGCCTGTTGGCAGGCTGTGGCGCGGGCGGGGCCGGTGGCTCGATCTGCGTGTTCGGCCGTTTTCCTCTGCCGAAGAGCTTTTTCAGGAAGTTGAACACGCGATACATCCCCAAGCGGTATTCCCGCAAAACCTAACGTGCCACCAGCTCGTGTGCAATGCCGATACCTAATTGATTGCGTGACTTGCGTAAGTGCCTGCTTGTCCGCACTAAAAAGGCGTATAGTCTGCAAAAACAGGCTGGTCGGGCCGATTGCGAGAAGGGCGGCGCATATGAGTATTGTCGGGGGTGGCAGGCGGTCGATTGGAGCTCTGCTTCTATGTCTTATTGCATTTGCCGTACCGGCTGCGGTCCATGCGCAAACTGCGGCCGCACCATCGGCCGCCGCTCCGCCACCGGAGAAGGTCCGCGAACTCATTCAGTTGATGAACGAGCCCGACGTCAAACAGTGGCTTGCGTCGCAGGTGAATGCCAAGCCTGCGTCGACGGACAATCCTAGCTCGGGCGGCGGCCAGATGTCGGAATTGTCCGATACGCTCGGCCATACCCGACGGCACCTGGAGATAGTGTCTCAAGCCGCGATGACATTGCCTTCCGAGGTGATGACGGCCACCAAGCGGCTTGAAAACGAAGGTGAGGCGGCGGGCCGGGTGCGCATCGGCATTCAGGCGGTGGTGCTGTTTTTCTTTGGTCTCGTGGCCGAACTGGTGGTTGCCCGCCTGATCAATGCCAAGCATATGCAGCGTACCGAGCGGGCGGCCGGGGTTGAGACCGAATTGCAGGCCGCGCGCTTCCAGTTCATGGGCGGCGTGGTGCCGGCCATCGTTCATGGCGTGGCGATGCTGGTTCCGCTTCTCATCTTCGATTGGCCGCCGATCATCGAAAGTTTTGCAATCGCCTGCGTCATCGCGATCGTCTCCATAAGGCTGGCGGTCTCGCTCGGCAGACTGCTGATGGAGCTGATAGCGATGCGAAGGGCGAGCGATGTTCTCGATGAGGATGGTGGCGCTGCGCGGATCGCCGAGCGGCGGCGCGTCGCGAAATACTGGTACAGGCGAGGCACCCTTTTCGTCATCTATTTCGCCTGCGGCTGGGCGGTGGTCCAGGCCATGGAGCCGCTCGGCTTCTCCGATGGCGCCCGCGCTCTGGTCGGCTATACGCTTGGCATCGGCCTGTTCCTGATTGCCGTCGAAGCTGTCTGGGCGCGTCCCGCGCATGCTGGAACGAATGGCAGGAAGGTCATCTCGTGGCTGTTGACCATCTATTTCGCCGCGCTTTGGTGCCTGTGGGTGAGCGGCTTCAATGGTCTGCTCTGGCTTGGCATCTATGTCATTCTGCTGCCGCGCGCGCTTTCGGTGTCGTCGCGGGCGGTGGAAGCGCTGCATGATGCGGCTGGCGGTGTTCTCGGTGCTGGCACGCTTGCGACAGTGCTGCTCGACCGCGGCGTACGCGCCGTCATCATCGCGCTTGCTGCCCTCTGGCTCGGCCATATGCTCGGTGTTGAAGCAACCATGATGATGAGGCCGCCTGAATCCATGATCGACCGCATCGCACGCGGCATCATCGGTGGCATCGTCATTCTGCTCGCCGCCGATTTGCTCTGGCATCTGTCGAGGACCTACATCAATGCCAAGCTGTCCGCGTCTGCGCCGCTCGTCAGCGACAGCGAGGAGATGAGGGCCCGGCGCGCTCGGCTGCACACGCTGCTGCCGATCTTCCGCAATATCCTTGCCGTGGCCATCGGCATCATCGCCATCATGATGGTGCTGTCGGGTCTCGGTATCGAGATCGGGCCGCTGATCGCCGGCGCCGGCGTGGTCGGTGTTGCCGTCGGTTTTGGCGCGCAGACCATCGTCAAGGATGTCATCAGCGGCATCTTCTATCTCTGGGATGATGCCTTCCGCATCGGCGAATATATCGAAAGCGGCAACCACAAGGGCGTGGTGGAATCCTTCAGCCTTCGCTCGGTGAAACTTCGTCATCAGCGCGGCCCGCTGGCGACGGTTCCCTTCGGCTCGCTCGGAGCGGTCAACAACATGAACCGCGATTGGGCGATCGACAAGATCATCATCAAGGTCACCTACGACACCGATTTGACGAAGACCAAGCGGATCATCAAGGAGATCGGCCAGCGACTGCTCGATGATCCGGAACTGGCACCCAACATCATCCAGACGCTGAAGATGAAGGGTGTCGAGCAGTTCGGTGATTTCGCGATCGAGATTAGGCTGGCGATCACCACCAAGCCCGGCGAAGTCTCCGTCATCCGTCGTAACGCCCTGGCGATGATCAAGCAGGCCTTCGATGAAAACGACATCCATTTTGCCTTCCCGACGGTCCAAGTCGCAAGCGAGAAGGATGCCGCCGCAGCGGCCGCCCGCCAAGTGATCGAGATGCGGACGGCGGGCATCGAAGGTGTTGAACAAACCGGGTAACCGCCACACATCACTCAAGCACGAGTGCGGTCCGACCTCCGTACGGTTCGCTCTCGCGCGCCATCTTTGATGCATCCATCCTTTTGGAGGTTATGTTATGGACTATCGCTATCTCGGCGGATCGGGTTTTCGCGTGCCGGTCCTGAGCTTCGGTACCGGCACCTTCGGCGGCAAAGGCGAGTTTTTCGGTGCCTGGGGCGCCACCGACGTCAATGAGGCAAGCCGTCTGATCGATATATGCCTCGATGCCGGTCTCAATTTCTTCGACAGCGCCGATGTTTATTCCGGCGGCGTTGCCGAGCAGGTGCTGGGCGAGGCGATCAAGGGTCGCCGCGACAAGGTGCTGATTTCCACCAAGGCAACCTTTCGCTCGGGCGATGGGCCGAATGATGTCGGCTCTTCGCGCTTCCACCTGATCAAGGCCGTGGAAGCTTCACTGAAGCGCCTGCAGACCGATCATATCGACCTCTTCCAGTTGCATGGCTTCGATGCCATGACACCGGTCGAGGAAACGCTGTCGGCGCTCGACGATCTCGTGCGTGCCGGCAAGATTCGCTATGTCGGCTGCTCGAATTTCTCCGGATGGCACCTGATGAAGTCATTGGCGGCGGCCGATCGCCACAACCTGCCGCGCTATGTCGCGCACCAGGCCTATTATTCGCTTGTCGGCCGCGATTACGAGTGGGAACTCATGCCGCTTGCTGTCGATCAGAAGGTCGGCACCGTCGTCTGGAGCCCGCTCGGCTGGGGCCGCCTGACCGGCAAGATTCGTCGAGGCCAACCATTGCCGGAGGTCAGCCGCTTGCACAAGACGGCGGACAATGGCCCACAGGTGGACAACGAGTATCTCTACACTGTGGTCGATGCGCTTGACGAGATTTCGAAGGAAACCGGCAAGACTATCCCGCAGGTGGCCCTGAACTGGCTGCTGCAGCGGCCGACAGTGTCGAGCATTATCGTTGGCGCCCGCGACGAAGGCCAGTTGCGCGACAATCTCGGTGCCGTCGGTTGGAACCTGACCACGGAGCAGGTCGCCCGCCTTGACGCCGCCAGCGCCCAGACGCCCACCTATCCCTATTGGCATCAGCGCGGCTTTAGTGAACGCAATCCCTTTCCTGCCGGCTGAGGATTTTTATGGGGTCGGCGCTGGTAAGCGCCGGCCTCAGAACGTTTCCTTATAGGGGCGCAGGTCGATCTCCTGCGTCCAGGCGGAGGGATGCTGGCGGTGGATATGCCAGTAGGTCTCGGCGATGGCATCGATGTTGAGCAGCGCGTCGGCCTCCACGTCCGGCCGCCTTGACCGCAATCTTTCGCCGTCGATGCCGCCATCGATGATGGTGTGGGCGACATGCAGGCCAAGCGGCCCGAACTCCCGCGCCATGCTCTGGCTGATCATCCTTAAGCCCGCCTTGGCGGCGGCGAACTGCGCATATCCTGCCTTGCCGCGCAGGCTTGCCGAAGCGCCGGTAAAGATCACTGTGCCGCGTCCGAGGGGGACGAGATGCCGGGCCGCCTCCCGCCCGACGAGGAAGCCGCCGAAACAGCAGATGCGCCAGAACTCCTCGAACTCGGCGGCGGTGACGCCGCGAAAGCCGACATGACGATTGATGCCGGCGTTAAAGACGATGAAGTCCGGCGGATCGATCTCATCCTGCGGCGCAAAGGCATGCTCGAACAGCCGCTTCACCGCGGCTTCGTTGGTCGCATCGGTTTCTATCGCTTCGGCACTGCCGCCAGAGGCATTGATGGCGTCAGCGACCTTGGTGATCTTTTCCAACGTCCGGCTGGCGATGATGACATGGTAGCCTTTGTCGGCCAGCAGCCGGCAGAGGGCTGCGCCGAGACCTTGTTCCGCTCCCACTCCAACGATGATGGCGCTTGGCATACTCATTCCGCAGCCTCCCTGGCGTCCAATGTCGGATAATCCGTATAGCCCTCTGCGCCGCCGCCGTAAAAGGTCGGGCGATGATAGGGGTTGAGGCTCGCGCCGCGGCGAATGCGCTCCGGCAGATCGGGATTGGCGATGAACAGTCGGCCGAAAGCGATGGCGTCAGCATGGCCGGCGGCGAGGGTAGTCTCGGCGGTTTCAGGCTTGAAATTGCCGGCGGCGATCAAGGTTCCGGACCAAGCAGGACGGAAGAGCTCCGCTGCCGACGGTACGTTCTTGTGGTCGACTTCGGCTTGGCCGGCGCCGCTGGCGCGCGGTTCGATCAGGTGCAGATAGGCAAGGTGCAGCCGGTCGAGCTCGCGGATGACATGGCCGTAGAGCCGCAACGGATCGTCCTCGCCGCTGTCATTGGCAATGCCGAAGGGGGAGAGGCGGACGCCGACGCGATCCGAACCCCAGACCTTGGACACCTCCTCGATCACTTCGAGCAGCAGGCGTGTCCGGTTCTCGATCGAACCGCCATATTGGTCAGTGCGTTGGTTCGAACGGGCCTGCAGGAATTGTTCGATCAGATAGCCGTTGGCGCCGTGGATTTCGACACCATCGAAACCGGCCGCCTTCGCATTGGCAGCCGCCCGGCCGTAGACGTCGATCAGCAGGGGCATCAGATCAGTATCGATTGCCTGCGGCGTCTCGAAGGGCACGCGCTCGAATGACGCCGTGAAAGCATTTCCGGCAGCCGCGATCGCCGACGGCGCGAATGGCAGGTCGCCATCAGGCTGATGCGAGGAATGGGAAATGCGGCCAACATGCCAGAGCTGCAGAAAGATCCGGCCGCGCTTGGCGTGAACCGCTTGGGTGATCGCTTTCCAGCCGGCGATCTGCTCCGACGTATGGATGCCCGGTGTTGCCGGCATTCCCTGTCCGGCGGGCGAAATCTGCGAACCCTCGGAAATGATCAACCCGCCCCTCGACGCGCGCTGCGCATAATATTCGACGTTCATCGCTGAAGGCACGTTGCCCGGCTGGCCTGCCCGCATGCGCGTCAACGGCGCCATGACGACACGATGCGCCAGTTCGTATGGACCGACGGCGAGCGGCGAAAACAAAGTAGTTGTCATGAAATTCTCCTGCCTGGAGCGGATTTTGCTCCCTGGGCGGAAGGGCCGGTCAGCGGCGGTTCGGTCTGGGGAGATTCGAAATATGATGATCATCATTTATCCGAACAATCGGACGTGCGCAACCAAATCCCGCGCGAGCAAGATCCGGAGAATGATGATTCCGCCGGGTTCCTGCCGGAGCCTTGGGCTACCCAGTAATCTTGCGAAGGAAAGTCAGCATCGCATCGTTGAACTGCCCCGGCCGCTGCAGCGGCGCGAAATGGCTGACGCCGGGAAGCAGGATAAGCCCCGCGCCCGAGATGCTGCGGGCGAGATGGTCGGCGTGGTCGCGCTTGATGAATTCGTCGTGCTCGCTATGCACGATGGCAACAGGCACGTCGATCTCGGCGAGATCGGAGGCAGAATAGTTCGGCTCCGTCCGCTGCATCAGGCTGACTGCCTGAACGAAGGCGTCGAACTGATCCGGCGTGGCCGAAAGCGCGGCATAGTCCTTCACATGTCGGGAAAAGCAACGGTCGATGATCGGCGTGGGCACGAATTCCTTTGTGCCGCTGGGGTCCATGTTGCACGCGAAATAGAAAACGCCTGCAATGCGCGCCGGATTGGTCCTAGCGAGGATCAAGCCGGTGCATGCCCCGTCGCTCCA
Organism: Rhizobium sp. NXC24; assembly: GCF_002944315.1. Classification (NCBI taxonomy): domain Bacteria; kingdom Pseudomonadati; phylum Pseudomonadota; class Alphaproteobacteria; order Hyphomicrobiales; family Rhizobiaceae; genus Rhizobium; species Rhizobium sp. NXC24. The sequence continues at coordinate 232,057 of NZ_CP024311.1, forward strand.
TCCGACGACGGCTGCTTTTTCAATGTGCAGCCTGTCCATCACGGCCAGCACGTCCGATGCCATCAGCTCATAGCTATAGGGTCGCAAATCGCGGGTGCTGCGCCCGTGGCCACGGCTATCGATGACGACGGCGCGATAGCCGGCATCGATCAAGGCCGGAACCTGATATCCCCAATTGCCGCTGTTTCCGAGGCCGCCATGCAGCAGGATCACCGGCATGCCGGACCCATAGGCCGCATACCAGATGCGGGCGCCGTCGTTTTCGACATGACCATGGACATCCGTGGCCGGCAGTGTCGCCGCGCCCTCTGCGGCAAATTTTTCGAGATCGTCGTCCTGGAATCCCATGCTGATCCGCCTCCCTGATGCCGTCCTTATATCGCATGACGCCGTGAACCCGAAACCTGGAAGAGGCTTCGCCGGCCGTTGGTGCGCTAGAAGAACGGACGCAGGGCGAGTTCGGTACCAAGCACGATGAGAGCGATCAGGAACCATCGGCGAAACGTTGCGGGACTGACCTTGCGTCGGATTGCCTGTCCCAGCCACATTCCGAGCAGCGCCGGCGCTACGGCGAGCGAGGACATCGCCAGATTATCGAGCTGAAAGGCTCCGCGCGCCGCCAATCCGATTGCAAGGGCGATGGTCGAAACCGTGAAGGAAAGCCCGAGCGCCTGGATCAGATCGTCCTTGCCCAATGCGAGGGCCTGAAGATAGGGAACGGCGGGAATGACAAGGACTCCGGTACCGCCAGTGACCGCGCCGGTCATCAGACCGATCAGCGCCGACAGCCAGGGTTCGGCCCTTTTCGGCACGGACAGTTGCCGGGCAAACAGGGTGTAGCCGGCATAGATGATCAGGGCGGCACCCAGCGCCATCGTGATCCACTGCGTATTGTCGCTCGCCAGCATCGAGGTGGCGGCGACCGTGCTGACAAGAATGCCGAGCAGCATGGGCCATAGCCTTCCGGCGAGGGCTGCGAAACTCGGTCCGGCGAACAACTGCCAGACATTGGAGACGAAGGACGGCACGATCAGCAAGGCGGCCGCCGCCACCGGCGGCATGATAGCGCCCAGCAGCCCCATGGCGACCGTCGGCAAGCCCATGCCGGTGACACCCTTGACGATGCCGGCGAGGAGGAAAGTTGAAGCGGTGGCAAGGATCAGCCAGGAAGAATGGTCGAACATGCCGCCATTTGTGGCAATTCCGCTGGCCGTCCGCAATGCGGATGATCCTAACTCAGCCTTTGGCTGTTCCGAAGGCTGGGGGCATGATAGCCTTCCGGCCCATGCGTTTCGATCTCACCGACCTTCGCCTGTTCCTGCTCGTCGTCGAGGCGGGCAGCATCACCCATGGAGCGGCGCGCGCCAATCTTGCGCTTCCTTCGGCCAGCGAACGGCTACGCGGAATGGAAGAGGTGAGCGGCGTGCGGCTGCTCGAACGCCGCCGCAGGGGGATCGCGCCGACGGCCGCCGGCGAGGCTCTGGCACACCACGCTCGTATCATCCTTCGGCAGATCGACCATATGCGGGGCGAGTTGGGCGTCTATGCCAAGGGGCTGAAGGGCAATATCCGGCTGCTGGCGAACACGGCCGCCATTACGGAATTTCTTCCCGAGGCGCTTGCGCCCTATCTCGCAACGCGTCCGCATATCGACATCGATCTGAATGAGCGGCTGAGCACCGAGATCGTGAAGGCGGTGGCGGGCGGCCTAGCGGAGATCGGCATTATCTCGGACGCCGTCGATGCCGGCAATTTGCAGCTCCTGCCCTTCGCCATCGATCGCCTCCTTCTCGTCCTGCCTGCCGATCATCCCTCGGCTTCAGCAAAGGCGCTTGCGTTTGTGGAAGTCGTCGGACAGGAATTCGTCGGATTGACGATCGGCAGCCCCTTGCAGGAGCATATCGACGAGCATGCGGCCCGTGCGGGCCATCCGCTGAAGTTTCGGGTCCGGATGCGAACATTCGAGGGCATCTGCCGAATGGTGGCCCAAGGCGTCGGCATCGGGATCGTGCCGGAAACCGCCGCGAAAAGATGCCGTCGATCGATGCCCATTCGCTCTGTCCGGCTGACCGACGACTGGGCAACACGCCGTCTCCTGCTCTGCATGCGTGCTATTGAGGACCTGTCTCCCTTCGCGCGCGATTTGGTCGAGCATCTGAGGACGATGGCGAAAGGCAAGGCGGGATCGCAATGAAATAATAAGAGGCCGAAGGTGAGGTCCCGCGGCTTTCCAGCACAACTCTAATCGCCGGACGACCCGGCATACCACATGCGCTGGAGCAGATCATCGCGGCGAACGAATTGGTGATAAAGGGCCGCACCGGCATGAAACACCAGCAGCCCGACAAGCAAGAAGGCACCCAAACCATGCGGTATTCGCGGCGGATAATCGGTGAAGTCGGGCAACATCGCCCCAGGCGCCCCAAATATAGCGGGTGCCGCGCCGCTTAGGATCATCATGCCGATGCCGCTGGCAGCCATACCAAGAATGACGAGGTAGAAGGCGATGTGAACCCCGCCCGCGATGCGCTCCTGCCAGAGAGGCAATCCCTCCGCCGGCAGTGGCTTCCGATCAAAACGCCACCACCAGACAATGCGAAGCAGCGTCAAGAACAGAATTGCGATCGCTACTGGAATATGGAAACGCAGGAAAGCAGCCTTGCTGGCCGCGCCCATAGCATTTGCGGCCCGGAAACCGGAGCCGAGCAGGGCCAGGATCAGGATGGCGCTCAGCCAGTGAATTGAGACTGCGACAGCGCCATAGCGATCAGACCTGCTCTTCAGCATCTTCATTTCTTTCCAGTTTGCCGCGCAGCACCGACATGACCCCGCGCATCGTTTCGATGTCCTCGACCAAGAGCCCGTCCGAGAGATCGTTGACCCAGGGGGCTTGCAGACGCATGGCGGCGTCGAATGTCTGCCTGCCCTTGTCCGTCATCAGGATGAGCTGCGCCCGCCGGTGGTGCGGATTGGGCTCGAAGGCAACGAGTCCGTCCTTCTCCAGATCGTTGACGATGCGCTGCACATTTTGGCGGTTGGCTCCCATGTCGCGCGCCAGCCACGCAACCGGCTGCGGCCGGTCCGCCGAATTGATAGCGCCGAGGATTTGCCAGCGGGCACTCGTCAGGCCGAGCGGAGCAACCAGCCTGTCGCCGGAGGCGAGCACGCGGCTGTGAAGCCTGAATAGATCGAGAATCAGACCGGTCAGGGCGATTCCGACCGGCGTTCGTTTGGTCTCTTGCATTTGTCATCCTGTATTCTATTTGACATCATAATGTCAATTATCTACGTGTATGGCGTCAGATTGACATCATGCAACCATATCGAACGGAGCACACCATGTCACCAATGCGCCCAATGGACCCCTCATTTCCGATTGACCGCCAAATCACCGTCGAAGCCGCCCCCGTTGTCCTCGTGAATCTCTTCACGCTCGATAAGGCGGATGAGGAGACGTTCCTCAATGCATGGCAAGACGATGCCGCGTTCATGAAGCGGCAGCCGGGTTTCATTTCGACCCAGCTTCATCGCGCGGTCGGCGAGAGCCCCGCCTATCTGAACTATGCCGTCTGGGAGACTATGGCTGATTTCCGAGCCGCCTTCACGCATCCGGAGTTCAGGAAAAAAATCTCGGCCTATCCATCCTCGTCCGTTGCCTCGCCCCATCTGTTCCAGAAGGTCGGGGTCCCTGGCATCTGCGTGGCATAGACGCGGCTGCGGCAAGAAACTGAAAAGAAGAAAAAAGCGAGAGTCGACGCGGCTCACACTCAAAGTTCTCGCCACGCAATGCTTGCTGGCGTCATGCTGTCGATCGGCATGACGCTTCGCGGCTACCGGAAGAGAATAAAAAGCTGAAATGATTATCGAAAATTTCGAGAATGGCGGACAGGGAGGGATTCGAACCCTCGGTACGCTTTCACGTACACACGCGTTCCAGGCGTGCGCCTTAAACCACTCGGCCACCTGTCCTTTGGCGTTTCGCAACCGGTCAGGAGGCAAATCGTCGGAACGGCCGCGATATATACCGATGAATTTCTTAGGATCAACCCGAATCTGACAGATTTTTGACTTCCCGACAGAAAACTCCAGACCTTTGGTCCATTGCGCTTATCCGGCTCCGATCATATCTAAGAAGAAGGACGGAGCGGAATGCAGTAACCCAGTCGACTATGGCCGACGGGAAGTGAGTATGCGGAGGGTTCGATGCGTTTCTTGTTGCGTTTTGCCAGTCTCGTCGCGCTGGTCGTTGCGGTGGTCGCCGGCACCATCGATTCCATCCAATCGGTTGCGGCCTCCGCCGTGGTGCTGACCCCGATGGAGGATGCCTGGAACGATGTCAGCCCGTCGTCCCTTGCGACCGTCCAGTCGCTGATTTCCTATTATATCCATCCGCGCCTTTATGATCTGGCCGTGCAGTGGTTGCTGTTCCAGCCGGCTTTCGCGGTGTTCTTGGCGATCTCGCTGCTTTTGTGGATGGCCGCCTACAAGAAGCCGCCGGTTGCCGGTCGCTTCAGCGTTTAGACCGCCCGGGCGCAGTAAGAATCCGGTCCACTGGGCGCTGGAGACGGGAGATGGAACTTGCTTGACCACGACCTCGGCCCCTTCGGCATCAGAGCGACCCGGTGGCATATCGCTGCTGGCCTGACATACATTCCCGCAACACCCTTTCACCGTCTTGGAATTCATATGGGAGCGCCGGTTAACGCCTCCTGCCGGTGCGACGGCTGGCAGCATCGCCGCGTTCAGTCGCATGGCGATATCGATATCGTTCCGGCCGGATTGGATGGCGAATGGGAAGACGACGCCGACTGCACAATTCTGCGCTTGTGGATAAGCCCCGCGATCATGCGCGGTGCGGCGGAGGATATGGAGATCGATCCAGACAGCATTGCCATCCGTCCCAAGTTTCAGCATCGCGATCCAGGTATCGAGCACATCGCCCTGGCGCTGGAAACGCAAACGAAGGTGGATGAACCCGCCGATCGCCTGTTCGTTGAAAGCCTTGGCAGGGCGCTGGCGGTGCGGCTCATCGCTGGTACATTCGATGCGACAACCGTTTCGGCTAGGCAAAAGCTTTCATCGAACCAGAGACGCAGGCTGGTCGAGTTCATTGAATCCCATCTTGATGGGGATTTATCGCTGGCACAGTTGGCGGAGGTGGCGGCGATCAGCGTTTCGCATCTGAAGGTGCTGTTTCGCCGCTCGTTCGGCATGCCGGTGCATCAATATGTGATCCGCCGCCGGGTGGAGCGCGCCAGACACCTGCTTGCCATGGGAGAGCTGTCGATCAGCCAGATCGCGCTCGCCGCAGGCTTCGCCCATCAGAGCCATATGGCACAGGCGATGAAGCGCATTCTCGGCATAACACCGACCGGCATCGCCCGGATGAGGCGATAGTCCAGGGAAGGTCGCGTCGGCACGGTATTTTGCTGTCCATTTCTGCTCTCCATTGTCCGATCCTGTGCGACAGGACGCATAAAAACAGCATGCTCCACATCCACGATGAACGTTTGAGGATGAAGAGATGTTCGTAATTTTGGGCGCGACCGGAAAGATTGGGCGGGCGACGATTGCCGAGCTTCGCCGCCAGGGCGCACCGGTAAGAGCCGTCGTGCGACGTCAAAATAGCGCCGATGATCTAAGCGCCATGGGTTGCGATGTCGCCATCGCCGATATTCAGGACAGTGCGGCTCTTTCTGAAAGCATGAGAGGCGCGACGGCCGTGCAGATCATCTGCCCCACAAGCGTTCAGGCGGATGATGCAGCCGCGGAGATGAAAAACAGCATAAGAACGATCGTCGATGCACTCGACCGGAACAGGCCGAGCTCCGTTCTAGCGATCTCCGACTACGGCGCGCATCTTGCATCCGACACAGGCATCACGCTGATTTTCCATCATCTGGAATCCGAACTGAAAAAGCTGCCCGCCGCTCTGACCTTCCTGCGCTCGGCCGAACACATGCAGAATTGGAGCCGCCAGATCGGACGCGCGATCGAGACCGGGGTGCTCCCAAGCCGGCATCATCCGGTCACTAAACTATTTCCCACCGTGTCGGCTCCCGATGTCGGCGTTATTGCGGGCGAATTGCTGCTATCCGGCACCCAGGCACCTCTCAGCATCATTCATGCGGAGGGGCCAGATCGCTACAGCGTCGAGGATGTTGCGCGGATTGCTGGAGAGCTTGCCGGCCGGAAAATTATCGCCAGCGAGATGCCTCGCCTGGACTGGATCCCTGCACTCGTTCGGGGAGGAATAAGCGCAAGCTATGCCGAACTGGTTGCGGAATTGTATGACGCCCACAATGCCGGACGGATCGATGCGGAGCCGGGTGTCGGCGATATAAGACGCGGCCGAACCGGACTGCGCGAGGTTCTGACTTCGATGATGAAAAGCTTATGACTGAGGGATCTCGACACGACGAGCTGCCTCGCGAAATCGGGCGATCAAATGCGTTTTGGACAATCGCTTTGATATAGATTACTCGAGTATCGAGGCAACCGATCGTGAATGCCGCAAGCGTTTAAGACCGTTCTTGCCACATCGGCCATCCGACCTTGTTTGGCTAATAAAATCGCAGTTTGAGGGCGAAAATGTTCAAAAATCAGCTCTCTTGGGCGGGTTTTTGGCAATTCCCACAAATCTTTACCAACTGAAAAATTTCTCGTGAATTTTTCCTGCAGCCATGCAAGGATGCGCCAGCTTGGCCTCGGGGGAGGCCGGCGGTTCCGCAGACATGTCCGGTCAACGGACTTGCGGGAGGACCCAACAAGATAGCAACAATAGGGCTGCAACTCATGAAAAAATCCCTTTTGACCCTTTTCGCCTTGGCTGCCATGTCGGCAACGGCGCTTGCGGCCGACATTAAGCCGGCGATCGTTTATGGCACCGGCGGCAAGTTCGACAAGTCCTTCAACGAAGCGGCCTATAACGGCGCCGAAAGGTTCAAGAAGGAAACCGGCGTCGCCTATCGCGACTTCGAGCCGACGGGCGACACCCAGGGCGAACAGGCGCTGCGCAACTTCGCCAGCAAGGGCTTCAATCCGGTTATCGCCGTCTCCTTCGCCTGGACGTCCGCTCTGCAGAAGGTTGCTGCCGAATATCCGAAGACCCAGTTCGTTCTGATCGACGACAGCCTCGACCTGCCGAACGTTCGTTCCGTCAAGTTCAAGGAAAATGAAGGTTCCTACCTCGCCGGCGTCATGGCTGCCATGGCTTCGAAGACCGGCAAGATCGGCTTCGTCGGCGGCATGGACATTCCGCTGATCCGCAAGTTCGAATGTGGTTATGAGCAGGGCGCCCGCGCCGCCAATCCGAAGATCGAAGTCTTCCAGAACATGACCGGCACGACCGGCGCTGCCTGGAACGACCCGGTTCGCGGCGGCGAGCTCACCAAGAACCAGATCGACCAGGGTGCTGACGTTGTTTACGCGGCTGCCGGCGCGACTGGCCTCGGCGTGCTGCAGACGGCTGCCGACAACAAGAAGCTTTCGGTCGGCGTCGACTCCAACCAGAACTACCTGCATCCGGGTTCGGTCCTGACTTCTGTCGTCAAGCGCGTCGACCTCGCCGTCTATAACGCCTTTACCGATGCCAAGAACGGCAAGTTCACGGCCGGCACGCAGGAACTCGGCCTCAAGGAAGAGGGCGTGGGCGCTGCCATGGACGACAACAACAAGCCGCTCGTCACGCCGGAAATGAAGGCCGCCGTCGACAAGGCAACCGCCGACATCATCTCCGGCACGATCAAGGTGCACGACTACACGACCGACAACGCCTGCCCGAAGAGCTGATATGAAATAAGGGCGTATGACGTATTCAAACGTCATACGCCCTTTTCTTATCCGGAAGCCTGATTTCTGGAGCTGCGTAGTGAGCCAAACGCCTGCCATCGAACTCGTGGGCATCGACAAGAAGTTCGGTGCCGTCCATGCCAACAAAGACATCAACCTGACCGTTTCCAAGGGCTCGATCCACGGAATCATCGGTGAGAACGGTGCCGGGAAGTCGACTCTGATGTCGATCATCTACGGCTTCTATCATGCCGACAGCGGCGAGATCCGCATCAACGGCAATCCCATCGCCATCCGCGACAGCCAGACGGCCATTGCCGCCGGCATCGGCATGGTGCACCAGCATTTCATGCTGGTCGATAATTTCACCGTGCTCGAGAACGTCATGCTCGGCGCCGAAGGCGGCGCTTTGTTGGCGAAGGGTGTCACGGCTGCCCGCGCCGAACTGAGGCGCCTGGAAACGGATTACGGCCTGGATGTCGATCCGGACGCCTTGATCGAGGAGCTTCCAGTCGGTCAGCAGCAGCGCGTCGAAATTTTGAAGGCCATGTATCGCGGCGCCGAGATCCTCATCTTGGACGAGCCGACCGGCGTTTTGACACCGGCCGAAGCCGACAATCTGTTCCGGATTCTCCGCGTGTTGCGCGATCAGGGCAAGACCATCATCCTCATCACCCATAAGCTGCGCGAAATCATGGCCATCACCGATACGGTGTCGGTCATGCGCCGCGGCGAAATGGTTGCCACGCGCAAGACGGCGGAAACCACCGTCGAAGAGCTCGCCGAGCTGATGGTCGGCCGTCGCGTGTTGCTGCGCGTCGAAAAAGGCTCTGCCCATCCCGGCGAGGTCGTGCTCTCCGTCCGCAATCTGACCGTCAAGGACGGCCGTGGCGTTACCATGGTCGACAATGTTTCCTTCGACGTCCGCGCCGGCGAGATCGTCGGCATCGCTGGCGTCGCCGGTAATGGTCAGTCGGAGCTATTGGAGGCGATCGCCGGCATCCGCAAGCCCGCCTCGGGCGAAATCCACCTGCACGGCGAGCCGATCGGCACCGCCGATCCCGCGGCCTTGCGTGAACTCGGCCTCGCCCATATTCCGGAAGACCGCCATCACATGGGCCTCGTCCTCAAGTTTGAGGAATATGAAAATTCCATGCTCGGCTACCACCGTGATGTGAAATACGGCAGGGCCGGCATGCTCGATCTCGACGCCATGCGCAAGGATGCGATTGAAAAGATCGAGAAATACGACATTCGCCCGCCAAACGCCCGGCTGAAGACCGCCAATTTCTCTGGCGGCAACCAGCAGAAGATCGTTGTCGCCCGCGAGATCGAGCGCGATCCGAAGGCTCTGCTGATCGGCCAGCCGACGCGCGGCGTCGACATCGGCGCCATCGAGTTCATCCATCGCCGCATCATCGAGATGCGCGATGCCGGCAAGGCGATCCTGCTGGTGTCGGTGGAGCTGGATGAAATCCGCGCCCTTTCGGACCGCATCCTCGTCATGTTCGCCGGCCACGTCGTCGGCGAAAAAACGGCTGACGCCGGTGAACAGACACTCGGCCTGATGATGGCCGGCATTGCCGCATGAGGCCTTGATGAGCACTGCATCCGTTCCGCTTCCCAATTGGATCAATTATGGCCTGATCCCGGTCCTCAACCTCGTTATCGCTTTCCTGATTTCCGGTCTCGTGGTCTGGTTCATCGGCGAAAGCCCGCTGGATGCGCTGAACCTGCTCTTGCAGGGCGCGCTCGGCAGCGGCGAGGGCATCGGCTTCACGCTGTTCTATGCCACGAGCTTCATTTTCACCGGCCTATCGGTGGCCGTCGCCATTCATGCGGGCCTGTTCAACATCGGCTCGGAAGGCCAGGCCTATGTCGGCGGCCTCGGCTGCGCGCTTGTGGCGCTGACGCTCGACAATTATGTGCCCTGGTATGTGACGATGCCTTTCGCGGTCATCGGCTCAGCCATTTTCGGCGCGCTTTGGGCTCTCATTCCCGCCTGGCTGCAGGCTAAGCGCGGCAGCCACGTGGTCATCACCACCATCATGTTCAACTTCATTGCCTCGGCGATGATGAATTTCATCCTGGTGCATGTGCTGATCGTACCCGGCAAGATGGCGCCGGAAACCCGTACCTTCCTCGCGGGCGGTCAGCTTCCGAAGTTGGACTGGCTGATGGGCATCTTCGGTTCGACGATCGGTGCGGCACCCCTCAACGTGTCCTTCCTGATCGCGCTGGTCATGTGCTTCCTCGTCTGGATGCTCGTCTGGCGCACCAAGCTCGGCTATGAAATGCGCACGCTCGGCCTCAGCCCAACGGCTGCCGTCTATGCCGGCATTCCGTATGCCCGCACGGTCATCATCGCGATGCTGCTCTCGGGCGGCTTGGCCGGCATGATGGCGCTCAATCCGGTGATGGGCGCTTCGGCCCGCCTGCAGGTCGAGTTCGTGCTTGGCGCCGGTTTCGTCGGCATCGCCGTATCCCTGATGGGCCGCAACCATCCGGTCGGCATCATCCTTGCGGCGATCCTGTTTGGGATTCTCTACCAGGGCGGCGATGCGCTTTCCTTCGACATGCCCAACATCACGCGCGACATGATCGTGGTTATCCAGGGCCTCGTCATCCTGTTCGCCGGCGCGCTCGAATATATGTTCCGGCCCGCGATGGTGCGCACCTATCAAAAATTAGCCAGGGCCTGAGGATCGGACGATGGAATATTATGATCTCCTCATCAGCATATTTGGCTCGACCATCCGCCTGTCGATTCCGCTGATCTTTACGGCCCTTGCCGGCCTGTTTTCCGAGCGCGCCGGCATTTTCGACATCGGTCTCGAAGGCAAGATGCTGGCGTCCGCGTTCGCCGCCGCCTGTGTCGCCTCCGTCTCCGGCTCGGCCTGGGCTGGTCTCGGCGCCGGCATCGTCATATCGGTCGCCCTCGGCCTCCTGCATGGCTTTGCCTCGATCACCAACCGCGGCAACCAGATCGTCTCGGGCGTTGCGATCAACTTCCTGACCGCCGGCCTGACCATCGTGCTCGGCCAAGCCTGGTTCGGCCAGGGTGGGCGCACGCCGACGCTGCCGGCCGAGGCGCGTTTCGCTTCGATCACCTTGCCGGGTGCCAACGCCATCCATGACGTGCCCTTCATCGGGCCGCTCTATGCCAACGTCATCTCAGGCAATAATATTCTCACCTATCTCGCCTTCCTTGCTGTGCCGATTTCCTGGTGGATCCTCTATCGCACCCGCTTTGGCCTGCGTCTGCGCGCCGTCGGCGAAAATCCGGGCGCCGTCGATACGGCCGGCATCTCCGTCGAGTGGCTACGGTATCGCTCGCTGATCGTCGCCGGCATTCTCTGCGGCTTCTCCGGCACCTATCTTGCCATCGCCCAATCGGCCGCCTTCATCAACAACATGTCTGCGGGCAAGGGCTATATCGCGCTCGCGGCGCTGATCTTCGCCAAATGGAAGCCGGTGCCGGTCATGTTCACCTGCCTGCTCTTCGGCTTCCTCGATGCTTTCGCCAACTTCATGCAGGGCAAGGCCGTGCCTGGCATCGGTGAAGTGCCGGTGCAGATTTTCCAGGCGCTGCCCTATATTCTGACCTGCATCCTGCTCGCAGGCTTCATCGGCGTCGCCAAACCGCCAAAGGCGGGCGGCGTGCCCTACACCAAGGAGCGCTGATCCATGTCGCATGATCTGTTTGAGGCCGCTCGCGGAGCGATGGCCTTTGCCCATGCCCCCTATTCGAAATTCCCTGTCGGTGCGGCCATCCGTGCCGAGGACGGCAAGGTCTATACCGGCGCCAATATCGAGAACCTCTCCTTCCCGCAGGGCTGGTGCGCCGAGCCGACCGCGATCAGCCATATGATCATGGCCGGTGCCAAGAAGATCGTCGAAATGGCCGTCATTGCCGAAAAGCTGCCGCTCTGCCCGCCCTGCGGCGGCTGCCGGCAGAAGATCGCCGAGTTCGCCAGCAAGGAAACCCGCATCTATCTCTGCGACGAAACCGGCGTGAAGAAGACCATGACCATGGACGAGATGCTGCCCTTCAGCTTCGAAACCGAGATACTCGGATGAGCGCCGCCGTCGACCTCCTGGCCGTAAAGCTCGGTGATCTCCAGCCGCGCTACGGCATCGTCCTTGGCTCCGGCCTTGGTTCCCTGGTCGATCAGGTGAGGGATGCCGTGCGCATTCCCTATGCCGATCTCCCCGATTTCCCCGTCAGTGCCGTCTCCGGTCATGCCGGCACGTTAGTCGCCGGTTATCTCGGTGACGTGCCGGTTATCATGCTGTCCGGCCGGGTGCATTATTATGAAAAGGGCGACGCCAACGCCATGCGCGTGCCGATCGAGACGCTGAAGGCTCTCGGCGTCGAGACGCTGATCCTCACCAATTCGGCCGGATCGCTGCGCGAGGAAATGCCGCCGGGATCGGTGATGCAGATCACCGACCACATCAATTATTCCGGCATGAACCCGTTGATCGGCGAGGAAAGCGACAAGCGCTTCGTCGGCATGACCAGTGCCTATGATACCGACCTTATCATGCGCATGCGCAAGGCGGCGGAAAAGGCCGAGGTCAAGCTGTCGCACGGCGTCTATATGTGGTTCTCGGGCCCGAGCTTCGAAACCCCGGCGGAAATCCGCATGGCGCGCATTCTGGGTGCCGATGCTGTCGGCATGTCGACGGTGCCGGAAGTTATTCTTGCGCGACTTTTCGGCCTGAGGGTTGCAGCCGCCTCCGTCATTACTAATTATGGGGCTGGCATGACCGGCGCCGAGCTTACGCATGAAGAGACGAAGGACATGGCCCCGGTCGGCGGCGCTCGCCTTGCCGCCATCTTGAAGGAAATGATTGCGGACGGAGGAAACGAACAATGACGAGCCATTCCCTTAGAGAAACGGCGGCCGTTGCGCTTTCCCTTCTCGATCTCACCAACCTGAAGGACGACTGCACGCCGGCGCAGATCGAGACGCTCTGCGCGCGCGCCCAGTCACCCTATGGCCACACCGCCGCCATCTGCATCTGGCCGCGTTTCGTCGCCCAGGCACGCGGCATTCTCGGAACCGACCATGCGGTGCGGATCGCGACCGTGGTGAATTTCCCGGCCGGCGATATGGAAGTGGCTGATGTCGCCGCCGAAGCACGCGAGGCGATCGCCGATGGCGCCGACGAGATCGATCTCGTCATCCCCTATCGCGCGCTGCTGGCCGGCAACGAGCAGGCCGTTACCGACATGGTGGCCGCCGTCAGAGCCGAGTGCAAGGGACCGGTGCTCTTAAAGACCATCCTCGAAACCGGCGAACTCAAGGACGTGGCGCTGATCCGACGCGCCTCCGAACTGGCGATCGAGGCGGGTTCCGATTTCATCAAGACCTCGACCGGCAAGGTCGCCGTCAATGCGACGCTCGAGGCTGCCGACATCATGCTGCGGGCGATCCGCCAGAGTGGCCGCAAGGTTGGTTTCAAGCCGGCTGGCGGCATCGGCTCTGTCGCCGATGCGGCGCTCTATCTGAGCCTTGCCGAGACCATTATGGCGCCGGATTGGGCGATGCCCTCGACTTTCCGTTTCGGCGCGTCGAGCCTGCTCGACGATATCCTCAACGTGCTCGGCGGCGGGCAGTCGAGCGCGGCAGCATCCGGATACTGAGCCATGATCCCGCAGGAAATCATCCGGCGGAAGCGGGATGGCGGCACGCTTCACGTCACCGATATCGACGCCTTCATCGCGGCCCTTGCGCGGGATGAGTTGGCCGAAAGCCAGATCGGCGCCTTCGCCATGGCCGTCTGGTACAGCGGCATGACGCGCGAAGAGACCGTGGCGCTGACCTTGGCCATGGCTCGCTCCGGCGATATGCTCTCTTGGTCCGGCATCGACAGGCCGATCGCCGACAAACATTCGACCGGCGGCATCGGCGACAATGTCTCGTTGATGCTGGCACCGATCGCCGCGGCGTGCGGCCTTGCCGTGCCGATGATTTCCGGCCGCGGTCTCGGGCACACCGGCGGCACCCTGGACAAGCTGGAATCGATCCCCGGCTATGGCATCACCCCGCATGCCGCCCATTTCCGCAAGGTGGTGGATGAGGTGGGTTGCGCCATCATCGGCCAGACTGGAGCCTTGGCGCCCGCCGACGGCAAGCTCTATGCCGTGCGCGATGTCACGTCCACGGTCGATTCCGTGCCGCTGATCACCGCTTCGATCCTGTCGAAGAAGCTGGCCGCCGGCCTCGAGACGCTGGTGCTCGACGTCAAGATCGGCAATGGCGCCTTCATGACCTCTCTGGAAGAGGCCGAGACGCTGGCCCGATCGCTGGTAGAGGTGGCGAATGGCGCCGGGGTCAAAACCTCCGCTTTGATCACCGACATGAACCAGCCGCTCGCCGATGCCGCCGGCAATGTCGTCGAACTCCGCAATTGCCTGGATTTCCTGAAGGGTGGCAAGGCGGGCACGCGGCTCGAAACGGTCGTGCTGACCTTCGCCGCCGAGATGTTGACGCAGGCTGGGATCGCGAAGACATTGGTTGAGGCTGAGGCGAAAGCGCGCGAAGCGCTCTCTTCCGGCAAGGCGGCCGAGCTGTTCGCCCGCATGGTCCACGCTCTCGGCGGCCCTGCCGATCTGCTGGATCATCCGGACAAATACCTAGTTGCGGCGTCCGTGCAGAAGCCTGTTCTTGCATCTTCGGACGGTTGGCTTGCAGCCTGCGACGCCCGCGCCATCGGCATGAGCGTCATCGATCTCGGCGGCGGCCGCCGTCATCCGCAGGACAAGATCGACCATCGCGTCGGCTTCAGCGATATCCTGCCGCTCGGAACAAGGGTCAGCAAAGGCGATCGCATCGCAACCGTTCATGCGGCCGACGAGGCGAGCGCCGAAAGGGCCGCAGGCGATCTGGCTGCGAACTACCGGATCGGCGATGCCGCACCCGTTCTGCCGTCGGTGATCGTTACCCGGATTTGACCGGTAATTATTGCGTCAGCCGCAACGAGCCGTTTTCGGCACTATAGGAATTGAGCTTTTTGAGGAAGCTCATGCCGATCAACGTTGTGCTCAATGCGCCGTCTTTCGCGACCACGGCGTCGACATCGCGGACCTTGATCGTGCCGATTTCAAGACGGTCGAGTTTGACGAGAGCCACCTTGGATGGGCCGTTGGCCGTCTGCGTGGTGTAGCGATAATCGAGATCGTTGCCGCTGATGCCGAGGCGGCGTGCGGTGCTCTCATTGATTGCCACATAGGTCGCGCCCGTATCGATCATGCCATGCACCGGCCGGCCGTTGATCTTGAAATCGCCTTCGTAGTGGCCGCCCGCACCCGCCTGCAACAACACGCTTCCAAATGCCGCCGCCGTCGTCGCGACCGGCTGCTGCGCAACGGCAACCTTAACCGCAGGCGTCGATCTTTCGCTGCTTGCCATTTGCGTGCCCAGCAACGCAGGAACCTGGGTAGCAGCGGCGGCGACGATACCGGCAATGACAAGAACGCGAGCGAGCATCGGCGAGATCCTTCCCATGGGCTTTTCCATATCAAGCCCATTGATCCCTACGTTTAATATAGCTTCGCTGACAGGCCGCTAAACAGATCAATAAAAAGCCCGGCAGTTGGGGGGCTGCCGGGCAAAAAAGCTAATCTAGCTTCAGGATTTACTTCGTGCCGTACATGCGGTCGCCGGCGTCGCCGAGGCCGGGGACGATATAACCCTTTTCATTGAGATGGCTGTCGATTGCCGCGGTAAAGACCGGTACGTCCGGATGCGCCTTGCGGAAATTGGCAATGCCTTCCGGAGCCGCCAGCAGGCAGAGGAAGCGGATATTATGGGCGCCGCGTTCCTTCAGCTTGTCGATTGCCGCGATCGAGGAATTGCCCGTTGCCAGCATCGGGTCGACGACGATGATCAGGCGCTCGGAAATATCTTCCGGCGCCTTGAAGTAATATTCGACCGGCTGCAGCGTTTCGTGATCGCGGTAGACGCCGATATGCGAGACGCGGGCCGAGGGCACGAGGTCGAGCATGCCTTCCAGCAGGCCATTGCCGGCGCGCAGGATCGAGGCGAAGACCAGTTTCTTGCCTTCGAGGATCGGCGCGTCCATCGGTTGCAGCGGCGTCTCGATCGTCTCGATCGTCAGTTCGAGGTCGCGCGTCACTTCATAGCAAAGCAGCGTCGAAATCTCGCGCAGAAGCCGGCGAAAGCTTCCCGTCGACGTCTCTTTCTTGCGCATGATGGTCAATTTATGCTGCACGAGCGGGTGATCGATGACAGTAACGCCGTCCATGATTTCAGCCTTCCAATAATTCCGCGATATCTGATGTTTCTTTCACGGAAATCGTCTGTGGTGCAAGAAAATAGGCCGCATTTTGGAACGTCATCCCCAGTCGGCGACCTAAAACGATGTGGTCATATCCTCGCTAACAGCGTCGCCCGCGTTGCGTCGTCCACGAACGCGGCTTCGACTGCCGTTCGAGTCATGGCATTGATCTCGTCGTCGCTGAAGCCGAAGGCGGCGGACGCCAGCTCGTATTCGCGCTTCAGGGAGGTGTGGAAGAAGGGCGGGTCGTCGGAATTAATCGTCACGCGCACGCCCGCGTCACGAAGCTTGCGCAGCGGGTGCGACGGGAAGTCGGGAAAGACATTCAGCGCGACGTTCGAGCCGGGGCAGACTTCCAGCACCGTGCCGAGATCGGCGAGGCGCTTGACGAGGTCGGCATCTTCGATGGCGCGCACGCCATGGCCGATGCGCGACGGACGGACCAGCTCGACCGCATCGGCGACGCTGAAGGCGCCGCAGACTTCGCCGGCATGGATCGTGAGGCCGAGGCCGGCTTCGCGGGCAATGTCGAAGGCGCGCGCATAATCGGCAACCCGGCCCATGCGCTCTTCGCCGGCCATGTTGAAACCCGTGATCAACGGGTTATCGCTCTTGGCGGCATATTCGGCGGCCTTGATGACGCGCTCCGGTCCGAAGTGACGTTCGCCGGTGACGAGCAGCCGGGCGACGATGCCGCTCTTTTCCTGCGCTGCACGAATGCCGGCCGAAACGCCGGCCATATAGGCATCGGCCCCGAGGCCGATCCGGTCGCCATGGTCGGGCGAGACGATCAGTTCGCTGTAGATCGTGCCGATGCCCGCAAGCTCTTCGAGATAGGTCTCGGTCAACAGCGCATAGTCTTCCTCGGTGCGGTAGACTTCGGAAACCTTGTCGTAGCAGACGAGGAATTCGGTAAAATCCTTCCAAAGATAGATACCGTCATGCATGAAGGCACTGGTGTCGACATTATATTTCCGTGCCTGTGCCAACGTCAGCGCCGGAGGAGCAGCGCCTTCGAGATGGCAATGCAGCTCGACCTTTTTCAAATGCGATGTCACAGAAAACTCCTTCCATGCGGCCCTGCCGCAATTCCCAAATGGCGTGCAACGGTTTCACCAATATCGGCATAGGTCTGGCGGACGCCGATCGAGCGCGAGCGGATGCCAGGCCCGTAGGCGATAACCGGCACACGCTCGCGCGTATGGTCGGTGCCGCGCCAGGTCGGATCGCAGCCGTGATCGGCTGTCAGGATGACGAGATCGCCAGGCTTCAGCTTCTCGTGCACCTCCGGCAGCCTTGCGTCGAAGGCTTCGAGCGCGGCCGCATAGCCGGCCACGTCGCGGCGATGGCCATAGACCATGTCGAAATCGACGAAATTCGTAAAGACGAGGTCGCCATCGCCGGCCTCGTCCATCGTCCTTAGCGTCGCATCCATCAGCTTCATGTTGCCGTTGGCCTTGATGATGCGGGAGACGCCTTGATGGGCAAAGATATCGCCGATCTTGCCGACCGCATGCACGGTGCGTTCGGCCTTGACCAGTCGGTCGAGCAGGGTCGGCTCCGGCGGCAACACGGAGAAGTCGCGACGGTTGCCGGTACGCTCGAATGTCGCCTGCGTCTCGCCGACGAACGGGCGGGCGATAACGCGGCCGATATTATAAGGATCAAGCAGGGTGCGGACGATCTGGCAGAGGGCGGTCAGCCGTTCGAGGCCGAAATGGCGCTCATGCGCGGCAATCTGGAAGACGGAGTCTGACGAGGTGTAGCAGATCGGCTTGCCGCTACGGATATGCTCTTCGCCATATTTGGCGATGATCTCGGTGCCAGATGCATGGCAGTTGCCGAGAATGCCGGGGAGATCGGCGGCCTCGCAGATGGCATCGACCAGCTCCGGCGGAAATGCGTCGCCCTCGGTGGAAAAATAGCCCCAGTCGAACATGACGGGTGTGCCGGCGATTTCCCAATGGCCGGATGGCGTGTCCTTGCCGCGCGACACTTCGTTGGCGCAGCCGTAGAGACCAAAGAGCTTTTCCGGCTGCGGCATGCCGGCCGGATAGCTGCCTGTTGCCGCCTTGGCGATCTCCAGCAAGCCGAGACCCGACATGTTCGGCAGCGACAAGGGGCCGGAACGCAGGCCGTCGCGGTCGGCGGCACCCGCCGCGCAGAACTCGGCGATATGGCCGAGCGTATCGGCGCCCTCGTCGCCATAGGTGGCCGCATCCGGGCTGCCGCCGACACCGAAGGAATCAAGAACGAAGAGAAAGGCGCGCGCCATGGTCCACCCGATAGGATTGCTCAATGCGCGACGTCCAGCGTCAGGCGCATTGGACGTCACCCATATAACGGCGACGTCAACTTGGCAATTTCCTGTTCAGGTGGGAAATATTGCAGGGATTTACAACAATTCTGCTCAGCAATCGCTGCAGGTGACCGTACTGTCGGTCCGTGGACGATAGAAATACTCGCGGCTGATGGTGATCTGGCTGCTGCCGGCGGGCAGGAAATCCGAGCCGAAACTGATGAGCTGATACGGAATGGCAAGCTCGGTGCGCACCAGAAATGTGCTCGCCTGATTGATGTCGCTGGGGACGGTGGCGGTGCCACCGGTCGCGTAGGGCTTGCTGCCATCCTGCGCCCAGGACCAGGCAACGGTGGCATTACTGCTGGCATCGAGCTGAATACCGGTGATTTTCAGGGTCAGGCCGGTCGAGTCGTAGGGTGCGAAAATAGCGTTTGCAACCGAAGGCATGGTGGCGAGCACCGTCTTACTGACGCTGGATTGCTGCGTCACGATATCGGCAATGGATCCGGCCGACCGGCTGGCGCGCTTTTCGACGCTGAGCGCAATGGTAAGTTCGAAGGCGCCGAGATAGAGCATCAGCAGCACCGGAAAGAGAATGGCAAATTCGATCGCGCCGATGCCCCGCTCGTCGCGGGTAAAGCGCCGCAAAAGGGCGCAAAACCTAACCGTTAGCTCCTTTCGTGCCATCGCCACCCTCCTCACGGATAATTCTCGTTTTGGAAGGCGGCCGTTGCGACGATAAGGTAGGTCGTCGGCATCGAACCGTCTGACGGCCGTATCGTGGTGAGATAAGGCCGCAGCAGATCGGTCATTATCTGCCAGCGATAGTAGGCGCGCACCATATTCATAGACTTGGCGCCGCCGGGAGCGAATTTGAAGCCCGTTGTGTCGAGGTCGGAATAGGGATCGGACGACACGCGTGGGATGGTGGTCGGCATGGCTGCAAAGCTCGTGTAGCTTTCCACGTCGAGATAGAGATTGGTCGGCGTCGTCAGTTCGGTTGCCGAGCATGCGATGATCACGGAAATTTCGTTGCAGAAAGCCTGACGGAACGGTTGTGCACCCGTGGCGGCGGTGATCTGCCCGGTCCTGATCTCGCGCGACACGGTATCGACGGCATTGGAAACGACCTGTTCGGCGATGAAGGCGACGAAGGTTTCCAGAATTGCGAAGATGATCAGGAAATAGGGGATCGCGAGAAGGGCGAATTCGATGGCGGCAGCGCCGTCGCGAGAACGCACGAATGCGCGCAAGCGTCCGCCTGCCCGCTTCTGCGCAAAAGTCTTGCCCCCAAGTATATCGTCCTCTGGCATCATACCGGAATCCGCACGTTTTAAGTGGGGTTAAGACTAGAGCCGCTTTCTTGATAATCCGTTTCTCATCTCTCTTCATATTGAAGAAATGTTTGGATTGTTTAAGAAAGACGAGTCTTATTTAATATAGTTGAATACAGAGAAGGAACGGAGATGCCGCCATTATTGGGTAGCGGCTGCGGCGGTGCTGTTCTGTTGGGCATGCTGCTCGCAGTTGGGCGTGCAGGAAAGCACCGAGCGGTCGGTCTGGCGGTAGACGCGGACTGTGTTGCCCTCGTCGATCGATACGAGGATACGCTCATCGACGATTGCGTTGCCGTCGGAATCGAGCAGGACGATGTTCGTGGTGCCGAAACTGCGGCCGGTAAGCACGATGGTCTTCGGATCGGCAACGGTCGCGTCCGCCACTTGCGAATTGCCGACGATGACCTTGCTGACGGGACGATCGAGCTTCAATACGCGTGCATGATCCATATAGACGCGCAGCATGCCGTTATCCGCGGCGTGGGAAAACTGCGGCATCAGCCCCACTGTTGCGGCGACGCAGGCAAAGAATGCAATTTTGCCGCGGGTTGGCATGGGTCTGGCCTCGTGAAGCTGATGACGGAAACAATTACCAAATAGAATGAGAAAGAATGGTGAATGAACAATTAAGGGGAAGGCTATTCGTTCAGTTCCGATGCAAGTCGTGCTCTTCTGCTTCCATTTTGGGATTTCCCTACGGGAGTTGCAATATATTGGAACAATTCCCATTGATTGCTAATATATCAGCTCCTAATCATTACGAAGAGGCTGAAGATTTTCTCTAAAAATGCTTGGAAAGACATGAATTGACGTTAACTAGTCTATTTGCGTTTTAGTTTTTCCGATCTGTTAACCCACTTCCTTAAAGCGATGGAAACGGCCAGCCGCTACCGTTCTGCTCATCCGATCAACGGCAAACAGTTGGCGGACGTGCTGTCAACAAAGTGAGTGGAGTGAACCTATGACCAAGCTTTTTTCCCGTTTCCTGAAAGACGAATCCGGTGCGACCGCAATTGAATACGGCCTGATTGCCGCGCTGATCTCCGTCGCTATCATTACTGGCGCAACGACCCTGGGCAACACGCTCAGCACCGTGTTCAATAATATTTCCACCAAAATGAACGCTGCTTCTACCGCACACTAATTGATTGCGGCGTCTCGGCGGCATGTTTGGATCGAAAACGGCACAGTTGGCTGGCGTGCAGCCAACAAAGTGAGCGGAGAGCTACCTCATGACTAAACTTTTTTCGCGTTTTCTGAAAGACGAATCCGGTGCGACAGCAATTGAGTACGGCCTCATCGCAGCGCTGATCTCCGTCGCCATCATTGCCGGCGCAACCACACTGGGCAACACGCTCAGCACCACGTTCAACGGCATTTCCGACAAGATGAACGCTGCTTCTACTGCGCATTAATCGTGCGGAAGTATAATGATGTAAGATATTCGGAAACCGCTCCCTATAGTGAGCGGTTTTTGACTTTTATAGGTTAAGCTGGGGATATCAAATGCTTGAAGCTGCAACATTGCTGATCTTCCCGCTCTGCCTCGCGGTCGCGGCCTTTTCCGACCTGTTTACGATGACGATCCCGAACCGGGTTTCGCTCGTCCTGCTCGGTTCCTTCATCGTACTTGCGCCCTTGCTCAGTCTGACATGGCCCGACATCGGCATGCATTTTGCCGGCGCGGCCATCGTGTTCAGCGTCTGCTTCGCGCTTTTTGCCCTCAACGTGATGGGCGGTGGCGACGCCAAGCTGCTGGCGGCGTCCGCACTCTGGTTTGGCTACGATCCGTCGCTTCTCGCCTTCCTCGTCTATGTTGCCCTCATCGGCGGCGCGGTGACGCTTTTTATCCTCGTGATCCGCTCGCATTCGAGCGCCATCATGGCCATGGGCTTGCCACTGCCGAACTCGCTGCTGATTGCCAAGAAGATCCCTTATGGCATTGCCATCGCTATCGGCGGCTTCCTGGCTTTTCCCTCGTCGCCTATGGTCGCGGCGGCGACATATCATATTATCTAAATTAGATCTTTCTAAGAATTAATGATGTATTGCGCAACGCTATATTCTGCGTGCCTTTAATAGTTATGCTTAATTGATTGTAAATGTAATATACCATTAACCATAATTACACCAATTGCGGAGCATTCTGCGGGGCGAAGAGTCGTATTCCCCAAGGAATGATCATGAAACCCGCTCGCTTAATGATACTCGCGGTGGCAGTTGTCGCGGCAGGGCTTGCCGGATTGCTGGCGATGCGTCTGGCCGGCACGCGCAACGTCGTGCCGCAGGTCGAAGCGGTGATAGAGAAGGAGGCGACGGCCAATGTGCTCGTCGCCGACGCCAATCTTCCGGTCGGCTCGCGCCTGAATGAGAAGTCGATCCACTGGATGGCCTGGCCGCAAAGCGGCCTGGTCAAGGGTTTCATTACCGAATCCGAGCGCCCCGATGCCCTGAAAGACCTGAACGGCGCAGTCGTGCGTCTGCCGATCTTTGAAGGCGAACCGATCCGCGAAGAGAAGGTCGCCGATTCCAACAGCCACATTCTCTCCTCGCTGCTGCCCTCCGGCAAACGTGCGGTCGCCACCGAGATTTCCGTCGCCACCGGTGCCGGCGGCT
The DNA here is from genome assembly GCF_002944315.1 of Rhizobium sp. NXC24. Taxonomy (NCBI): domain Bacteria; kingdom Pseudomonadati; phylum Pseudomonadota; class Alphaproteobacteria; order Hyphomicrobiales; family Rhizobiaceae; genus Rhizobium; species Rhizobium sp. NXC24. The sequence goes on from NZ_CP024311.1 coordinate 254,413, forward strand.
TCATTCTCCCCAATGACCGGGTCGACGTGATCATGGTGCGCAAGGGCGATACCCAGAAATTCGTAACCGAGACGGTGCTCAGCAATGTCCGCGTGCTCGCCGTCGATCAGCAGGTCGAGGAAAAGCAGGATGGCAGCAAGTCCGTGGTTGGCACGACCGCAACGCTTGAGCTGACGCCGGATCAGACCAAGGTGCTTGCGGTCGCCCAGCAGATGGCCGACCGGCTGACACTGGCGCTGCGCTCCGTCGCCGACGCGCAGCAGCCGGATACGATCGCCGCCGATTACCTGCTGAGCGGAGATAACGGCGGTGCCGTCGTCCAAGTTATCAAATCAGGCTCGATCATCGCCAACGGCACAGCCGCAGCCAAGACGCCATGAGAAGGGGCGGGACCATGTTCAAGACCAGCAAACCGATCCACCTCCTCTCGATTGCGGCTCTCTCCTTTTCGGTCGCTTTCTCCGGCCTGCCTTTCGCCGCAGCGCCGGCCTTTCTGCGCATGTCGACGGCCAAGGCCGACGGTTCCGACAGCATCGTTACCATTGCAGGCCTCGGCACCAAGCGCACGCTGAAGCTCGGCCTCAACAAGGCGCTGGTGGTCGATTTGCCGGCAGACGCCCATGATATTCTCGTTTCCGATCCGAAGATGGCCGATGCCGTGACGCGTACCTCGCGCCGCATCTATCTCTTCGGCAAGACGGTCGGCCAGACCAATATCTTCGTCTTCGGTGCCGACGGGAAGGAGATCGTCAGCCTCGACCTCCAGATCGAGCGCGATATTTCCAGCCTTCAGTCCAATATCAAGCGCTTCGTTCCGGACTCCGACATTAATGTCGAGATCGTCTCCGACAACATTGTCATGACCGGTACGGTGCGTACGCCGCAGGATTCGACGCGCGCCGAACAGCTTGCCGAGGCTTTCCTCAAGGGCGGCGAGGCGACGACGCGCAATGAAACCGCAAGCGCTAGCGGCGGCGACAATTCCGTCGCCCTCTTTGCCGAAGCACGCCAGACGTCACAGATCGTCAACCTTCTGCAGATCGAGGGCGAGGATCAGGTGACGCTGAAGGTCACCGTCGCCGAGATCAAGCGCAGCGTGCTGAAGCAAATCGGCTTCGACAATCTCGTCAGCAATTCCTCAGGCCTGACTGTCGCTCAACTCGGCAGTATCACCAGTGACACGACCGCGGCCGCGGGCGGTGGCGGTATCGCCGCCCTATTCAAGAGCGCGATCGGCAAATACAATATCAGCACCTATCTCAGTGCCATGGAGCAGGCCGGCGCGGTACGTACATTGGCGGAACCGACATTGACGGCAATCTCCGGTCAGGCCGCGACCTTCAATTCCGGCGGTCAGCAGCTCTACTCCACGACCGATAGCGACGGCAACGTCACGATTACGCCCTTTACCTACGGCGTAAGCTTGGCCTTCACGCCTGTGGTTCTCTCTGCAGGGCGCATCAGCTTGCATATCCAGACTGAGGTGTCCAACCCGGTCGGCACATCGGGAACCGCGACGTATAACCAGCGTGCGGCCGATACCTCGGTCGAATTGCCCTCCGGCGGCTCCATTGCGCTGGCGGGCCTCCTCAGTGACAGCGTCCAGCAGACCACCAACGGCACGCCGGGCGCCTCGAAGATCCCGATCCTCGGCGCACTCTTCCGCCAAAAGAGCTTTGAACGCGACGAAAGCGAACTGGTGATCATCGCGACACCCTATCTGGTGCGGCCGGTGGCGCGGGCTCAACTCGCTCGCCCTGACGACAATTTTTCACCGAGCAACGATGTCTCTGCCTTCTTCATGAACCGTGTCAACAAGATCTACGGGCATAAGGACGGGCCGCCGGTTGCGGATGCCGATTTCCACGGCACGGTCGGCTTTATCTACAAGTGAGGGGAGACGGACAATGACGCACCCCTTTTCAACCGGAACAACGAGAGACCAAAAGATGGCCAGCCTCGATCGCAATGCGCCCCGTATCGCCAGGCCGCGATTTTCAGCCCTGGCTCTGATCATGATGGCTGCGGCTGTCAGCGGATGTGCGGGATCGCCGGATCGCATGACGACCAGCGCCCTTTCCGATGACTATCGTCAGCGTCATCCTATCGTGCTGACCGAAAAGGAACATCACGTCGACATCCCCGTCATTGCCGGCGATCGCCGTATTACGACCGGCGCCCGCGACACGGTTCGCGGTTTCGTGCAGGATTATAAGGCTCACGCTTCCGGCACTGTCGAAATCCTGGCGCCCGGCAGTTCGGCCAACTCGCCTGGGGTTTCCGCGCTTCGCCGGCAGATCCGGCAAGAACTTGTCGCAAGCGGCATTCCGTCAGCGCGTATCGTCGACAATTATTATCAATCCGGCGGCCCCGGTGATGCCGCGCCGATCCGCCTTAGTTTCATGGCAACGACGGCGACCACCAATTCCTGCGGCCAATGGCCGGAAGATCTGTCCGATAACGCCTTCGACAATCAGAACTACTACAATTTCGGCTGCGCGACCCAGAACAACCTCGCAGCGCAAGTGGCAAACCCGACCGACCTCGTCGCGCCGCGCGCCATGTCGCCGATCGATACCGACCAACGCAGCAAGGTGATCGACAATTACCGCAGCGGCAACGTCCCGACGAGCACGGCCACGATCAGCGGCTTCGGCTCGTGAGCATGAGGATAATCGGCCGGCGGAACAGGATAGAATCATGAGCGCTATCAATTACGATATCAGAAAGCCCGAGATGGAGGACGATGATGCGCCCCGCACGGGCGATCTCGAGAACATGCGACCGCTGCCGCGCATCTCGGTACACGCCTTCTGCGAAAGCGAGCAGTTGCAGCAGGTGATGGACCGATGCGCCAATGATCGGCGCATGTCCAAGGTCAGCCTCAGAATCACCAGCGGCAGCACCGCGGCGGCGGCGAACATGTTCGCCTCGACGCCGACGCCCAATCTGATCATCCTGGAAACCCGGGCCAATCCGGGCAATCTCCTGGCGGAGCTTGCGCCGCTCGCTGCCGTCTGCGATCCCAGCACCAAGGTGGTGATCGTCGGTCATCACAATGATATCGGCCTCTATCGCGAACTCATCCGCAACGGTATTTCCGAATATATGGTTCAGCCGGTTGCCATGGCCGACGTCATGGCGGCGATGACGGCGATCTTCGTCGATCCCGATGCCGAGCCGCTTGGCCGCAGCGTCGCCTTTATCGGCGCCAAGGGTGGGGTAGGGGCATCCACCATCGCGCATAATTGCGCTTTCGGCATCTCCAACCTGTTCTCGACCGAGACCATTCTCGCCGATCTCGATCTGCCCTACGGCACCGCCAATATCGATTTCGATCAGGACCCGGCCCAGGGCATCGCCGAGGCCGTCTATGCGCCGGAGCGTCTTGACGAGGTTTTCCTCGATCGCCTGCTGACCAAATGTTCGCAGCACCTGTCGCTGCTTGCTGCCCCCTCTATGCTCGATCGCGCCTATGATTTCGACGGCCAGGCCTTTCAGCCCGTGCTCGACGTCCTGCAGCGCAGCGCGCCGGTGAGCGTGCTCGACGTGCCGCATCTCTGGACGGAATGGACGCGCTCGGTGCTTTCGGCCGTCGACGAAGTCGTCATTTGCGCGGCGCCCGACCTTGCCAATCTGCGCAACGCCAAGAACATGTTGGATGCGCTGCGCAAGCTGCGCCCCAACGACAAGGCGCCACATCTCATCCTCAATCAGGTCGGTATGCCGAAGCGCCCGGAAATCGGTCCCTCGGAATTCTGCGAGCCGTTGGAGACCGACCCGATCGCCATCATTCCCTTCGATATCAACTTGTTTGGCAACGCCGCCAACAGCGGCCGCATGATTTCGGAGACCGACCCGAAATCACCGGTCGCCGAGACCTTCTCGCAGATATCGCACATCGTTACCGGGCGCGTTGCCCTGAAGAAGGCAAAGAAGGGCGGCCTGCTCGGCCTTCTGAAGCGGAAGTAATTGTTTGATGTCGCATGATCTTGTTCGAAGGCCGGTTCGTGTTTTTGAGATCATGCTCTAGCGTAGAATTGGATCGACGGCATGTTTGGCAGACGCGGAAATGAAGGTCCTGCAAAGAGCGGTGGCGTGACGCCTCCGCCGTCGCCGCCCCGTGCGCCGTCCGCTACTGCGCCTGCGGCATCGACAGTGCTGGTCGAGCCGGCGCGCGAGGGGTCACAACCGCGCCAGCAGGTGGCGCCGCCGTCGATGCAGACGCCGACACGCCGCCGGCCGGCGCGCACCGAAGAATATTACGACACTAAGTCGCAGGTCTTTTCCGCTCTGATCGATACGATCGACCTGTCGCAACTCTCCAAGCTCGATGCCGAGGCTGCGCGCGAAGAAATTCGCGACATCGTCAACGACATCATCACCATCAAGAATTTCGCGATGTCGATCTCCGAGCAGGAGGAACTGCTCGAGGACATCTGCAATGACGTGCTCGGCTACGGTCCGCTCGAACCGCTGCTTGCCCGCGACGATATCGCCGACATTATGGTCAATGGTGCCGGCCAGACCTTCATCGAAGTCGGCGGCAAGACGGTGGAATCGGAAGTCCGCTTCCGCGACAATGCACAGCTCCTTTCCATCTGCCAGCGTATCGTCAGCCAGGTCGGCCGCCGCGTCGATGAATCGAGTCCGATCTGCGACGCCCGCCTGCCGGACGGATCGCGCGTCAACGTCATCGCACCGCCGCTGTCGATCGACGGCCCCGCGCTCACCATCCGTAAATTCAAGAAGGACAAGCTGACGCTCGACCAGCTCGTCCGCTTCGGCGCTATCACGCCGGAAGGAGCCACGCTGCTGCAGATCATCGGCCGCGTTCGTTGCAATGTCGTCATTTCCGGCGGTACCGGCTCGGGCAAGACGACGCTTTTGAACTGCCTTACCAACTATATCGACCGCGACGAGCGCGTCATCACCTGCGAGGATACGGCCGAACTGCAACTGCAGCAGCCGCACGTCGTCCGCCTCGAAACCCGCCCGCCGAACATCGAAGGCGAAGGCGAGATCACCATGCGCGATCTCGTTAAGAACTGCCTGCGCATGCGTCCTGAACGCATCATCGTCGGCGAAGTGCGCGGACCGGAAGTCTTCGACCTGTTGCAGGCGATGAACACCGGCCACGACGGGTCGATGGGCACGATCCACGCCAACACGCCGCGCGAATGCCTGAGCCGTATGGAATCGATGATCGCGATGGGCGGCTTCAGCCTGCCGGCGAAGACGGTGCGCGAGATCATTTCCACATCCGTGGACGTGGTCATCCAGGCCGCCCGCTTGCGCGACGGTTCGCGCCGCATCACCCAGATCACCGAGGTGATCGGCATGGAAGGCGATGTGATCATCACGCAGGACCTGATGCGCTACGAGATCGAAGGCGAAGATGCGAACGGCCGTATCATCGGGCGGCATATGTCGACCGGCATCGGCAAGCCGAATTTCTGGGACCGCGCCCGCTACTACAACGAGGAAAAGCGCCTGGCTGCTGCCCTCGACGAAATGGAAAACAAGTCGAAATAGGACTTTCCCGATGTTCGGTGTCGATCCGGTAGTGCTTCTGATTGTGGTGCTCGCAGCCGTCTCCGCGGCGGCTGTCTGTTACAGCATCCTCTATTCCCGGATCGAGAGGCAGAAAAAGGCCGACAGCCGCGTCAACCGCATCAAATCGGCCGAGACCGACCGTATGCAGGTCAAGGCGGCGCGCGACCGCGTGCAGGAAATGTCGAAACGGCGCAAATCGGTGCAGGATTCGCTGAAGGATCTCGAAAAGCGCCAGTTGGAGAACACCAAGAAGAAGCAGTCGCTGAAAGTACGCCTCGGGCAAGCCGGCCTGTCGCTAACGCCGGCGCGTTTCTATCTCTTCAGCGTCCTGTTCGGCTTCTTCATCATGCTTGTCGTCTTCCTGCTCGGCGCACCGGTCGCCGTCTTGGTCGGCCTTCCCTTCGCCGCCGCCTTCGGCCTGCCACGTTGGGTCATCGGTTTCCTCATCAAGCGCCGGCAGAACAAGTTCCTCGATGAATTCCCCAACGCGCTCGATCTCATCACCCGCTCGATCCGCTCGGGCCTGCCGCTCAATGACGCCGTGCGGCTGGTGGCGGGCGAGGCGCGCGAGCCGGTGAAAACCGAGTTCCGCCGCGTCGTCGAAGCCCAGCAGGTCGGCCTGAGCATGACCGATGCCTGCGCGCGCATGACCAACCACATGCCGCTGCAGGAGGTGAACTTTTTCACGATCGTCATCGCCATCCAGGCGCAGGCCGGCGGCAACCTCTCCGAAGCGCTGGGCAACCTCGCGCGCGTGCTGCGCGAGCGCAAGAAGATGAAGGCGAAGGTCACCGCGCTGTCGATGGAAGCCAAAGCCTCGGCCGTCATCATTGGCTCGCTGCCCTTCATCGTCGCGACGCTCGTCTATCTGACCTCGCCGCAATACATGTTGATCCTTTTCACAGATCCGCGCGGCCATTTGATCCTGGGCGCCGCCGGCATCTGGATGTCGGTCGGCATCTACATCATGCGCAACATGGTCAATTTCGAGATTTGACCGAAGGAGACGCCGAGCCATGTCCTCCGATTTCGCCAGTAGATTGACCGATCCCAGCACGGTACTCGCCGTTTTCGTGGCGATCGCCGTCTTCGCCACCTTCTACACGATCGCGGTGCCCTTCCTGGAGCGCGGCGATCTCAACAAACGCATGAAAGCCGTTTCCACCGAGCGAGAACAGATCCGCGCCCGGGAACGCGCCCGCTTGACCGCCGATGGCGGCAAGGCGTCGCTACGCAGCCAGAACAACCAGAATGTCCGCCAGATCGTCGAGCGCTTCAATCTCCGCACCGCTTTGGTCGATACCAACACGGTCAATCGGTTGCGAGCGGCCGGTCTGCGTTCGGAAAATGCGCTGAACATGTTCCTGGTGGCGCGTTTTCTGCTGCCCTTCCTGTTCTTGATGGTTGCCGTCATTTTCGTTTTCGTCCTTGGCTACTTCGCCGCCAAGCCCTTCGCGATCCGCCTTCTCGGCGTTATCGGCACCGCCTATCTCGGCTTTTACGCCCCGAACATCTATATTTCCAATCGCATGACCAAACGGCAGAAATCGATCAAGCGCGCCTGGCCGGATGCGCTCGATCTCATGCTGATCTGCGTGGAATCGGGCATTTCCATCGAAGCCGGCATGCGCCGCGTCTCCGAAGAAATGGCGGAGCAATCGCCGCCGCTCGCCGAAGAAATGGTGTTGACCACGGCGGAACTCTCGTTCCTGCAGGATCGCCGTACCGCTTTCGACAATCTCGCCAGCCGCACACAGATCGAAATCGTCAAATCGGTGACGCAGGCTCTGATCCAGGCCGAGCGCTATGGCACGCCCATCTCGCAGGCGCTGCGCGTGCTGGCGCAGGAAGGCCGCGACGAACGCATGAACGAGGCGGAAAAGAAGGCCGCCGCCCTGCCGCCGAAGCTGACGGTGCCGATGATCGTCTTCTTCCTGCCCGTTCTCATGGCCGTTATCCTTGGCCCGGCGGCTATCCAGGTGATGGACAAATTCTGACATACAAAACTTGCCGCCGGTGCCGGACGTGATTAATTTCCAATCCTGCGTCATCGGCAATGTGAGGCGGATGATACCGGCGCGAAGATGGCGCCGTCCGCCCCGAGGCCGATCGTATCGGGAGGATTTTCATGTCATCCATAGCTATCTTTTTCAGCATCATCGCCGCCGTTTTCATCGGGGCGGTCAGCCCTGGTCCGAGTTTCGTTCTCGTTTCCCGCATCGCCGTTTCCCGCTCGCGCAGGGCTGGCCTTGCCGCCGCGCTCGGAATGGGTGCCGGCAGCGTCACCTTCGCGACTTTGACCCTGTTCGGTTTGAACGCGCTGCTGATGCAGGTCGAATGGCTCTATCTTGCCCTGAAGGTCGCCGGTGGCCTGTATCTGATCTACATTGGCATCCGCATTTGGCGGAACGCCGCCCACGACCTTTCTATCGACGCTCCAGCCACGCCGATCGGCGGGAGCGTCGGGCGTAATTTCTGGTTTGCGCTGGGGACGCAGCTCAGCAACCCGAAGACGGCCATTTTCTACGGCAGCATTTTTGCAGCACTTCTTCCGGCCGAACCCGCTCCCGGGCTGATGCTCGCCGTGCCACTGGCGGTCTTCGCCGTCGAGGTGGGTTGGTATACGGTTGTGACACTCGCCTTTTCGTCAAACCGTCCGCGCGCGCTCTATCTCGGCGCCAAGCTTTGGATCGACAGGATCGCGGGTGCCGTCATGGGAGCGCTTGGCGTCCGGCTGGTGGCGGAAGGCCTGCCGCGGCATATCTGGCGCTGAAACCGCTCTAGTTAACCGCTTTCTTGCCGCCATCGCCGGCGGCGAGTTTTTGCCAGGAATTCTGCTGCGCCAGCATGGAGCGCAGATAGGCGACATTGGCGTTCGCCTGCTGTGGCGTCAGTTCCTGGCGGGCGATCTTTTCGGCTTCGGGGAAGCGGCCCTGCAACCCAACCACGAGAGCCAGATTCTGGCGCACGCGGCTGTCGGCTGTCGGCTGAGCGGCGGCGGAGCGAAGATAGGTCTCGGCGGACTTCAGATCGCCGGTCAGCACATAGGACATGCCGAGATTGGAAAGGATTGTCGGCTCATTCGGCTGCAGCACGAGTGCATCGCGATATTTGCCGCGCGCCTCGGTCGAGCGGCCGAGCTGATCGAGGATCGCGCCTTCGGCCGAAACCAGCCGCCAGTCCGGGCGGTCCGGGGTCTGCGCGCGATCGATGGTCGCAAGCGCATCCTGGAGCTGCCCGGCAGCGGCCTGAGCCTTGCCGTAGGCAGCCAGTACGCCGCGATCGTCGGGATGGGCGATCGCCACCTGCTGCATGACCGCCAGCGCCTGATCGTTGCGCCCGCTCATGCGCAGCGCATTGGCGTAGTTGACGCCGGTATCGCGGTCTTTCGGATTGGCCTCATAGGCTTTGCCGAGGGTAAGGGTCGCCTGCGCGAGGTCCGCGCCGTTCATCTCGTCGACCGGCTTTGACATTGTCGGGATCGAGCCGGTCGTCATCTTGTCTTTTCCGGTCGTCGAGCAGCCGGCGAGTACAAGCGCCATAAGTGCCGCTGACGCACCGTGGAGCAGGAAGGTCTTGAATGTCGACGTGGTTGACGAAGTGGCCATGGCGCCTATCCCGAAATGCCTGAGTCCTGCGCCTGGCCTCAAATCGGAACAGGGAAAGGTTTGACGCAATGTTCGCTCCAGCAATAATCTGTTAACCCTAACAGAGAGTTAACCCGCGATTCCCGGAAATCATTGCCAAAGGATAGTTATGGCCCCCTATCAGTACATCGAGCGCGCGAGCCCCTTCAACTCGAAGGGTGGCGCGACGCTGCCGATTTTTGCCGTCACTCCGGCACATATCGAGACTGGCACCATCGATCCCATCGCCCTCGATTGGGCGAGCAAGGCCGGCTACAAGGCCGATAGCGGCTCGCTGCTATTGATTCCGACCGAAGAAGGCCATCTCGGCGGCGCTCTGTTCGGCCTTGGCTCCAACCCCTCGGAACAACCCTTCCTGACGGGCAGGTTGGCGCGTAGCCTGCCGGCGGGTGATTGGCATATCGAGACCGCGCCGCTCACGGCAAACCGGCTTTCGCTCGGCTTCGGCCTCGGCAGCTACCGGTTCGAGCGCTACAAATCGGAAAAAGCCAACCCGCCGACGCTGATGATTCCGCGCGATGCGGACGCCACCGATATCAAGCGCCAGCTCGCCGGCGTCTTCCTCGCCCGCGACCTCATCAACACCCCGACCAACGACATGGGACCGGAACAGCTCGAAGCCGCCTTCCGGGCGCTCGCCGAGCACTACAAGGCGGAGGTGTCCGTCATTATCGGCGACGATCTCCTGAAGCAGAATTTCCCGTTGGTGCACACGGTCGGCCGCGCCAGCGCCGATGCGCCGCGCCTTCTGGAACTGCGCTGGGGCAAGAAGGGTCATCGCCGCATCACGCTGGTCGGCAAGGGTGTCTGCTTCGACACCGGCGGCCTAGACATCAAGCCGGCATCCTCCATGCTGCTGATGAAGAAGGATATGGGCGGTGCCGCCAATGTCATGGGCCTGGCGCTGATGATCATGGACGCCAAGCTGAAGGTCGATCTGCGCGTCATTATTCCGGTCGTCGAAAACTCGATTTCGTCCAATGCCTTCCGTCCCGGCGACATCTACAAGAGCCGCAAGGGCCTGACCGTGCAGATCGACAATACCGATGCCGAGGGACGGCTGATCCTCGCCGATGCGCTCTCCTATGCAGACGAAGAAGCGCCCGATTTGCTGATCGACATGGCGACATTGACGGGCGCTGCCCGTGTCGCACTCGGCCCGGACCTGCCGCCCTTCTTCACCGATGACAACGATCTTGCCAACGATCTCACCGAAGCCAGCCTGGAGACGGACGACCCGTTGTGGCGCATGCCGCTTTACATGGGCTACGACAAGGATATCCGCGCCAAATTCGCCGATATCACCAATGCCCCCTCCGGCGGCATGGCCGGCTCGATCACCGCCGCTTTGTTCCTCCAGCGTTTCGTGACGAAAACGCCGAGCTGGGCGCATTTCGATATCTTCGGCTGGGCACAGAGCGAACGTCCTCACTCGCCGGGCGGCGGCGAGGCGCAGGCCATCCGGGCGCTGTATCACTATATCCGCCAGAGCGTGCGATAGGGCCGAAGTACTGCCTCTCACCCGCCCTCGTGGTTAGAGGCTACGGTCCTTTGGACCTTCGCACCTCACCATGAGGTGGCCGCTGGCGGCCCGAATGTGCTGCAACCCTTCTCCCCGCATTACGGGGAGAAGGGTTGGCGAATTCCCCTTGAAACCGCCATGATCTTGGCCGAGACTGAAACGGTAGCGTAACGATCTTCGAGGTTGCCTTTGCCGCTTGAACTCTCTGCCTCGCAGGCTCTCGGCCTCTGGCAAGGCGTGGCGCTCGAGCAGGTGCGTCGCGAGGGTCATGACTTGACGCTTCGGCAGATGGCGATCCTCCTGCAGATCTACCTCGTGCCGCCACCGCATACGGTGCGAGGGCTCGCCGCAACGCTCGGCGTTACCAAGCCGGTCATCACCCGTGCGCTCGACACCATGGGCGAGATGGGGCTGGTCGACCGCGTCCGCGACGAGCGTGATCGCCGCAACGTCATCATCAAGCGCACTGTCGCAGGCGCGCTCTATCTGGAAAAGCTCGGTGATCTCGTCATCGAGCAAGGCCGCAAACTATCCGTCTAGAGCAGTTCAGCGCTTCACGGAATCGCTGAACTGCTCTATCTCTTTGTTTTCACGCAATTCCGGACGGAAAACCTCTACGCACTTTTCCTGGAATTGCTCTAGAGGACCATGTTCATGATGCTCGACCGCCGTCTCAATGCCTTTCGGCCCGATCTTGCCGAGGCCTCCCTTCGGGGCAAGGTCGAAGCCGGCCGTTTTGTCGAGGGCACCAGAGCGCAGGTCGTCGATCCCGTCGCCGCCCTTCGCCCGCAGCCGGATCTGGCGCGCGGCATCGACACCGAGCTTTTGTTCGGCGAAGAGGTCGATGTCTTCGAGCGCAAGGATGGCTGGTGCTGGGTGAAAGCGGTGTCGGACGGCTATGTTGGCTATCTTCCCGAAAAAACGATCCTGACGGAACAGGCCGCACCCACGCATGTCGTCGTGACGCAGCGGACGTTTCTCTATCCCGAGCCGGAACTGCGCAAACCCCACGCGGATATCCTCTCCATGGGCAGCCGCGTGCGCGTCACCGGCACGGCCGAGACGCGGGGGAACCATTATGTCGTCCTTGAAGACGGCGCGGCCATCTTCGCCAAGCATGTCCAGCCGATCGGTTACAATGATGGCGGCGACTATGTCGATGTCGCCTTGCGCTTCCTGGAAACCCCCTATCTCTGGGGCGGCCGGTCCGGTCTCGGTATCGATTGCTCCGGCCTCGTGCAGCTCGCATTGTTGATGACGGGCCGCGACGCGCCGCGCGATGCGGACATGCAGGCGGCTGGCCTCGGCGAACCGATTACGCGTGAGGAATTGCGCCGCGGCGATTTCGTCTTCTGGAAGGGCCATGTGGCCATCATGGAAGACGAGAAAACCATCGTGCATGCCAACGGCCATACGATGACCACGGCACGCGAAGATTTTGCCGCCGCCGTCGAGCGCATCGGCTGGCTCTATGAGCAACCGACAGGCTACCGCCGCCTGCAGGGCTGAGAGCCGGTCGGAACTGGTCTGAATCTAAACCGTTATTTCCTCGATTGAACACCTTCTTGTTCGAGAGGAGAAGCATCATGCCGATCACGGCCATGGAACAGGTGATCAGGGATATCCTCCACGACAGCCATCTGAGGCGCAGTCGCAAGATCGATCGGCTGCGTGAGCTGCGGAGCGAAACTCGCGGCATCCAGCGCGCCGGCAGCGCCAGCATGATGAGTATAGATGACGGCCTACAGGATGACCTGCATGTCATCGAAAAGGCCTTGCGGCAGCTTGGCGCCGATGTCGAGGAGAAAGGTGCGGCCCGGCTGTAGGCCTTCACCCTTGCCCCAGCGGGGAGAGGTCGCGCGGTACGCGCCGGTCAGGGAGCAGGTGGCTTCGGCCAGTTCGTGACCCCGCCGGTCCAGGTTTCGAACGCCTTCGAGAGTTTCAGCACCAGCATGTCGCCAAAACGCGGACCGACGATTTGCAGTCCGATCGGCATGCCGGAGCGGGAGAAGCCGCAATTGATCGATGAGGCCGGCTGCTCCGACATGTTCCAGGGAACGGTAAAGGCGATGTGCTCGAAGGGCAGGGCCGGATCGTTGGTGGGGGAGGCCCAATCGGCCGGATAGGAGACAATCGGGTTGGTGGGCGATAGCAGCGCATCGACCTCGGTAAACAGCTTGCCGCAACTTCTGCGCATCTCGATCGTCTGGTTGAAACCGCGCACCGCTTCGACACCGCTGATATCGGCACCGCCCTTCGCCCATGTGTAGATATAGGGCAGGATCAGGTCGCGGCGCTCCTCGCTCAATCCCATGATATCGCTCCAGAAACGCGCTCGCCAGAAGACATCCAGCCCATCCAGCATCTGCTTTGTCAGCACCGGCGCGACGTCGATAATCGTAGCGCCCGCTTCTTCGAAGCGCTTGGCGGCGGCGACAACCGCATCGCGCACCTCGGCATCGGCGGGCAGGCCGCAGCCGGCATCGAGCATCAGGCCGATCTTCAGCCCGCGCACATCGATATCGAGATCCATCCAGTCGATCTCGTTCGGCGGCAGGCTGGTGCCATCGCGCCAATCGGGCCGCGAGAGCGTGGCCATGGAAAAGGCGGCGTCCTCGACCGTGCGGGCCATTGGCCCGGCGCAGCGGCCGACATAATAGGGATCGACCGGAATGCGGCCATGGCTTGGCTTGAAGCCGAAAATGCCGGTCCAGCCTGCCGGCAGGCGCACCGAGCCGCCGATATCCGTGCCGATGTGCAACGGCCCGTAGCCGGCAGCCGCCGCCGCCGAGGCGCCGGCACTGGACCCACCAGGATTCTGGGTCGGATCCCAGGGATTGCGGCTGAGTTTGTGGAAGCTGGAAAGACCGGAGGACAGCATGCCGTAGTCCGGGCAGGTGGTTTTGGCGAAGATCACCGCGCCATCTTCGCGCAGGCGAGCTGCGACCGGCGCATCCTCGGCGGCGGGAATGAGTTCGACGGCGGCCGTGCCGAGCGGCACCGGCTGGCCCTTGGTGGCGATCAGCTCCTTGAGGGTCACCGGAATGCCGTCCAGTGCTCCGAGCGGCGCGCCCTTCGCCCAACGTTCGGTCGAGGCGGCCGCCTTCCGGCGCGCCACTTCCGGCTCATAGGCGTAGAGTGCGGCGATCGTCGGCTCCCACGCCTCGATATGTTTCTCCAGCGCCAGCCAGTATTCACTCGGCGAAAGGCTCTTTTCGGAAAATTTCCGAAGGAGTTGGCGGATGGAAAGATCGGTCGCTTCGGTCATGGTCCATTCTCTTCGTATGTCGAAGTTAGAGCGGTTCAGCGTTTAACGGAATCGCTTTCCCGCTCTATCCTTTTGTTTTTACGCATTCCGGACGGAAAACCGCTCCGCACTTTTCCTGGAATTGCTTTAGCGGCGTGCCGCGCGTGGATCGAGAAGATCGCGCAGGCCGTCGCCAAGCAAGTTGAAGCCGAGGACGCAGAGTGCAATCGCTAGGCCCGGCAGGATGGCGAGCCAGGGCGCTTGTCCAAGATAGGTCTGCGCTTCCGCCAGCATCCGCCCCCAGGTCGGCGCCGGCGGCGGCACGCCGAGGCCGAGGAAGCTCAAGCCGGCTTCGGTCAGGATCGCCAGGCCGAGCTGGATGCTCGCCTGGACGATGATGATGCCCATGATGTTCGGCAGCACATGCCGCATGGTGATCGACAGGTGCGTATTGCCGAGGGCGCGCGCCGCCAGCACGTAATCCCTGCTCCAGGCCTGCAGCGCCGAACTAAGCGCCACGCGGGCAAAGACAGGAACCATGAAGGTGGCAATGGCGGTGATGGCGGTAAAGCGTCCGGTACCGAGAAAGGCGCCGAGGATCATGGCCGAAAGGATTGGCGGCAATGCGAAGATCACGTCGCAGGTGCGCATAACGAGCGATTCGAACAATCCGCGCTGAGCGGCAGCGGCAATGCCGATCACCGTCCCGATCGTGCCGCCGATCGCGACCGCCGACACTGAGATCGACAGCGAATTCCAGCAGCCGACCATCAGCATCGACAGCACGTCATGGCCGAGCTGGTCGGTGCCCAGAAGGCCGAAGCCGAAAGGAGGCTGCAGCTTATGGATGATCTGCATTTTCGCGGGCGGCACCGGCGTCCAGAAGAGGGACAGGATCGCGACGCCGACGAGCGAAAGAATGATGATGGCGCCGACGATCAGATTGGCGCGGCGCAGGGCGCGGAACCGGGAGCGGCGGGGAGGAGCGGGGGCGACGGTTTCGACCGTAATCATCGCGCGCCTCCGCTGCGAAGTCTGGGGTCGATGACCAGAAAGGAGAGATCGACCAGGAAATTCATGATGATGACGAGGGCGGCAAAAAACAGCACGACATCCTGCATGACGACGATGTCGCGCTGGCTGAGCGCCTGATAGGCGAGCCGTCCGAGACCCGGCAGGTTGAAGACGTTCTCGATCAGCACGGCACCAGCGACAAGGAAGGTGAATTGCAGGCCGAGGATGGTCAGTATCGGCACCAGGGCGTTCGGCACGATATGGCCCCAGAGAACGGCACCGCTTGACAGGCCCTTGGCGACCGCCGTGCGGGCGAAATCCTCATGCAGCGTGTCGAGCACGGTCGAACGAGTGACCCGTGTCAGCACACCTGCCTGCGGCAGAGCCAATGCCACCGCCGGCAGGATCAGCGCCCGGAGTGCCGGTCCCAGGCCATCGCTCCAACCGGGAAATCCTCCCGCCGGCATTAAGCCGAGCGAGGTGGAAAACAGCAGGATCAACAGCAGGCCCACCCAAAAGCCGGGCACGGCGATGCTCATCTGCGAAAACAGCGTGGCGATAATATCGAATATGCCGCCGCGCCGGGCGGCGGCCGCCACGCCGAGCGGCACGGCGATGAGGATGGAAAGAATGATGGCGAGGATGGCAAGCGGCAATGTTACGGCCAGCCGCTCGACGATGAGGCCGGCGACCGGCACACCATAAGTATAGGACTTGCCGAGATCGCCAGTCAGCGCGCCGCCAAGCCATTGGCCGTAGCGGACGATCAATGGCTGATCGAGGCCCATGTCGTGTCGCAGCGCGGCAAGCGTCTCCGGCGAGGCCGAGGTGCCGAGCGTGATGGCGGCGGGATCGCCCGGCAGCAGGGCCATCACCGCAAAGATCAGCAACGAAACGGCGATCAGGGTCAGGATAAGACCTGTGATCCGGCGGGTAAGAAGTACGATCATTGCATGCCCATCGCCGGATCGGCTCCAGCATCGAAACATTCGACAGCGGGCGAGGTGATCCGCCCTGCTGTCTGTGCGGAACCGAAGAGATCAGTCTTCCCAGGAGACGTTGGTCAAGACATTCGAGGGGATCGGCTCGTTCTCCCAAAGCCCCTTCAGCTTCTTGTCCCAGACCCCGAGCTTCGGCATGACGAAGAGGAAGAGCGCGGGGGCATCCTCGGCCAGGATCGTCTGCGCCTCGCCGTAGAGCTTGTTCTGCGCGGCCGGATCGGCGGTTAGCTGGATCTTCTTCATCAGCTCGTTGAAGACCGGGTTCTTATAATTGAAATAATAGGGGTCGCGCGAATAGATGTCGATGTCCAGCGGCTCGGCATGGGCGACGATGGTCATGTCGTAGTCGTGGCCGGTGAAGACGTCCTGCACCCATTTTGCCGGAAATTCCGTCGGCTCGATATTCATGGTGACGCCGATATCGGCAAACATCGCCTGCATCACCTGGGCGCTACGCGGCGCATAGGCCATCTGCGGCGTCTTGATGGTGAAGGTGAAGCCATTCGGATAGCCGGCCTCGGCCAGCAGCGCCTTGGCCTTTGCGGGGTCATAAGGCAGCGTCCCCGTCAGCTCCTGATATCCCGGGTCGTTCGGCGTGTAGTGGCTGCCGATCGCCGTGCCGAAACCGGACCAGGCGCCGTCGATGATCGTCTTGCGGTCAAGTGCCATCATCAGGGCCTGGCGCACCCGCTTATCGTCGAAGGGTTTGCGCGTATTGTTCATGCCGGCGACGACTTTGAGTTCGGTATTGCCGACCTTGGTCATCAGCCGCGCGTCGCCGTCGAAAGAGCTCATCAGCTCCGGTGCCGCGAATTCCGGAAAGGCGTCGAGATCGCCGGCCTTCAGGGCTGCCGCTTCCGCCTGCGGATCGGAAATGAAGCGGAAGGTCACCTTGTCGAGCTTCACGTCGACGGATTTGTTCCAGTAATCCGGGTTCTTTAGGAGCTCCACATGGTCGCCCTTGGCCCAGGCCGAGAATTTGAACGGGCCGGTACCAACAGGCGTCGTCTTGTCGTCGGCAGCAGACTTCGGGCCGACCATGACGGAGGAGGGCCAGGCGAGCCAGTAGAGCAGGCTGCCCGTCGGCGAAGAGAGATGCAGCACCAGCGTTTCCGGGTCCGGCGTGTCGATCGAGGCGATGGTTGCAAAGAAGCGTTTCTGCGGATTGATGGATTTGCCGTCACGGGCGCGATCGAGTGCGAATTTCGCCGCCGTCGAATCGAAGGCCTCGCCGTCGTGAAACTTGACGCCGGTTTGCAGCTTGAATGTGTAGGTTAGCCCGTCGGGAGAGATTTCCCAGCTTTTCGCAAGCTGCGGCACGATCTTGCCGCTCTCGTCGATAGCGACGAGCCCTTCGAAGATGTTCTGCCAAGTCACCTGACCAATGGCGACGGGTGCGGCGATTGTCGGATCGAGGCCGGTGGGTTCGACGCTCATGCCGATGTTCAGCGTCGTCTTGGCCGCTTCCGCCGGCGCTATGCCCAGTATCAGCAGCCCGGCCGACAGCGTGGCGCCGCAGGCAAGACGGCGCGCATAATCGCCCAGGTCTGAACTCGAAAACTTGGTCATCTCAATTCCCTTGCTCCGGCTCCCGATGCCGGTTTTCCCTCCGGCAAGGCCATTTTTTTGAAATAGTGTCATCTCGCAAGCGCACACACAATTGCGAAAATTTGTGCTGCGCATGCCCGGCGCGGTCCCGAAATGGCTAAATTATCCGGTCCGGAAAGCGGTCCCGCCAGGCCGGCAGCGCGCCTGCGACGGCCAGCGCCGTTGCTTCGTAGACGCCGCGGGCAATGGCACGCGCCATAACGAGGGTGGCGAGATGGCAGAGTTCCATGAAGCTCAGCAGGTCGTCTCTCTGATGTTTGCCGGTCGAAGCGGCAAACACCGTGTCGCCGTCGAGCGGCAGATGCGTGGGCAACAGCGCGCGGGCAAAACCGTCATGGCCGCAGATCGACAGCCGATGCGCTTCCGCCTTGGTCAACGCAGCATCGGTGACGATGGCGCCGATCGTTGTTGCCGTAACATTCGCGCCCTTCAGCCGCAGTCGGACGTCGATGGTTTCGGGCATGCCGAGACCGCCGAATTCCCCGCCGATCTCGAAGGGAGCGGCCCAGAAATGCGGTCCTTCGCCGATGGTGGCCGAGCCCAGCGCATTGACGGCGACGATGGCCGCGATCCTATGTCCCTGGCTGCTGACGGCGCTGGCCGAGCCGAGGCCGCCCTTGACCGTCGCCGTCGTCGCACCCGTGCCGGCACCGACCGTGCCGAGCGGGAAGGCACCCTTGCCTGCGGCCTTGAAGGCGGCGTAACCCATGTCGCGATAGGGCGAATGCAGGCCCCAATCCTTGTCGCCGCCATTGATGAGATCGAAGAGGATCGCCTGCGGCACCAGCGGCACGCGCGCGCTGCCGACCTGCAGGCCGCGGCCGATGTCGCGCAGGCCCGCCTGCACGCCGCCCGCCGCATCGAGACCGAAGGCTGAGCCGCCCGACAGCACCAGCCCGTCGACTACGCCCACCGTCATCGCCGGATCGAGCAATGCCGTGTCGCGTCCGCCCGGCGCACCGCCGAGCACGGAACAGGAGGCGACTGCCGGTTCATCGAAGATGATGGCTGTGACACCGGAGCCTAGCGCAGGATCGGTGCAATGACCGACGCCGACGCCTTCGATATCGGTTAGGAGATTGAGGAGATCAGCCAATGAAAAATCCTTCGCCTTTCAAAGCGCGAGGTCGTCATGGCGATAGGATCGCAAAGAGGGGGAAAAGACAAGATGGGTTTGTCGAAGGTGAGTGCTGTGGAGGCCGACCCTCGTGGTTCAAGGCTCCGGCTTTCAGCCTGCGCGCCTCACCATGAGGGCGGAGAGACCGTGGCGATCGGACGGAGAGGCTTTCGATGGGCCGGTACAAAAGATCAACCCCCACCCAGGGAGCGAACGACGCTCGAAGAGCAAGGGCTGATGATGTGGTGTGGTGATGGTGGGGAATAGCCGAGCCGATCCATCAAACGTGGATCGGCTTAGCCTGTTGGCGGACGAGGAGATCGCGGATGGCGAGTTTGACCTCATCCGCGCTTCTGAAACGCTGCTCGTCCAGATCATGGACATGATATTTCACGGCTATGAACTTCAGCCGGTCTTCATCCGGAACAACGATGCCGACGGGAACGCCAGCATATTCGATGACTTGCTTTTTCATTAAAAATACTCCCTCCGCGCCCTAGCGGCGCAGATATGGCGAATTGACTGTTTGAATCCGATAAGAGGACGAACGTCACATTCGACAGCGCGGGCGGGAGAGTGCGCCCGAGCGGTCATGGCCAAGCACGGACCGCCCAAGGATCGAAGCGATGACTTTAAAGTTCAGCATGTCACTTCCTTAGTTGGTGTTGTACTTGTAAGGCCCCAACGGGAGAGGCCTGCGATCTGGTGTTCTATTGTCTACAATCTTGGTAGATAATAGCAATTCCATCTTCAGAAACATATTCCGAAAGATGTCAAAATATCGACGATCGGGAAAATAAAATTCCGTATCCGACTAACTACGAGAAAGCCTGTATCAACCTCCGCGCAGCCTCCCGTATCGGAAGGGTATTGCCGATCACCGTCCCACAAATAGGAATTGGAACGAGATTCGACAATGGCCGAGAAGATTAAAAATCGGTTTGCCGCCAAATCTCCTCAATGGTTAATGGCGGGGATGGCAGGCCCTAAACGCCGTCCTCCAGCGCCTTTTCCAGGGCTTTCACGAAGAAATCGGTGCTTTCCGCCGAGAGGCAAAGCGGTGGTTTTATCTTCAACACATTCAGGTGATCGCCGGTCGGCTGCATGATGACGCCAAGCTCGAGTAGCCGCTCGCAGAGAGCGGCCGTCTCTTCCGTGGCGGGTGTCAGCGTCTCGTGATCGCGGACGAATTCGACGCCGAGGTAGAGGCCCATGCCGTGCACGGCGCCGATCAGCGGAAAATGCTCCATCAGCGCGATCAGCCCAGCCTTCAGGTGGTCGCCGATGATGCGAGCATTCTCCTGAAGGCCTTCGTCCTTCATGATGTCCAGCACGGTAAGGCCGACAACCGAGCTCACCGGACTGCCGCCGGCCGAGGAGAAGAAATAGCCCTCTTTCTCCAGTGATTCGGCGATCTCCCGCCGGGTGATGACGGCGCCGAGCGGATGGCCGTTGCCCATGCCCTTGGCGATGGTGATGATATCGGGCACGACGTCCTGGGTCTCGAAGCCCCAGAAATGGTGGCCGAGCCGGCCGTAACCCACCTGCACCTCGTCGGCGATGCAGAGGCCGCCCCGTTGCCGGACGGCGGCGTAGACATCGGCGAGATAGCCGCGCGGCAGGGCAATGCCGCCGGCATTGCCGTAGACCGCTTCCGCGATGAAGCCGGCGAGACCCTCGGCCTTCTCGTCGATGGTCTCCAGCAAGGTCGTAACGCCGGCCACGTAGTCCGCAGCCGAATCCGGACCGCGGAACGGGCCGCGATAGGTATTGGGCGAAACGAGCGGATGCATCCAGTCCGGTCGCGTCGTCAACGCCTGCGGATTGTCGGCAATGGAAGTGGAGACAGCATCGCTTGCCAGCGTCCAGCCGTGATAGGCCTCCAGCAGGCACAGCATGTTTTTCTTGCCCGTATGCGCCCAGGCAAGCCGGATGGCGAGATCGTTGGCCTCGGAACCGCTGTTGACGAGAAAGACGCTATCGAGACCATCGGGCGCCAATGCTGCCAAACGCTCAGAAAATTCGGCAACGGCGGCATAGTGGAAGCGGGAATTGGTGTTGAGCCGTGACCATTGCCGCTCGATGGCCGCCGTCAGCCGCGGATGCGCATGGCCGAGCATGGTCACGTTGTTGACCATGTCGAGATAGGTGCGGCCTTGTGTGTCGAACACGAATTCATGCCAGCCGCGCTCGATCTGCGGCGGGACGTCGTAATAATGCTTTTGCGGGCTGGCAAAATGCGCTTCGCGCTGCGTGAGAAGTGCGGCGCTCTCCAGCCGCGGCGCCTCGCAGGCCTCGTTCAGGAGAATGGCGGGCGAGGGGCAGACGGCCGACCAGCCATCGGCCTGGTGGGCTGTGGCAAAGAGCGGTGGCACCATCCCCGGGACGCGGCAGAGCTGCACGCGCAGTCCCCCGATGGCCGAGCCCTCGCTGCCGATCGTGCCGACGATCGCCCCTTGTTCCACCTCGGCGCCCTCTTCCAGCGTGCACTCGACGCCGTCGAGATGCAGGCTGACGGTTTCGCCAATCAGAACGAGATGCTGGCCATGCCATTGGATGCGGCCGGCAAAGGGCGCGGTGACGGTCGTGCCGGCCGGCAGGCAGATATCGCTATGCAGCGCGAAATTCTGCGGCGGCGTCATGCTGAGAAGATCGGCATGCGACAGACGGAATTCCCCGTAGCGCGTCGCAGCCGAGCCGGAAGCGATGGCCGCCTTGGCGAGCAACCGCCAGTCCATGTCCGGCTTTAGCCAGTTACCGTCGACGAAATGCGGGCTGGTCACGGAAAGATCGACGGCGGCGATGTGATCCGATGCAATGTCCGGCAGCAATACGGACCAGCCGTCGGTGGCGAGCGGAGCGAGATCCATGCCCGCGGCCCGGAGGATCGCCGCTTCCATCACGTCCGGCTGCGCGCCGGTGGCAACGTCGAAAATCTCGCGCTCGAGTTTGAGATTGCCGCGCACGTAATCATTGTCGGGGTCGATGGCGAGCTGTTGCTCGCCGCTGGCGGCGAGAATCACCGCGCGGGCGACGATCAGCGGCCAGAGCGCCTTCAATTCGGCTTCCCCGAGCGGATAGATCGCGTGATAGGCCTTGATGGCAGGGAGGATGTAGAAGGGATCGCCTTCGGCGTGGTGAAGCAGCGAGGCGCAGGTGACGGCGAGGTCGCCCACCACCCAGCCCTGGATGATGTCGCCGAAATCGATCACCCCATCCGGGATAGGCTGCCCATGCGCATCCGGATGACTGACGACATTGTCGCCGGTGACGTCGTGATGGACGGGCTGCACGCGAAGCCCGCTCGCAAGCGGCTGGATGCGCTTTACGGCCGCGACCATTGCCTTGGCGATGCGGTCGCGCGCCTCGTGATCCGATATCGCCGACAGGAGCTGCACGGCGACCGGCCCGGCGCGGCGCAGGTCCCATTGCAGGCTGCGGTGGAGGCCG
Organism: Rhizobium sp. NXC24; assembly: GCF_002944315.1. Classification (NCBI taxonomy): domain Bacteria; kingdom Pseudomonadati; phylum Pseudomonadota; class Alphaproteobacteria; order Hyphomicrobiales; family Rhizobiaceae; genus Rhizobium; species Rhizobium sp. NXC24. The sequence continues at coordinate 276,575 of NZ_CP024311.1, forward strand.
GGATGTTCGAAATCGGCAAGGTCACGGGCGAGCCGGCCGGAAAGGGCACCCAGCGCCGAAACGGCGGCGACGGGCAGATGCTTGCGCCGAGTCAGCGATTGACCGGGGAGATAGCTGAGCAGCCGGACAAGATAATCCTGCTCGCGAATGGTGACGACGAGAATATCCCGGCCGCTCAGCGAGGGCACGATGTTGGGCACGCGCGGCGCATCGGGTTTCGCATGTAGATGGCGGATGGCGGCGTTCTGCGCCTCCAGCTCGACCGTGTCGTATTCCGTTCGGCAGATCTTCAGAACGTAGCTGTTGTCACCCGCGTCGATACGGTAGTTGCGGTCCTGCTGACTGCCGAGTTCGGTAACCGTCCCGGTCAGGCCGTAATGCGTCTGCAAGATCTCCGCCGCCGCTTCCGGCGTGGTATCCGGTCTTGGCAGTTGCATGCGATTGACGAGCGCGGCGTCGGTCATGGCTCCCCCGGATGGTTCATCTGCGTCGACACTAAACCATTCCGTCCAAAAGAAAATCACCGAAAACGAATAGGGTGATCTAACGTTAAGACGAAAGATAGGCTCCCGATTACGCCTGCCTAGAGCGCCATGCGTTCATTTGCATGAAAGCGGGATGCTCAAGAGCGCTGTGCGTTCATTTGAATACACAAAAGTCGGTCTTGTTCGGACCCTACTCAACCTCGATTGAATAGCTGCAGCCGGCGAGCGTCTTGCCGGGATGGTAGATGTCGGTCGAGACGTCGAGGGCGATGCGCGAATGCAGGACCGTGTCGGAATTCTCCAACTGCTCCTTCTTGGAGAATATCTCCCTTTCGGCAAGATATTTGTCGAACCGGTCGACCGCAGCGGTGACGCCCAGCTCCTTGGCAAGCGGATGCGGATCGGCCTCGTTGATCAGTGCAAGCGGACCGGAGGAAGCAAACGCGATCCTGTCGGTCTGTCGCCCGAAAACGGTGATCGGCTTTGCCAGCTTGAATTCCCGCAGCAGAAGGCTGGTCGACGGCTGCTCGGTAATGCCGAACCGTCTCATTGCCTCATCGCTTTCCGGTCCGGTCAGCCACATGGCAAAGCCATTATAGCTTGGCACGTCATAGGTCGTGCATTCGATCAGCTTGGCGAGATCGATCTTCGAAGGGTCTTCTTCCGAGGTCATTGCGGCCGTTGACACCTGTGTGCTCACAAGGATGGCAAGGGCCGAGAGCGGCAGGATTCTCTCCAGATATGATCGCATTTTCCTCCTCCGCAACCTCCAAGCGATTCGATATCGGCCGCATTAAATCGCAATTTAGCGGGAAAAGGAAATAGGGACATGGAGGCGCAGATCGCGGGTTTGCGAATTCGGCGCCCCTTGCCCATAGCCGCGTGTTTTTACCCCATCCGCTCCGAGGCATAGCTTCCGGGGCTTGCCGGGAAGACGATGGTGCGGTTGCCGTTGAGGAAGGTGCGGTAGTGGATGTGGGCATGGATGGCCCGCGCCAGTACCTGGCTTTCGACATCGCGGCCGATCGAGACATAGTCTTCCGCCGACTGCGCATGCGTGATGCGGGCCGTGTCCTGCTCGATGATCGGACCTTCGTCGAGATCGCCGGTGACGTAATGTGCCGTCGCCCCGATCAGCTTCACGCCGCGCTCATAGGCCTGCTTGTACGGGTTGGCGCCCTTGAAGCTCGGCAGGAAGGAATGGTGGATGTTGATGATCTTGCCCGACATCTTCTTGCACATGGCGTCCGACAGCACCTGCATGTAGCGGGCCAGCACGATGAGTTCGGTGCCGGTCTGCTCGACGAGGTCCAGCAGTTGCGCTTCGGCCTGCGGCTTGTTGTCCTTCGTCACCTTGATGTGGTGGAAGGGGATGTCGTGGTTGACGACCACCTTCTGGTAGTCGAAATGGTTGGAGACGACGCCGACGATGTCGATCGGCAGCGCGCCGATCTTCCAGCGATAGAGCAGGTCGTTGAGGCAATGGCCGAAGCGCGACACCATCAAGAGCACCTTCATGCGCTTCTGGGCATCATAGATCTCGGCATCCATCTCGAATTTCTCGGCGACCGGCTTGAAACCTTCGACCAATGCCTCCTGCTTGACGCCTTCCTCGGAGATGAAGGAGACCCGCATGAAGAACTTGCCGGTATCGAGATCGTCGAACTGGCTGGAGTCGACGATATTGCAGCCCTGGTCGGCCAGATAATTCGCTATCGCCGCAACGATCCCGCGCGTCGATTTGCAGGATACCCGTAGAACATAGCTCTTCATGTTTCTTCCCTCGTAAGGCGGCTCGTCGTTTCGCCGCTCGCTTATAGCAATCGAAAGGCACGGGAAAGCTCCCCGCCCATTCCTCGCAACAGAGCTTAAGATAGGCGGCGGAAAATTCCGTTCCCATTGCGCCTTTCAGCCGCGTATCCCCGTCGTTCTGAGGGAAAGCCGCTGCAGATCGATGAGAAACGGCTCAGGCGATGGCGGCCTGCTTCTTTTTCCACTTGCTCCAGCGGCTGGGTGTCGTCAGCTCGTGGACGATCGCGCCGCCAATCGCCGAGCCGACGATGCAGCAACTGACGAAGATCGGACCATGCGCCATGATATCGATCTTCAGCACGCCGCAGACGACGCGCAGAAATGCCAGCGTGAAGGCATGGGTGATGTAGATGCTGTAGGACGCGTCGCCGAGATAGCTCAACCAGCCGATGACGGGAAGCTTGGAAAAATCGATCGAGACGGCCGAGTAGAGAATAATGACGGCCGGAATGCCCCACATATAGGAGCGCATGTTGGCATCGCAGAGCGTCTCGTTGATCAGCAGGAAGGCGAATCCGACCACCAGCGCCGGCCAGGCGACCGTCTGCGGCAGCAGCACTTTTTCGAGATAAAGCTTGGCGAGAACGACGCCCGCCAGGAATTCATAGATGATCGGGTCGCCATAGACCGTGGTGGCGGTCGTTTCTACCGGAAACAGGTGGCAGGCGAGGATGATCGCCGTCATCGTGCCGAAGAGGGCATGGAGCCGCCATTTTTCGCGCACCAGCAGCAACAGGCCGAAGACGAAATAGAAGAACATTTCATAGTTCAGCGTCCAGCCGGGCACGACGACGGGTGCGATGAGGCTGGGATCGGCAGCATTGTGCCAGGGCAGGAATAGAAGCGAAGCGACGAGGTGGGGAACGTCGAACACCGTCGATTTCAGGATCGATGGCGCGACGAGAGCGACGGCGGCGGAAAACAGTGTCGCCAGCCAATAAAGCGGCACGATGCGCTGGATGCGGCGGCGATAGAAGTCGAGCGGGCGCACTTCACGTCCTGCCGTGGTCAGCCACATGACGAAACCGCTGAGGACGAAGAAAATGTCGACGCCAGTCTCGCCGAAGAGATGGAATTGCCAGTCGAAGCCGGAATTGACCTTCGGTACCTGCAGCACTGAATGAAAATAGACGACCATCAGCGCAGCAATGGCGCGCAGATACTGCAACTGTACAAGCATCCCGATCCTCATGCGGCCTCGGCCGACATGAAGCAAGTCAGCCCGGCACTCTGCTGCCATCCACATTTGCCGGCTGTGTCCGGGCAATGCGCGGCTTTTCAGAAACGCGCATGTAACCGATCAGCAGCCAGAGCAGGCCAGCGATTTTGATGGAAAAGATCGCCGTACCGCCGATCATCATATTCAGAAAAATGAAAAGAGAGAGTGAATGACCGCACCGTCTTTGCGCCGGGGTTGCACCGGCGGGAAAAAGGCAGACGAACAGCCAGAACATGATCAGGCCAAAAATCGTCGAACCGTAGATGAGGTAGACATAACCGCTGTCGGCGAATTCCCCGATACGCGCAATATCCAGGCCGAGGATCGCCTGGAAATCGAGATCCAGCATCTTCTTGACCGTAACGCCGATACGGCCGGTGAAATTGTCGCCCATTTCATCCGGCTTCATGAAATGCACGAAGAAGCCGATCAGGATGATCAGCGGCATCAGGATGAGATCGAAAGCCTTCGGAATCTTCGGGAAGACGAAGTAGCCGATGATGCTGATGCAGGAGAAGATCAGCATGGTGCGCGTATCGTTGGTGAGCAGGATGAGCAGCACCGTCGAAACGAATAGCGCCTTGTCGATCCTGCCGAGCTTCGGCCAGAAGGAGAGCAGATAGATGACGATCACGCCGCAGAAATTGGCGAGCGACACCTGCTCCAGGAAGATCGACGACGACCGGTGGTCGATGAGGCCGAAGGAGAAGCGGCCCTGGAAACCGAGTGCGTTGGCGAACAGGCCGGTACTATTGAAGCTTGCCTGCTTGATGCCGCGGGTATTCTCGAAATATTCGCCGGGATGGAACAGGCTGACATAGAAGGGCGTGCTGACGATCTCGCAGACCAGAAACAGCAGCACGAAGAAACAGCCGATGCGGAAAGCCATTTTCACTGTCCGCTCGCTCGCCCAACTGCCGATGCCGGCGAAGGAGACGATGATCAGCACGTTGCGGAACTGGTCGATGAAAGGCACATGGTTCAGCACGGTGATGTAGATCGTGATGATCAGCGTGAATGTCAGAAAGAGGAAGATCGGCAGATCCTCCTCATAGATGCCCTTCTTCAAAATGAACGCGACGCTGGAAAGCATCATCATGCCTTCGCAGAGCACGACATGCGAGACGGCAAGCGGCGTGATGTTGTGGTTGATATAGGCGAGAATGCAATTGTAGAGGACCGAAAACAGTGTGATCGCCAGGATCGGGTAATCGATGCGCTGCTTGTCCGTGAGGGTTTTCATGAAATGTCCAGGGCTGCCGCGTCCATCGGCCGGGGCAACCATAGCAGCGCCGTGATTCGCGACAAAGCGCTATCCGCCCGTTCGTCTCCGCCGATCAGCCCGCCGGCTTGACGCTGGCGCAGGCCGGCGCAATCACCGTTTTCTTACCGACGGCAGCAGCGATCACCTTCATCTGCGGCCGGTCCTTGCCGCCACGCGGCTGCACGTTCAGCGGCTCCTGCGACGGCCACCAGTCGCCGGCCGCCCAATACGTCCATCCGAGCCAGACATCGTTGTTGTCGGCCATGACATCGAAAATCTGCTTTAGCCCGTCAAGACAGGGCTGGTTTCCCGCCACGCCGAATTCGCCGAGAAAGCCGCGCTTGCCGTTCTTGCGCAGCCAGGCGGTGACGTCGGTCAACCCTTGTCTGGCCTGGTCGCTGCCGTCACAGACAGGATGCGTACCGGAACTATCGGCATCGAGATACTGATGAAACTCGAATGCATAGAAATCGAGAGGGTCCTTGACGCCAAGCATGACAGTATCGTTCGCGCCGCCGCCGATCCTGTCGGTAGCCCAGGTGAGCGCGCCGCTCCAGTTCGTGCCGGGCACGAGGATGAGGTTGCGGGCGCCGACCGTACGAATGCCCTGTATCGCGGTATTGGCGGCTTCCAGCCAATCGGGAGCCTTGATATCGTGCGGCTCGTTCATCAGGCCGAAGAACACGCCCTTCTGATTGGCAAACTCGACGGCGAGACGCGCCCAGAAATCGCCGAAGGCGAGATCGGTCGCAGGCGCCTGTGTGAGTTGATCCTTGTCGTAATAGCCGAAATTGTGCGGATCCAGGACGACGGCCATGCCATGCTCTTGGATGAGATCGACGGCATCCCTGAGCCGCTGCAGTTCTTCGCCGTCCAACGGCTGGCCAAGCACCGGCTGCAGCCGCTCCCAGCGGAACGGCAGGCGGACAACATTCATGCCCTTGCTGGCGAAATAGCGCACCGTTTCTTCCGACGGATAGGTATAGTTGGTGCCGACCACGCCGGTGCGGTCGCCATATTCGGCCCCGGAAAGGTTGATGCCCCGATAGCAGAGCTGCGATGGGTCAAAGCTTGCATCGGTCTCTGCGGCCGAAGCGAGCAGAACCGCTGCGGCGAGCGCTTGGCGCAGCAGTCTCCTCACGAGTCCGGTCATTGCGAGCTCCTGTTCTTCCTCGTCGCCAGTGAGCCCGTTTCATATGAACCTCCCGGTTGAATATTGATGAAGAGATGGGCTTGGCGGGCTCTCTGCCTGCCTCCACCAAGGGACTTCCTGGGAATGTCCTTAATGTTCCGTTAGCCAAACATTTCTAAACTCCAGGCATCTGCGGCGCAGAGACTGCGCGCGGACCCCGTGAAAGTCTGACATGAGCTCATTGGAACGAAGCAAGCGATCGAGCCAACTTCCGGGTTGGCGCAGCACCGAGCCGTACGAAGGACGGCGCGAAGGCTTGCGTTCACGCAGCCCTGTGCTGCGGCCGAGAGACTTTGTTCATGAGGTTCAACCCGTTGCCGCCGAAAAGCCGGTCGATCCGGCGGAGCGGATAATCGCCGCCCGCGATGACGTACGTCGCGAATTCGAACGCAAAGCGGAAGCCGCGCCGCCGCCGGTCGCGGAGCCGGTCGTTGTCGCTCCCCCCCCAGTCACCGAGCCGGTGGTTGTTGTCACGCCGCAAACGGTTTCGCCTGCGCGGATGCCCGCGGCCGATACGCCGCTTCTCGACTTGCGCTCGGCTGTGCGGTCGATCTGGGCGAAAAAGCTGCTGGTTCTTGCGCTTGCAGGCGTCGGGGCCGTGCTCGGCGCCAGCATCATCCCGCTGCTGCCGCAGAAATTCACGGCCGAAACCAGCCTCTATTTCGATCCTCGCCAAGTGGGGGGCTCCGATGGTCCGCAGGCCGCGCCCACTGCGCCGGAACTGATCCTGACGATGATCGACAGCCAGACCCAGATCCTTTCCTCCGGCAGGGTGCTGGGCCGGGTCGTCGATGCGCTGAAGCTCGATCAGGATTCTCAATTCAACGGCGGCGCGACCGGCGACGCGGCAAAATACGTGGCGACCGCAACGCTGGCGAAGGCAGTGCTGATCGCCCGCGAGGCCAGTACCTATGTCGTGTCGCTGAAGGTCACGACGCGCGATCCGCAAAAGTCGGCCAAGATCGCCAACCAGCTTGTTACCTCCTTCATGGAGGAAGAGAGCAAGGCGGCGGCGAACAGCTATCACACCAGCAGCACCGCGCTGGATGGTCGGCTTGAAGATCTGCGCCAGCAGGTGCTTGACGCCGAAAAGGCCGTCGAGCTCTACCGGGCCGATAATGATATGGTCGCCGTCGAAGGCAATCTGATCTCCGACAAGCGCCTGACTGCGCTGAACGATATGCTGGTGACCGCACAGCAAAAGACGATCGAGGCGAAGGCACGGGCCGAAGCTGCCAATAAACTGAGTTTCGAGGACGTCGTTGCCAATGGCTCCCAGGCCAACATGACGGCAACGTCCACATCGCTCAGCAGTCTGCGTCAGCAATATGCGGCGCTCGCCGCCAATGTCGGCAGCCTGCAAAGCCAGCTCGGTGCCCGCCATCCGCGCCTGCTTGCCGCCAAATCCTCGCTCGACAGCCTCGCAGCGGAAATTCGCCGCGAGCTGCAGCGACAGACGACGTCGGCCCGCGCCGATTACGAGCAGGCGCAGAAGGCCGAGCAGGATATCGCCAAGGAATTGGCGGTGCAGAAGGCGTCGCAGGTCAATACATCGGGCAAGCTGGTCGGACTGAACGAGTTGCAGCGCAAGGCGGCTGCTGCGCGCGAGGTTTACGAGGCGCTGCTGAAGCGTTCCGGCCAGACGAGCGACGCGCAGGACCTGTCGCAGAACAATATCCGTGTCATCTCCGAGGCCGAGCCGCCGCTGACGGCGAATGGACCGAGCCGAAAGGTGATGATGGTGGCCGGATTGATCGCCGGCGCGCTGTTCGGCATGAGCCTCGGGGCAGCCTTTGCCATCCTCGCCGGCTTGTTCCGGCATCCGGTCGTTCGTGGCTATCTTGGGAAGTGATCTTCGCCGCCACCTCTGCTGTAAGCGACTCTTTCAAGATCGGGGATGCAATTGCGCGTCCGCTGTTCTAAAAGTGAATTGATGCAGAGAGTGATTGCATTTTGCTAATGAAGGCATAAAGACAATCTTGCTGTGCCGTGCAATACATGGTGGGACAATTTATGCGAGAGAAGCGGTATGCTGTTCCGTTGACCGGCGCCAGGGGAAATTGACCCATGGTACCCGCGGATAAGCTCGTCCTGCCGTTCCTGGCGCTGCCACGCTCGACCAAACGCGCCCTGGCGCTGATTGTCGATGCCAGCCTCTGCGTTCTGACCGTCTGGTTCGCCTATTGTCTCCGCTTGGATGACTGGGTCATTCTCGAAGGCGTGGAGTGGCTGCCGGCGATCGTTTCGCTCCTCGTTGCCATCCCGATCTTCATCGTCCTTGGCCTCTATCGCGCCATCTTCCGCTATGCCGGCATGTCGGCCTTCATGACCGTCGTCAAGGCGGTGGCGATCTACGCGCTTGCCTTCATGACCATTTTTACCGCGATCAGCGTGCCCGGCGTACCCCGCACGGTCGGCATCTTGCAGCCGTTGCTGCTGTTGATCGCCATCGGCTTGTCGCGCATGTGGACGCGCTACTGGCTCGGCAACGCCTATCAGCGGCTGTTGAACCGCAATCAACTGGCCAAGGTGCTGATCTACGGCGCCGGCTCTTCCGGGCGGCAGCTCGCCGGTGCACTCGCCAACAGCGCCGAACTGAATGTCGTGGGCTATCTCGACGATGACAAGCATCTGCATGGCAGCATCATGGGCGGCCTGCCCATTTATGATCCGGCCGACCTGTCTGCCTTGAGCGTCTCGAGCGAGATCAGCGACGTGCTGCTGGCGCTGCCGAACGCGACGCGCCAGCGCCGCAACGAAATTCTCGAAAGCATGCGCAAGGCGCGCGTCACCGTGCGCACCATGCCCGATCTGACGGCTCTCGCCCAAGGGCGCGTCGCGGTCTCAGACCTGCGCGAACTTGATATCGAAGACCTGCTCGGCCGCAACGTGATCGCGCCCGATCGCACGCTGATCGAGAAAAATATCCGCAGCAAAGTGGTGATGGTCACCGGCGCCGGGGGCTCGATCGGCAGCGAACTCTGCCGTCAGATCCTGAAGAACCGCCCCTCCTGCCTGCTGCTGGTGGAGCAGAATGAATTCGGGCTCTACGCCATTCACGGCGAGCTGGAGAAATCGGCGGCGACGGCTGGCTATGATGATATCCGCATCATTCCATTCCTGGCGTCCATCCGCGATGGCCGACGGCTCAGACAGATCATGGAGGCTTGGCGGCCGAAAACCGTCTATCACGCCGCCGCCTACAAGCATGTGCCGCTCGTCGAATACAATCCCGTCGAAGGCATACGCAACAACGTGCTGGGAACGCTGACGACAGCCGAAGTGGCGCGCGACTGCGGCGTCGAGGATTTCGTCCTGATCAGCACCGACAAGGCCGTGCGTCCGACCAACATCATGGGCGCCAGCAAGCGGTTGGCGGAGATGGTGCTGCAGGCCATGGACGCGGACCGCAAGCCCGGCGTGGGGGGCACGAATTTCGCCATGGTCCGTTTCGGCAACGTGCTGGGTTCATCGGGTTCGGTCGTGCCGCTCTTCCGCCAGCAGATCCGCGATGGCGGTCCGATCACGCTGACGCATCCGGATATCACCCGCTATTTCATGACGATCCCCGAGGCATCGCAGCTCGTCATCCAGGCCGGCGCCATGTCCGGCGGCGGCGACGTCTTCCTGCTCGACATGGGCGAACCAGTGCGCATTGCCGATCTTGCCCGCCGCATGGTGGAATTGTCCGGCCTGACAGTCAGGGACCAGGATGAGCCGGAGGGCGACATCGAGCTGGAGATCACCGGCCTGAGGCCGGGCGAGAAACTCTATGAAGAGCTGCTGATCGGCGACAATCCGCAGGCGACGACCCATCCGCGCATCATGCGGGCCAAGGAAGATTTCCTGCACTGGTCGGAGCTGTCAAAGAGGCTTGCGGCCCTTGAGGCAGCGCTGGATGAAAACGACATCCCGCAGGCAAGAACCCTGCTGCAGAAGCTGGTCTCCGGCTACGCGCCGAGTGGCGAAGTGGTGGACCTCGTTTTCCGCGAGCGCGAGATGGATCTGACCATCGGTCAGCCGGATTTCGGCAGCGTCGCGGGGCTGTAATTTTGAGGCATTCCGGCAAAAGCCGAGCCGCCTTACCGTTCGCCGCCGCCCCCGACAATCGATTGAGGCTTGGCCTTCACGGTATAGGCCCAACGGCGGATCTGGTCGCAGAAGCGGAACCAATGCGCTGTTGCGCGCAATAGAAAATGCCGCTTCACCGCGCGGTAGTGGACGCGCTTGCCGATCGTCGTTTCGGCGCGGAATGGACTGAAATCCGCGACGTTTTCAAGGGTGGCGAAAGTTTCGACCCCTGTCGACCAGCCACGCTCGAGCGCGACATCGTAAGGCAGAAGCATCGGCTTCAGCGCGACCAGCAGCTTCTTCGCGGCCTGCCGGTTGACGATGTAGCATGCCGCCGATCCCTGCGGTCCGTGCATGCAGCGGCCGACAATGTCGCACTCGGCGGTTTCGGATATCGGCTTGAAGCCGACCAGACGATGATTGACGAGCTTCACCAGGCGTGCGCCGCAAACGCTGTCCATGGCGGCGAGCGCACGGGGTATCAATCTATGGTTGAGCTCAACATCATCCTCCATGATGATCGCCATCTTCTCGCCGCTTGCGACAAATTGCTGCAGGGCAAGCAGATGGCTGCGGTAGCAACCATATTCGCCGGCCAGCAATTTACGCCCGTTGTGATAGATGAATTGCCGCGGCTGGAAATCGACGCGGTCGCGTTCCGGAATCGTCTTACCGTCGATAGCGGGAATTCGAGTGACATTTAGCCCGTATTGGGCGGCCTGTCCGCGCAATCTTTCCCAGCGTTCGGGCGAACGGTCGAGGTTGATGACGTAAATGCGAACTTGCGAGGCCGGATTATCGGCGCTGGGTACTTCCGCACATGCGATGATCCGATTGGTCCGCTCCAGAATCACCTTTACTCCCAAAAATAGAAATCCCGACCAAGATAAACTAAAGCGACAGCCCCATTTATATATAACAGGCTTCTCACTTTTCGCAAATTCAGATTGCACGCTTATAGTGTATGCTCAAGTAAAAGCGTTTTCGCTGACGTAATTTGCTGTGAACGAATGTGCGGTTGCAGACATGCCGGTTTCCGAGGTCATTTTCATGCGTCATCTGTTGGCGCTGCATGGGCATCATTATATCTGAGACAGACGGCGTATTGTCATTCGCCTGCATGCCGGAAGGATCCTGAAATCCATGTGGACCAGACCGAAAATCGTCATTGCCGCGTTACTTCTCGCCGGCCTCGTGCCCGTGGCTGCCTTTGCCGACAATCCGCTGCTCCCCAAGCCCTATGTCCGCCCGATCTATCCCTATAAGAACCTTCCGGGGGTGACGGAACCGAAGATGGCTGCGACGAAAAATTCGAGTGCCGCACGACCACGGTGCGCATACGCGGATTCCACGAGGGCGTCTTCTATCACAACATGCCGCGTCTCGGTTATATCTGCGAACAAAACGGCGTCATCTCCGAAGGCACCGGCAAACCGAACTATCAGTATTGGCAATATAACGGCCCCAACAGATAGGCTCGGCCATTCCTCCAAAATAACTGGCAAGGAGATCGATCCGCTGCGCCCCGCCCCAGAGCGGCAGCGTGTTCTTAAACGTCAATCTGAAAATGAATTTCATCATTTCGAGTATTTTCCCGAAGCGCGTTGACGAATGGGAAAATTTCGCTCAAGCTGACGAAAATAAATTACGCAGCGGGAACGTTACCAGTATGCGAGTGGGGATCATTGGACTCGGATTCCGTCTGGGATATCTGGGGTATGTTTTCAAAGCGATCGATGACAGCTTCGAGATCGCGGGCTATGTGGATCCCGAGCCGGCGGGCCTTCAGGGCCTGACCGAAAACGGCATTTCGGCCGGCAAGGCCTATGCCTCCCCGCAGGAGCTGATCGCCAGTGAAAAGCTCGACCTGCTGATGATTGGTTCGCCGAACCACATGCATCTCGATCATATTCGCCTCGGGCTTGAGGCAGGTCTCAAGATTTTCTGCGAAAAGCCGATCGTCACGAGCATTAGGGACAGTATCGAGCTTGCCCGCCTGATGGCAAAATTCGGCCATGAGCGGCTAATGGTCGGCCTCGTCCTGCGCTATTCGCCGATGTATCGCGATCTGCTCGTCGCGCAGGCCGAAGGAAAGCTCGGTCGCATCGTTTCCATCGAGGCGGCCGAGCATATCGAACCCTACCACGGCGCCTTCTTCATGCGCGACTGGCGCCGCTACGAACATTATTCCGGCAGCTTCATGCTGGAGAAATGCTGCCATGACCTCGATCTCTATAATGGCGTTGTCGGCGCGCGACCGGAGCGGGTCGCAAGCTTTGGCGGGCGCAAGAGCTTCATTCCGGAAAACGACCCGGCAAGGGAGGGCATCAACGATCTCGAGCTTTTCCATCGCAAGCCGAGCGGCTGGATGGGATCGGACAAGGTTTTCGACAGCGATGGCGACATCATCGATTACCAGGTGGCGATCGTCGAATATGCCAACGGCGTCGGCATGAACTTCCACACCAATCTGAACGTGCCGGACCAGTTCCGTCGCTTCGCCATCATGGGCTCGCGCGGCATGGCGGAAGGCGATTTCATTCGCGGCTATTTCAACGTCCACGAGATGCTCACCGGCAACAAGGTGATCGAGAAGACCTATGCGACGCGCACGGTGCTTTCGCAGCACTACGGCGCTGACGAGCAGATGGCGGCCGATATCATCTCGCATGTCAGATCGGGGCAGCATCTGCCGGTCTCGACATTGAATGCGCTCGAAGCGGGCATTCTTGCCTTGTCGATGGACGAGGCTCGCAGGAAGAGAGCCGTCGTCGATCTCCGCCCGATCTGGGACGAGTTCGACGAAGCGCTGCACTCGCGGGCCGCATAGAGGGAGGCGCAAGATGGGTGTTCAACGCAGCACAGTCATCTTCGCCTGGCTCCTGCTTCTTCCGGCCGTTCTCTACGTCGTCGTCATCGTCGCCTATCCGCTGGTCGACACCGTCATCCTGTCCTTCACCGACGCCTCGCTGAAGAAGCTGACAAACTGGGTCGGCTTCGAAAATTATGCGAAGATTTTCAACGAAACATTTGCCTCGGTGATTGTCCGCACCTTCATCTGGACGTTCTTTTCCGTGTCGATCAAGATGATCATCGGCACCTTCGGGGCGATGATGCTGAATTCGGCGGTTCCAGGCCGCTCGCTTTTTCGGGTACTGACCATGCCTCCCTGGATCGTGCCGATGGCGATCGGCATCTTCATGTGGGGCTGGATGTATAATGGCCAGTTCGGCATGATTTCCGGCCTGCTGCAGCGCTTTGGTCTCGTCGATGGCCCGGTTGCCTTTTTGGCCTTTGGCAGCACGGCCTTCTGGGCGACGATTATAACGGACGTCTGGATCGGCGTGCCGATGGTGACGCTTTATATGCTGGCTGCCATGCAGTCGATTCCGCAGGATCTCTACGAGGCCGCCTGGACGGATGGTGCCGGGCGGTCCTACCGCTTTCGCCGCATCACGCTGCCGCTCCTGGTGCCCTCGCTGGTCACGATGTCGATGCTGTCGCTGATTTCGACGTTCAACTCCTTCGACATCATCTGGATCTTGACCCGCGGCGGTCCGAATGGCGAGACGACGACGATGATCATCGATACCTATCGTACGGCGATCGGCTCCTACAAATATGGTGAGGGGGCGGCCCGTGCGGTGCTGATCTGCATCTTCCTGTCGCTCTTCTGCCTCGCTTACTTCCGCCTGACCAGCCGCTTTGCCACGGGGGACAAGCGATGAACCACCCTTCGATGATCAATCGCTACAGATGGTATGAACTTATCGGCATCTATGCCGGTATTCTGCTGTTCCTTACCTTTGTACTAGCGCCCTTCATCGAAGGGTTTCTGGTTTCGCTGAAGCCGCTCAGCCAGCTTTTCTCGTCACCCTACCGTTTCATTCCCGAAAACGGTTCGTTCGCCGCCTATCGGACCATGTGGACCAGTGTGCCGGGCTTCGGCTGGTACATCTTCAACTCGTTCCTGATTTCCGGCACGATTACCATCATCGTGCTGATCCTGGTGGTGCCGGCTGCCTATGCCTTCGCGCGTTTCGAGTTCAGGGGCTCCGGACTGCTGCTCGGCGCCTTTCTCGCCGTCAAGATGTTCTCCGGTGCGGTCCTGCTGATTCCGCTGTTCCGGCTCATGCGTTCCTTCGGCGTGCTCAACACCTATTTCGCCATGATCGTGCCGGGCGTCGCCTTCATCATCCCAACCGGGATCTGGCTGCTGCACACCTATATGAAGCGCATCCCCCGGGAGCTTGACGAGGCCGCTTATGTCGATGGCGCAAGCCAACTCTACACGCTGCGCCGCGTCATCCTGCCGATCGCGATGCCGGGCATCGTCGTGGTGGCGATTTCCTCCTTCATCGAAGCCTATGCGCAGCAGTTCATCTATGCGCTCACATTCAATTCAAAGACCGAATACATGCCGTTGCCGGTTGGGCTGTTCGCTTATTTCGGCCGGCAAGAGGTTGTCTGGAATGAACTCATGGCTGCAAGCTTCGTCGGCATCGCGCCGGCGCTGGTCGTGATCTTCTTCCTGCAGCGCTATCTCGTCAGCGGTCTGACCGCCGGCGCGGTGAAGCAATAAATCGTCCAAAATCACTAGAGAAGGGGAGCTTAAACGTGACATTCCATTTCAAAACAGGGCTGTTGGCCCTTGCTTTGCTCGGCTCCACTGCGCTTGGGGCCGTGAATGCTCAAGCCGCCGACAAGGAAATTAGCTGGATCTATTGCGGCGACAGCATCGATCCGATCCATGTGAAATATATCAAGCAGTGGGAAGACAAGAATCCCGGCTGGGCGGTCAAGCCGGAAGTCGTCGGCTGGGAGCAGTGCCAGGATAAGGCGACGACGCTCGCCGCAGCCGGTACCCCGGTCGCCATGGCTTATGTCGGCTCGCGCACCCTCAAACAGTTCGCGGAGAACGATCTGATCGTTCCGATCCCGATGACGGACGAGGAGAAGAAGAGCTACTATCCGAATATCGTTGATACCGTCACCTCCGACGGTCAGCAGTGGGGTGTTCCGATCGCCTTCTCGACCAAGGCGCTCTATTGGAACAAGGACCTCTTCAAGCAAGCGGGTCTCGATCCGGAAAAGCCGCCGACCACCTGGGCCGAGGAAATTGCCGATGCCAAGGCGATCAAGGAGAAGACCGGTATCCCCGGCTATGGATTGTCGGCCAAGACGTTCGACAACACCATGCACCAGTTCCTGCACTGGGTTTACACCAACAACGGCAAGGTGATCGACGGCGACAAGATCGTCCTCGACAGCCCGGAAGTGCTGGCCGCCCTTCAAGCCTATAAGGATATCACGCCTTATTCCGTCGAAGGACCGACCGCTTACGAACAGAACGAAGTGCGCGCCATCTTCCTGGACGGCAAAGTCGGCATGATCCAGGCGGGCTCGGGTGCTGCCTATCGCCTGAAGGAGACGAAGATCAACTGGGGCGTCGCACCGCTGCCGCTCGGTCCTTCAGCCAAGGGCCAAGGCACGCTGCTCATCACCGACAGCCTTGCGGTCTTCAAGGGCACCGGCGTCGAGGACAAGGCAATCGAATTCGCCAAGTTCATCACCTCTCCCGGTCCGCAGGGCGAATACGAACTGCAAGGCGGCGCCGGTCTGACGCCTCTGCGTCCTTCGCCCATGGTCGATGAGTTCGAAAAGAAGGATCCTTTCTGGAAGCCGTTCATCGACGGCATCGGCTATGGTGGTCCGGAACCGCTGTTCAAGGACTATAAGGGCTTTCAGAACGTCATGATCGAGATGGTCCAGTCCGTTGTGACCGGCAAGGCCCAGCCGGCGGATGCCTTGAAGAAGGCAGCCGGGGATCTCGAGCAATATAAATAGGCTTGCAAATCGCCGGGCCGCGCGCATCGCGCGCGGCCTTTTGAGCCCCGCCCGCCTGATGGCGGCGCCGCGCGGAGACAGAGTTTGGGAAAGCTTCACCTTAACCAGGTCAGGAAATTCTACGGCCACTTCGAAGTCATCAAAGGCGTCGAGCTTGACGTTATGGATGGCGAGTTCGTCGTTTTCGTCGGCCCCTCCGGTTGCGGCAAGTCGACCCTGCTTCGGATGATCGCCGGCCTCGACGGTGTCACGAGCGGCGACATCGTCATCGATGGCGCGCGCGTCAACGACCTGCCTCCGGTCAAGCGCGGCATCGCCATGGTCTTTCAGTCCTACGCCCTTTATCCGCATATGACGGTGTTCGAGAATATCGCCTTTCCCTTGCGCGTCGAGAAGATGGCGGAAGACAAGCTCAAGGCCAGGGTAGAGCACGCCGCCCGCATATTGCATCTCGATCAACGCCTGCAGCAAAAGCCGGGCATGCTGTCGGGCGGCCAGCGCCAGCGCGTCGCCATCGGCCGGGCGATCGTCCGTGAGCCGAAAATCTTCCTGTTCGACGAGCCGCTGTCGAACCTCGACGCGGCCCTGCGCGCCGATATGCGCATCGAACTTGCCAAGCTGCACCGTCAGTTGCAGGCAACGATGATCTATGTGACCCACGACCAGGTCGAAGCCATGACCATGGCCGACCGGATCGTCGTCCTGAACGCCGGCGAGATCGCGCAGACCGGCGAGCCGCTGGAGCTTTATCATAAGCCGGCAAATAAATTCGTCGCGAGTTTCATCGGTAACCCCAAGATGAATTTCCTGCCCGTGACCTGCAAGAGCGTCACCGAGGCAGGCGTCGAGGTGGAGTACAAAGGCCAGACGGCGCTGCTGCCGGTCGCCCCGCGAGACGGCGTCGTCGGTAAGGAGCTCACGCTTGGCATCAGGCCGGAGCATGTGCAGCTTGGCGGCGGCGATATATCCCTGACAGTCATGCCGACAGTGATCGAGCGGCTGGGGGCACAGACGGTCGCCTATGCGGCGCTGGAGCGTTACAGCGGCGAGAATTTTTGCGCCACGCTGCCGGGAAGCGTCGCCATCCGCACGGATGTGCCGCTGGTCACGGGCATCCGCCTGGCCGACTGCCATCTTTTCGATGAGAACGGCCTGGCTTTCGAGCGCAAGGTGGAGCTGACGGATATCGATATGGAGCTGTTGGGCACACCTTCTTCGTGAAAGCCCTTGGGGCCGCCTCGCACTTCGAGGCCCTGCCAAGTCCGCAAGCGCTCCCGTGTCAGTGCTCCCAGGATGAGGCCGAGCGGTCACCACGCATCAACGCAAAGACGATATATGCAGCCGCGAGGCGCGGAAGGTGAGCCCTCATGGTGAGGTGGCGCGCAGCGCCCTCGAACCACGAGAGCGGGTGGTTGGCACAATCAGCGGCGCCCTACCAGACCAGCCCGCGCGCCGCGACATCCTCGATGCGGGTCACGATGCCGTCGCGGTGAAACACCATGCGGTCGTAAAGGTTGGAGACGACGCAGGTGTGGTTGGGGATGATGCGGATCTTCTCGCCGATCGCCGGCTGAGGCCCGGTGCATTTCGAAAGATCGATCACCCCATGCTCTTCCGAAAGGTTTGTGATGACCGCTTCGGGGTAGCCGACCACGGTGCCGTAGTCCGAAAAGCCGAGGAGATCGGAGGTCAGCGCTTTGGAACCGGCGTCGATGACGGCGCGGTCTGGCGTTGGGCGCGAGACGACGGTCGCGAGGATATGCATGGCGCAATCGTCCTCGCTGCAATGGCCCGCCCGCACCATGGACCGATCGTTGTAGATATAGGTGCCCGCACGGTGCTCAGTGGCCGCCGTCACCAGATGCGCCTCGTAGAGGCTCGGCGAGCCGCCGCTGCTGACGATGGGGCATGCGATGCCATCACGCTTCAGGAGCGAGATGGCCTCGGCCAGAAAAGCCTGTATGGCGGCAGCGCTATTTGGCTTCGGATATGTCATCAGGCCGCCGAAGGTCAGGCCCGGCCTGCCGGCAATATGCCTTGCCAATGCCGCGGCCTCTTCCGGCGACTGCACGCCGCAGCGCCCGCCGCCGGTATCGCACTCCACCAGCACGGTGAGCGGTTTGCGCGTCGCGAAATGGGCTGACAGGCCGTCGACCGTAACCGTGCTGTCGGCGACGACTTTCAGCCCGGAAATGCGATCGTTGAGGTCAGAGAGGCGAGCGCGCTTTTCCGGACCGAGGATGTTGAAGGTGATGAGGATATCTTCGAAGCCGGCATGGGCGAACACCTCGGCCTCGGTGATCTTCTGGCAGTTGATCCCGTTGGCGCCTGCCGCCACCTGGGCGCTCGCCAGCGCGGGGATCTTGTGCGTCTTGATATGCGGCCGGAAGTTCAGCCCATGCGCATCCATATAGGATTGCACGCGGGCGATATTCGCCATCATGCGGTCTTCGTCGATGATCGGGCGTGGCGTCGAAAGATCGTCAATGCGGTCGCCTGGCCTGGGGCTGATGTCCGAGACGATATCCTGCGCCATATCAGGCAGCTCCCTCTTGTAACCCATGCGGGTCGGCAACCATCGGCCATATATCCTTGGGCGCGCGGCGATAGGGCGTGCGCGCCGGATTGTTCGGATAGGGCGTTCCGGCCGAACAGTAAAGGATTTCCGACGCGATCTTGGAGAAGGATGCGAAGAAGTGGTTGGTCGACTTGATCACCAGGATCTTCTTCTGCGTGGGATCGATGCCCATCACCGAGAAAAGGCTCGGATCGAAGCTTTGGGCGCGCGTCGAATTGAGGATGATGTCGATGCCTTCGAATTCAATATGCGCCGCATCGCCGAAGGGCGCCAGGCTTTCGCCGAAGCGCATTTCGGCATTGGCGACCAGACGCACGACCTTGACGACGCCGTCGATCGGATTGCCGGTGCCGGGCGCAGATTTCGCTCCGAAGCGCAGCGGAATTTCCGCACCTTCGCCGGCCGCCATGCAAATCTGCACCGCCATCGGGTCCCAGATCGTGCCGATCGCCGTGTCACAGGCGCCGCGGGTCAGCAATTCTTCGAGGATGACGGTCGCATCGCCCGCCGTGCCGCCGCCGGGATTGTCCCAGACATCGGCGATGACGACCGGACCCGAGCGTGCGGCCCCCGAACTGGCAGCCATGGCCTCGGTCACGGCCTGCTTTTCGTCGATCTGCGGCATCATGAAGGTGCCGCGCTTGGAAAAGAGCTCCAAGCCGAGGTCGCGGGCGAGGGCGGAGCCCTTATCCGGCTTATTATCTGTGACGACCAGCAGTTTCGTACCCATTTCCGGGACGTCGCCGGCCATAAAGCCGTGAATCACGGAGATGGACAGAATATCAGCATCGCTTTTCTCGAGCGCCATGATCTTGTCGACGAAGGAGCGCATCGGCTCGCGCGAGGTCGGAAAGACGTCGATCATAC
This sequence comes from Rhizobium sp. NXC24, assembly GCF_002944315.1. NCBI lineage: Bacteria > Pseudomonadati > Pseudomonadota > Alphaproteobacteria > Hyphomicrobiales > Rhizobiaceae > Rhizobium > Rhizobium sp. NXC24. The sequence continues at coordinate 295,910 of NZ_CP024311.1, forward strand.
GGCAATCGAAGGCCGACATGACCGGCTGTACGCGGCCCCCCAGCGTATCGACGGCGATGCGCCAGAGGTCTTCGGCGCGATCGACGAAGTCCGTATGCGGGAATTCCTTGAAGTAGACGAAGAAATTTGCCGCTGCGAGACGCTTTTTCGTCAGATGGCTGTGTGGATCAAGTTCGGCGCAGACGAGAATGTCCGGCCCGACGATCTGACGGACCCGCGACAGGAAATCGCCCTCGGGATCCTCGTAGCCGGCGGCAACCATCGCGCCATGCAGGCCGAGCACGACGGCATTGACCGGCATGGCGGCGCGAAGCTGGTCGAGGATTTCGTCACGCAGGCCCTCGTAGGCCGTGCGATTCACAAGGCCGGCCGGGTCGGCCCAGGCGGCCGTGCCCTCGATCAGCTCCCAGCCCCTTTCCGCGGCCACTCGCCGGCCGACTGTGATCGGCGCCGAACAAAGCGTCGGCGTCTCCGGATGCTCGCCCGGCGGCGCATAGAGGGAAGCCTCGAAGGCGCGCCGATCGACGCAGATCGGAGAAAAAGTGTTCGTCTCGGTCGCGAGCACCGCGGTGAAAATGCGCAACGCCGTCGCCTCTATTCCATTGGATTCGGCAGGTAACCGGTAAAGCCGGAAATCTTCCAGCGGCCATTATGCAGACGGCAATAATAAAGCGTCTGCCATTTCAGCACATCGACGTCGCCATCGGCTTTCTTCAGGCTGCCATCGAATTTCTTGCGCACCAGCGCCATATCGCCTTCGATCTCGATGTCTTCCAGCGTAGTCGTCGTAAAGATGGCGGTGCGCGGGTCTTCCGCAAAGGATTGGCCGGCAAAATCGCGCGCTTGCCGCAACCATTCGTCGCGGTAGGCCGCAAGCGTCGGGAAGGTGAGGCGCCATTTGTCGGGACTGACTTCGCGGCGGCCGTCGATGCCGATGAAGCCGTCTTCGACGAAATCGTCCGCCACCTGCGACCAGTCGGCTGCGAGAAAGGCGTCGATATCGCGCGGCACCAGCATCTCCCAGATTGCGTGCCGGGCAGCGTCGTCGGCAGGGAAGGGATTTTTAAAGGGATCGCGCATTGTACCCGCCAATATTGAAATTCTTTTCATAAATTGCGATTTTCACTGGTCAAATTCTGCTTTCTATGGTCATTTGTCAACGTGTCACGAAAATAATTTGCAGGATTGAAAATGACCATCAAGCGTTATGGCGCTGTCCAGACGGGTGCGGGCGGCAAGCCGCTGCCTTTCGCGCGCGCTGTCGAAGCCAATGGCTGGCTCCATGTCTCCGGCCAGGTCGCCATGGAAGATGGTGAGATCATCGATGGCGGCATCGTCGCCCAGACCCATAAGGCGATCGGCAACCTCATCGCCATTCTCCATGAAGCCGGCTATGACCTCGAGCATGTCGTCCGCGTCGGCGTGTGGCTCGATGATCCCCGTGATTTCTGGAGCTTCAACAAGATCTACCAGGACTACTTCGGCGCGCATCCGCCGGCGCGCGCCTGCGTGCAGTCGTCGATGATGGTGGATTGCAAGGTGGAGATCGACTGCATCGCCTACAAGGCGCCGGAAGCGTGAGGTAGGAAGACTGTCAGGGGCTGCATGATCTTGGAAGGGCGCATAGCGGCTTTTGGATAGGATTGTGCATTAAAATGGGGGACGTCTGTGGATATTTTCACGACCATGCAGGAGGAAAGAGGGCGGTTGTCGCAGTCGGAAAACCGCATTGCCGACATCGTCCTCAACGATTTCGAATTTGCGGTCAACGCCTCCATTATCGAGCTTGCCGGCAAGGCGGATGTTTCGCCGCCGACCGTGACGCGCTTCTGCCGTCGGCTCGGCTGCGAGAGCTTTTCCGATTTCAAGGTGCAGCTTGCCCGCACCGCCTATGTCGGCATGCGCTACATCAAGCCGGAGCCGAAGAGCATCGCGCCGGCGGATGTCGCGCAGGACATCATCACCAAGGCGCAGAATGCGCTGTTCCTGCTGCATCGCGGGCTGGATATCCCCGCCATCGAGCAGGCCTCCAACAGGCTTGCCGGCGCCGAGATGATCTACGCCTTCGGCTCCGGCGGCAATTCCTCGATGATCGCCAGCGAGCTGCAGAACAGGCTGTTCCGCCTCGGCCTGCGCGTCACCGCCAGTTCCGATCACAGCATGCAGTTGATGATGGCCGCCGCCGCCAAGCCGACGGACGTGCTGATCGGTTCGTCGCTGTCGGGCCGCAATGCCGAGCTGGTGCGGGCCTTTATGCTCGCCCGCGAAGCCAAGGTGCCGACGATTGCGTTGACGCAGAGCCACAGTCCGGTGGCGCTTGCCGCTGACATCACCGTGCCGGTCGATTTGCCCGAGGGCAACAATATCTATCGCCCGACATCGACGCGCATCGCCTATCTCGCGGTCGTGGATATCCTCGCCAGCCTTGTCGCTTACCGCATCCAGCCGCAAGCGACGGTAACGCTGCGTCGCATCAAGCAACAGCTCGTCACTCATCGCGACGGCGACGACCGCCAGCTTCTCGGGGACTAAAGCGATTCTAATGCATGTCGCGCAAAAGTGTGCGGCGGTTTTGCGAAAACGACATGCAAAAACAAGGAGCTAAAGCGTGGGAGCGAATCTGAAAGATCGCGACGAGCTTTAGGAAAAGTGCGTGAGCCGCTTTCCGTCCGGAATTGCGAAAGAACAGAAACGCAGCAGGGGAGAGATGCATGACCCGATCCGTCGCCATCGTTACCGGAGCTGCCGGCGATATCGGCCGCGCCATTGCCCGGCGTCTCGCGGATGATCACGATATCGTCCTGCTGGTCGATATCGATGCCGCTGCCGTTCGAAAGGCTGCGGAAGAGCTGGGACCGGCGGAACGCTTCATCGCCCTGAAAACCGATGTCACCAGCGAGGCCGACCTTGCCGAAATGGCAAAGGCCGCCGCGGGACTGGGTATGGTCAAGACCCTGGTCAACAATGCGGGAGCGGCCCGCGCCGTCAGCCTGCATGATACGACGCCGGATATCTGGCGCGCCGACAATGCCCTTAATCTCGAAGCCGCCTTCCTCTGTTTCCGCGCCGTCGAGGATATGCTGAAGGCGTCAAAGGGATCGCTGGTCAACATCGCCTCGGTCAACGGCATGGCCGTCTTCGGCCATCCCGCCTATAGCGCCGCCAAGGCTGGTTTGTTGCATTTCACTCGGCTGGTCGCGGTCGAATACGGCAAGTTCGGCATCCGCGCCAATGCGGTCGCGCCGGGCACGGTGCGCACGCAGGCCTGGGAGGCGCGTGCGGCCGCCAATCCCAATGTCTTCGAAGAGGCCCGCCGCTGGTATCCGCTGCAGCGCGTCGTCGATCCGGCCGATGTCGCCAATGCCGTTGCCTTTCTCGCCGGCCCGCTTGCCAGCGCCATCACCGGCGTCTGCCTGCCGGTCGATTGCGGCCTGACGGCGGGGCAGGCCGAGCTGGCGCATACATTTTCACAGTCCGATCATTATTGAACGCTTGTCGTTAAGGAGAGAATAGATATGCAGCCGGCTTCCTATCATCTCGAAAACACCTGGTCCCCCGATGGCGGACCGAACGGCCGCCTGACCTTTACGCTGATCAATCTCTCGGATGCGCCGCTCACCGGTTTCCGCCTCGTCTATACCTCGCTGACGCGCGTCATCGATCCCAAGGCTTGCGACAATGCCGTCTTCCTGCGCCGCAACGCCAATTTCCATGAATTCGCCCCGCCTGCCGGCCTCTCCCTGGCATCGGGCGAAAGCTGGACCTTCAGCGTCAGCGGCCTGAACCGGACAGCGAAACATTGCACCGATGGCGCCAAATCCGCCTATCTGACACTGTCCGACGGCAGCCATGTGCCGGTGTCCGTCACCGATCTCCTGCTTGAAGGTCGCGTCAGCGAGCCGCCGCCGGTGCTGCTGCCGGAAGGCAAGCTCGATCTTCCCTTCGCCATCCAGCCTTGGCCAGCGGCGATCGATGCCAAGCCGGGCGAAAGCTTTCCGGTCGTGCTCTATCCCGTCAAGGGAACCGATGCTGCCAGCCTGAAGGCAGTTGCGACGTCGCTGGCGCTCTTCCAGCGCCTGTTTCCGGCCAATCACGCGCCATTCAGCCTCATAGCCGCGCCGCAGGGCAGGCCCTTGCGCTTCGTCGAGCGGCCGGCTCTCGCCAAGGAAGCTTATCAGCTCACTTTCTCGGCCGAAGAGATCACGCTTGCCTATGGCACTGAGGCCGGGCGTCTCTATGGTTTGACGACCTTGGCGCAGCTTCTGGACGGCGCGCGGCGCGAACCCGGCAAATTCCGCTTTCCGGCCGCCGGCACGATCTCCGACCAGCCGCGTTACGGCTGGCGCGGCTGCCATCTCGATGTCTCCCGGCAATTCCACCCGAAGGAGAATGTGAAGCGGCTGATCGATATCCTCGCCTGGCTGAAGCTCAATATCTTCCATTGGCATTTGACCGACGACGAGGCCTGGCGGCTGGAGATCAAGGCCTATCCGCAGCTAACCTCGACTGGCGTGCTGCGCGGCCCGGACGAACCTCTGCTGCCGCAGCTTGGAAACGGCGCTGAGCCGGTGGACGGCTCCTATTCGCAGGGAGATGTCAGGGAGATCGTCGCTCATGCTCTGGCGCTCGGCGTCGAGGTCGTGCCGGAAATCGATATTCCCGGCCACAGCACAGCCGCCCTCGTCGCCCTGCCGGATCTGGCCGACGGGCAGGAAGCGCCGGAGAGCTATCATTCCGTCCAGGGCTATCCCAACAATGCCCTCAACCCGGCCGTGGAGCCGACCTATGAGTTCCTCGGGAAAGTGTTCGATGAAATGGTCGAGCTGTTTCCCTCCGAATATATCCACATCGGCGGCGACGAAGTGGCCAACGGTTCCTGGCTCGCCTCGCCGCTCGCCCGCAAACTGATGGAGCAGGAAGGCATATCCGGCACGTTCGCGCTGCAATCCTATTTCCTGAAGCGGGTGAAGACGATGCTGACGGCGCGCGGCCGCAAGCTAGCCGGCTGGAACGAAGTCGCCCATGGCGGCGGCGTCGGCACGGAAGGCACGCTGCTGATGGCCTGGGAGAAACCGGAGGTCGGCATCGAGCTTGCGCGCGAAGGCTATGATGTGGTGATGACCCCCGGCCAGGCCTATTACCTCGACATGGTGCAGGCGGAAGCCTGGCAGGAGCCGGGCGCGAGTTGGGCCGGCACCGTACCCCCAGCGCATACCTACGCCTATGAGGCGGAAGGCGAGTTCCCCGAGGAATTGAAGGACCGGATAAAGGGCGTGCAGGCCTGCATCTGGCTCGAAAATTTCCTCTCCCGCGCCTATTTCAACCGCCTCGTCTTCCCCCGGCTGCCGGCCATCGCCGAAGCCGCCTGGACGCCGAAGGCGGGCAAGAATTGGGAGCGCTTCGCCGCGATCGTGCGGCTCAGTCCGGCCCTATAGGCAGATGTCCAGGGTCGTGATTGCCGCAGCCGTGATTGCCTGCATTGCCGGCAGCGCATGGCTATGTCACGAAACTGATAGAATAGATGCAGGATAATGTGGTTCCTTTCGATAGCGACGTCTGTCACCTAGAAGAGGAAACCCCATGAAGAAGATCATTTTGCTCGTGGCATTGGCGCTATCCGCCTCAAGCGCAATGGCAATGTCCCGCTATGACTCCCATCGCATGACCTGTTCGGCTCTTCACGACAAGATTGCCCGAGAGGGCGAAATCGTCCTGCGATACCCCTCGCACAGCGTCAACAATCTGATGATGTACGATCGCTACGTCTCAAACTCGGCGGCCTGCATTAACCGTGGTGCCATGTCGAGCGCCTCAGTGCCAACCTCGGACAATCCGAGCTGCAAGGTTCAGCGCTGTGTCTCGACGACGGGGAAGGGGCATAATCGCAAGTGAGCGATGTAAGCCGACTCTATTCAATGTCGGGTTCGATCTGAAAAGCTGCAGAGAAGGAGATCTCGGGACCTCTGCTTCCGGGAAGATCTGCGGTTTGATTTTGGCGGCGATCAAATCAGATTGGTATCCAGAATTATGGATATTAGCCCTCATTCTCAGCAACAATGGTTATTGAGTAATGTTAGATAGTAGAGCGGCCCACAGTACCCTTTGCAAATGGAGCATAACGGGTCCAATCTTCGAATCGCGCATATAGATCAAATGTGCATTTCTTGGAACCCAACGAACTTTCAGGCCCTCTACTTATGTTCAAAGACAATACTGTTTTTGTGATTGGTGCTGGTGCTAGCGACGAATTTAATTTGCCGGTCGGCTGGAAATTGATGAACACCATCAAGCAAAACTCAAAGTTCCGTTTTGACTACGGGCTTAAGGAGGGTGTCAAAGAAATCCACGATGCAATCGTCAGGCGGTATGAGAACCGCAACGATGAAATCAATGCCCGTTTTGAGGCATGCGCAGAGATTTACCGGGCGATTGACTCCGCCGGCTCGATTGACTCATTCATCGACCGAAACAATCACGTGCCACATATTGCCGAAGTGGGAAAGCTTCAGATTGCCTATGCTATTGCAAAAGCGGAAGGTGCTTCGAAGCTCGCGGTTAACCGAGATAGGAACAGGCAGGATCTAAACTGGGAAGCTCTAGATAACGCGTGGATTGCGACTTTCGCTCGGGCGCTATTCGACGGCGTTCGCACAACCGACGTCGACAACATTGGTAGCAATATTACCATTATCTGTTTCAACTACGACAGATGCATTGAATTTTATCTTATCGCGGCCATTGAACGGAGTTTTTATAAAGTTTCCCGCGAGCAGGCGTACAAGATTGTTAGTAACATGCGGATCATACATCCGTATGGGACGTTGGGAAGGCTCCCTCAGGGCTTGTTGGACCGGGACTACATACCCTACGGCCCCGATCTCGATCGATTGGATCTTTGGAGAGTAAGCGAGTCGCTCGTCACGTGGTCTGAGTCGATTCGTGATTCACAACAAGTGGATGCGATTAAGACTGCCATCGCCCAAGCGAGAGCTATTGTATTCTTGGGTTTTGCTTTCGCCAATCAAAACATGCGGTTACTTGAGGCTAACATCCCCGAAGGCAAATCCTACTATACCAAGGTCTACTCCACCGGATACGGCGTGCCGACTCAGGTGGAAGGGGCTCTCAAGGAAAAGATCACAAAGCTATACAGCGCGAGAATGGACGAGTTCATGGCACGATACATTCAGATCGAACACGGGCAGAAGTGCGCTGACTTCATAAACACTCATTTGATCAACCTGATGCAGTAGAACCCGACTTGGTGCTTCAATAAAGTTTAGAGCCAGATTTCTCACAGGTATTCACGGAGCAGCCGTGGCGAGATTACCCACATGGAGAGATGGGCGTCGGAAGAACCTTCGAAGCCACCGCGCGGCCCAAGCCCCAAGCGCATTGCCGCAGGCCTTTGTCACAAGGCACAAAACGCGCAAACTTTCACGAAATCTAACTCTTTGATCTTGGCAGTGATCAAAAGGAAATGGTGCCCAGAAGAGGACTCGAACCTCCACGCCTCGCGGCACAGGTACCTGAAACCTGCGCGTCTACCAATTCCGCCATCTGGGCGACGGACACGCATGTAAGGGGGTGGCTGTCCGGTGTCAACAGGGTTTTTGAAGTTTTCGTGGCAATCTTGAAAAAAGCGGTTGAAGCCCGGGTTAACCCCGGGCCGCCGCCCAGGCGCGGATGAGGCCAAGTCCCTGTTCCAGCAAGGCCTTTGCCTCGTTTTCATCTGCCGCTTCGACATAGCAGCGCATCTCCGGCGCATTGCCGGAGGGGCGGAAATGGATGATTCGGCCGTCGGCCAGCGTCACCCGCAGCCCGTCTATATCGCTCTTTGACGCGACGCCGGCGACCGGCGCCAGGAAGGCGGCGAGATTGGCGTCGGAGGCGCGCAGATAGGCCATCAGCGCCCCGCTGGTTTCGACCGGAAAATTCTCCAGCCGGTCGGCGGCGGCAAACGGCAGGCGGTAGTTGGCGGCAACGGCCGACAGCGATTGCTCTGCCCGCGCGGCGGCGTAGAGCGTCGCCAGGATCGGCAGGAAGCTGTCGCGCGTCGGCAGGGCGCGGATCGGCTGTCCCTCGATGATGAAGCGGCTTGCCGTCAGCGTGCCGCCATTGGCCTCGAAGCCCATGACATTGGCCTTGCCGGCCGCTAAGGCCTCATCCATGCCGGCGATGACATAGGGCGAGCCGACGCGGGTGCGGGTAACGGCGTAGGAGCCGGCGGCCTCGATGCCGGAATTGGAGGTGACCGGCGTCACTACGACTTCCGCGCCGAGGAAATTCGCGGCAATCAGGCCGAGCAGGTCGCCGCGCAGCGGCTCGCCGGTTTCATCGGAGACAAGCGGCCGGTCGCCATCGCCATCGGCGGAGACGATCGCATCCAGCCCATGCTCCGGCGCCCAGCCCTTCAACAGGCGGATGGTTTCGGCCGAGACCGCTTCGGTATCGACCGGGATGAAACTTTCGGAGCGGCCGAGCGGCACGACGCGCGCGCCGTAATGGGCCAGCACCAGGCCGAGCAGATCGCGCGCCACGGTGCTGTGCTGATAGACGCCGATGGTGAGGCCGGCGAGGCTGTCGGCGGGCAGCAGGGCGACATTGCGCTCGAAGAACAGCGCCTCGGCTTCCGCCTTCCGGTCGTCGCAAGTGCCGGGCGTCTCATCGAGGTCGGCGTCGCCGATGTCAGCGGCCTCAGTGCTGATTGCCAGCTCGTCCTGCTTGTCGATCTCGCCGTCGGGGCGGTAGAATTTGATGCCGTTGCGGTCGGCCGGAATATGCGAGCCGGTGATCATGAGCGAGGCGGCCTTGAGCTCTAGTCCGTAAAGCGCCAGCGCCGGGGTCGGCACCGTGCCGCAATCGACTGGCGTGAGGCCGGCGCGTTTCAGCGCGCCGATGCAGGTGGCCGAGATCGCCGGGCTGGACTCGCGAAAATCGCGGCCGACCAGGATGAGATCGCCGGGCTGCGCATGGCCGCTCTTCAACAGGTGGCGGGCATAGGCCGTGGCGTAGAGGGCAGATGCCCGTCCCATGAGATCGACGGACAGGCCGCGAAGGCCGCTGGTTCCAAATTTCAAGCTGCTCACGTGCAATCTCCTCGGAATGTTGCGCCTCTTATGGAACAAGCGGGGGAAAGGATCAACCGATCGATCGCGGCCGATAGCCGCCTTCGCGCCCCTGGTTTTGCCTTGAGGGAAGCCCCAAATATAGAGCGAGCCGCGGGAAAAGATGCTGGGTCGCCAAGACCAGCAACAGGAGTCTGCCATGACTGTTTTCGGCAAGATCGCGTTCGGCTGCGCCGTCAGCCTCGTTTTGTTGTCGCCACCGGATCTCGCCAATGCGGCCTCGAACAGCCCGAAGCTCGGCCTGCCTCCCCCAAGGGTTGGGCCCACTGTTTGCGACGCTCGCGGTTGTTTCGGTTTCGGCTCGCAGCAATGGTACCGCCCGCCTGGCTATCCCATTCCCTATACGCCGCGGAGCCTCGATAGGAGGTCGCGCTTTGACAATCCCCGCATCTATATCCAGCCGCGCAATCCTGTTCCGCCGAGAACCAATTACCCGGCGCCGGTCAACAATCGCACGCGGCATCAGATATGGTGCTCCGAACATTATCGGACCTACAATCCCGGCACCAATCTCTACACCACCCTTCACCACGGCTTTCAGACCTGCCGCTCCCCCTATTATTGAGTGAGCGGGAGCGCCTCTGGCGCCGGTTTCAGCACAGAGCACATCCATTCGCCTTGTCTATATGAGGAAGCGAAAATAAATCGCTTGCTTTTCTCGCGACTTGGGCAGTCCCTATAATGTCGCCGCTTCCACAGGGTCGCGGGCGAAGCAAGGAGCCCAAAATGGCAAAGGGTCAATTGAGAAGTACCCGCGAAGCGCGGAAACCCAAGAAGGGCAAGATCGTCGCTGTAAAGCAGCAGCCTGGTTCTCAGGTCAGGCAGGCTGCCAGCACGATCAGCCTCGGCAGGAAAGATAAGTGACGGAGCGAAGACGCGCCGCAGGCCGCGCCTTCTCGATATGTCAGTCGGCGGAATATCGGCCGGCGCGCCGCGGAGGTGCGCCGGAGAATGGGGTAGTCAGCTCTCCAGCGATCCGCGGTCGGTATGGCCGAGATCGCGATCGGGATCGATGATATCGCGCACCCGCTGCTTCAGCTCCTTCGGACCGGGGAAGCCGCCGTCGCGCTTGCGCTCCCACAACAGCTCGCCATCGATACGGATTTCGAAGTTGCCGCCCGTGCCGGGGATCAGCGCCACTTCGCCCACGCTGTCGCTGAAAGTTTGCAGCAGTTCCTGCGCCATCCAGCCGGCGCGCAGCAGCCAGTTGCATTGCGTACAATAGAGAATGGTGATCCGGGGCTTGTCGGTCATCGGCGGTTTCCTTGTTGTTTGCTGACATTTAGGCTCAACTTTAATCGGCCGCAAGCTGGCCTCTTGCGTCGTCGGCCCTCCCATGTTCATTTTGCCCGAATTGTATTCGGGGGTCATGGGAATGCGGGTCGCCATCGTCGAAAACATGAAAGATACGCCGCTCGGCGCCCTCGGCATCGCGCTGGAAGAAGCGGGAGCGGAGATCGAATGGTTCCGTGCGTGGGATGGCGAGCGGCTTCCGAGCGATGTAGCGGCGCATGATGCGCTGGTGGTGCTCGGCGGCGAGCAGAATGCCCGCGACGACGACACCCACCCCTATCTGCCGGAGCTCGCAAGGCTCATGCGTCGGTTCGAGGAGGCCGACAAGGCCGTGCTCGGCATCTGCCTCGGCAGCCAGATTCTGGCCCGCGCCTACGAGGCCGAAAATCTTCTCGGTGCCGCCCATGAATTCGGCTGGAAAACCGTCGGCGTCACCGAGGAAGGCAAGGCCGATCCGCTGCTATCTGCTTTGGGCGATGATTTCACCATCTTCCAATGGCACTCCGACACGTTTTCGCTGCCGACAGGCGCCATTCGCCTCGCCACCAACGCGGTGACCAACAACCAAGCCTTCCGCATCGGCCGCGCCGCTTACGGCACGCAGTTCCATTTCGAAGCCAATACCGCCGTTGTCGAAGGCTGGCGGACGGAGTTCAAGGCGACGATCGAGCGCAACGAACCCGGCTGGCTGGAGCGCTATGCCGAGATCGCCGCAAAGAATGCACCGGCGGCTGAGATCGCCGGGCTGACGATCGCCCGGGCGTGGGTGAGGACGATTGGTGCTGAGGTGGAGCTGCAGGCGGCGTCTTAGAGCGGTTCAATCGGCTAGCCCATCTATTGCGGCTCTCCATTGCCGGAGGCGATCTGTGCCGCCCCGCCTATAGCGTTGCGAAATGCGTCATCGAAGCTGACGCCGCGGATTCGCCAGTGATGGATTTTTCCACTTTCCATCATCGACCAATCGGCGACCCAGCCGAGATCCTTGTCGCTCCAGACAAGCGAACCCGCCAAGGCGATATCGCCGCCGATGGTCTTGGCCAAGGCATCGAGTTCCTGCTGTGCCGTCCCCGTCAAACCCGTTGTGGTGAGGCCCCGGCTGACCAGCATTGCCTTGTTGGGCATAATGATTGCCATGGCAAACGGTCTGGCGGCCGCTTCGAAAGCGTCGATCATGTAAGGGCTTTCGTCACCGTCGCGGGTCAGCGTGAAAGTGCGTTGCGCATCGCGTACGACCAAGAAAATCGCGAGTTTCGGGCGCGGTGACAGCCACGGCTTGTGCCCGAGCGTGGACAGCAATTGATCGATGGTATCGGGCATGTAGATGCAAGTGAGGTCCTGCGGCCGGTCGTGGGTGCCTTGCTCGTCATGGATCGGGATACCTTCCAGGCGATCGCGATAGCTGTAGGTCGCGACGAAGGAGCCGGCACGCGGCAGCATCGCTTGAAAGGCATTCTCCGTCGTCACACGCTGATCGCCGCTGACCCTGACCAGCACGCGACCCAGGCAATCCTTGAAGCCGAGTTCGCGATTGATGGCGCCAGTGCCGGTAACGATTGCCTGCGCTCGGTAAAGCCGGCTCTGATCATCGGCGTGAGCGACGGCTGCCTCGTTGATGACTGCGAGCGCGAAGGCGATGGCAATCGATCGTGATTTCAACATCGGGATATCTCCGAACGCTGCCATGGTGTCGTGAAAACAAGCGGCAGGCAATGTCAGATTATGATGGCCGAGCGACGTTGACGATGGCTTTGACAACGGCGTCAAGGCCACTAGATTTCATAGAAACCGGAGGAGGCGAGATCATGATCCAGCCAGAATTACCCTGGAAAGGTGGATGCCGTTGCGGGGAGGTGCGACTGAAGATCAGCGCCAAACCGCTATTGACCATGGCCTGCCATTGCACCGGCTGTCAGCGCATGTCCTCCAGCGCCTATTCGCTGAGCGTCGCCATTCCGAGCGAAGGTTTCGAAGTCACGCAAGGCGAACCCGTTATCGGCGGCATGCACGACGAAAACCTGAAGCACTATTTCTGCCCCTACTGCATGACTTGGATGTTCACGCGCCTGGAAGGGTTCGACTGGTTCGTCAACCTGCGCCCGACCATGCTCGACGACCCCAGTTGGTTCACGCCCTTCGTCGAGACCTGGACAAGAGAAAAATTGCCCTGGGTGACGACACCGGCAAAGCACAGCTATGCGGCGCTGCCGGAGATGAACGAGTATGAGGGGCTCATCAAGGAGTATGGGGAGCAGGCATAAATTCTAGCTGCGAAATCGTGCCGTCAGAATTGCCTGTATTTTCCGAACGGCACGCCATGTTTTTCAACGTAAGCATTGGCTTGTTCGATAGCCTCGGCGTTTTCCAGACGCCATAGGCGCTCACGCTCGGCTTTGATGGCGTGCGCTATGCCATCTTCGGCCGCACGCGCGATATTGATTTTCAGTTCACGGGCATCTGAAAGCAGTCTTTCGTCCAGAGACAAAATGGCGGCTTTGCGCGTCGTTTGGGCCATGAGGCGTTCCTCAAATTATGCCCAAACTATATGCGCGTGATCCGCCATTCAGAAGAGCTTTATTCATCCCCCATCTTCAGCGCTGCAATAAACGCTTCCTGCGGGATTTCGACCTTGCCGAACTGCCGCATGCGCTTTTTGCCTTCCTTCTGCTTGTCGAGCAGCTTGCGCTTGCGGGTGGCGTCGCCGCCGTAGCACTTGGCGGTCACGTCCTTGCGCAGGGCCTTCACCGTCTCGCGAGCGATGATGCGCCCGCCGATGGCGGCCTGGATCGGGATCTGGAACATGTGCTGCGGGATGAGGTCCTTCAGCTTCTCGCACATGACGCGGCCGCGCTTTTCGGCGGCGGAGCGGTGTACGAGCATGGAGAGCGCATCCACCGGCTCGGCATTGACGAGGATCGACATCTTGACGAGGTCGCTCTCGCGATAATCGGTCAGGCTGTAGTCGAAGGAGGCATAGCCCTTTGAGATCGACTTCAGACGATCGTAGAAGTCGAAAACGACTTCGTTGAGCGGCAGGTCGTAGGTGATCATGGCGCGGTTGCCGACATAGGTCAGCTCGGTCTGGATGCCGCGGCGGTCCTGGCAGAGCTTCAGGATCGAGCCGAGATAATCGTCCGGCGTCAGGATCGTTGCCTTGATCCACGGCTCGCGGAATTCGGAAATCTTGACGACGTCGGGCATGTCGGCCGGATTGTGCAGCTCGATCTCGGTGCCGTCGGTCATGGTGAGCTGATAGACGACCGAAGGGGCCGTCGCGATCAGGTCGAGATTGAATTCGCGCTCCAGGCGCTCCTGGATGATTTCCAGATGCAGCAGGCCGAGGAAGCCGCAGCGGAAGCCGAAGCCGAGAGCGGCAGAAGATTCCATTTCAAAGGAGAAGCTGGCGTCGTTGAGGCGCAGCTTGCCCATGGCCGAGCGCAGGTCCTCGAAATCGGCGGCATCGACGGGGAAGAGGCCGCAGAACACGACAGGCTGCGCCGGCTTGAAGCCAGGCAGCGGCGCAGCGGTCGGGCGCTTGTCCTCAGTGATAGTATCGCCGACGCGGGTGTCGGCTACTTCCTTGATCGAAGCGGTGATGAAGCCGATCTCGCCCGGGCCGAGGCTGTCGACGGCGACCATCTTCGGCGTCAGCACGCCGACGCGCTCGATCTGGTATTTCGCGTCCGTGCCCATCATGCGGATGGTCTGGCCCTTGGTCAGCGTGCCGTCGATGATGCGCACGAGAACCATGACGCCGAGATAGGTGTCGTACCAGCTATCGACCAGCAGCGCCTTCAGCGGCGCCTTTTCGCCGCCCGCGCTCTTCGGCGCCGGCAGCTTATGAACGATGGCTTCGAGAACGTCGGGAATGCCGAGGCCGGTCTTGGCAGAGATCAGCACGGCGTCGGAGGCGTCGATGCCGATCACTTCCTCGATCTGTTCCTTGATGCGGTCCGGTTCGGCCGCCGGCAGGTCGATCTTGTTGAGCACGGTGACGAGTTCGTGGTTGTTGTCGATCGCCTGATAGACGTTGGCGAGCGTCTGCGCCTCGACGCCTTGGCTGGCATCGACCACCAGCAGCGAGCCCTCGCAGGCCGACAGCGAGCGGGAGACTTCGTAGGCGAAGTCGACGTGTCCGGGCGTGTCGATCAGGTTGAGAATATAGGTCTCGCCGTTATTCGCCTTGTAGTGCAGGCGCACGGTCTGGGCCTTGATGGTGATGCCGCGCTCGCGCTCGATCTCCATATTGTCCAGCACCTGCTCCGACATCTCGCGTTCGGCGAGGCCGCCCGTCGTCTGGATCAGGCGGTCGGCCAGCGTCGATTTGCCGTGGTCGATATGGGCCACGATCGAGAAGTTGCGGATATGCGAAAGCGGAGTGGTGGAATTGGTGCTCATGCGCGCCATATAGCAGCGCCGCCCCGCGCCGCAAAGCGGAAAAGCGGGGTTTTGGCGGCTATATTCGCATGAAGGCAGGCTTTTCGGGCGCTCCATTTATCAAGATCATTATCGCGCTTGATTCCATTATTTGATCGTGTATTTCTCTTATATTGGAATTTCAGTCGAATAGTGCGGGGCAGATGATAGACGACGATCTGGAACTGGCGATCGGGGCGCGCATCAAGCAGTTGCGCATCGCTCGCGGTCTGACGCTGGACGAGCTGGCGAATGCCTCCGCCGTCAGCCGTGCGATGATTTCGCGCATCGAGCGGGCCGAGGCGAGCCCGACGGCGTCCTTGTTGTCAAGGCTCTGCGCAGCCCTCGGCCTGTCGCTCTCAGCCTTCTTCGCCGAGGACGCCAAGGACGTGTCGCCATTGGCTCGCCGCGACCAGCAAGCGGTCTGGCGCGATCCGGAAACCGGCTATATCAGACGCGCCGTCTCGCCACCGGGAACGGAATCGAAGGTGGATGTTGTTGAAGTCGTCTTCCCCGCCGGCGCACGCGTTAGCTTTCCTCCGAATGCCGCGAGCCTTGCCATGACACAACATGTCTGGCTGTTCGAAGGCGAGATGGAGGTGACCCATCGTGATGTCACCCATCGCCTGATGCCCGGGGATTGCCTCTTCATGGGCGTCGGCGACGGTCATGCCTTTCATAATCCCGGCGAGGGTCCGGCGCGCTATTGCGTCATCCTCGATCGCGGCCGCTCATAATCGTCAAGGACCTTTTTCATGCCCGATATTCGTCTTCTTTCCGCCGCCGAAGCCCGCGCCGTCGCTCCTGACCTCTGCGACGTGCTCGCCGATTGCGTCAACGGTGGCGCCTCGGTCGGCTTCATGCAGCCGTATAAGCCAGCCGACGCCATGCCCTATTGGCAAGGCGTCGCCGACAGCGTCGAGAGCGGCGCTACGCTGCTCTTGGTAGCCGAGATCGAGGGCAAAGTTGTGGGTACCGTGCAGGTAGGCGCGGCGCAGATGCCGAACCAGCCGCATCGCGGCGATCTCAAGAAATTGCTGGTGCATCGCTCTGCGCGTGGCAAGGGGCTGGCGCGACTGCTGATGGCGGCGGCTGAGCGTGAAGCGGCCAAGCGCGGCAAGACCCTGCTGGTGCTTGATACCGCAACCGGCAGCGAAGCCGAAGCCATCTATCCCCGTCTCGGCTGGCAGCGGGTCGGGGTCATCCCCGATTACGCCATGTGGCCGGAAGGCGGCCTTTGCGATACGACGCTGTTCTATAAGCGGATCGCCGCCTGAACTCGGTTGGCATAGTCACTGTGAAAATGCGGCAAGCGCGTCATTCAGCGTCGAAGTCGTCGTCCAGTGCATGGCCTTCCAGCCGAATTGCCGCGCGGCCTCTATGTTGGCGGGATAATCGTCGATGAAGGCGATCTCATGGGCTTCGATACCGACGCGCTCGGTGGCCAGCCGGAAGAATTCAGGCGCGGGCTTCTGGTAGCCGAGCATGGCGGAATAGAAGATGCCGTCGAAATAGGAGGATAGGTCAAGCTTTTCCATCAGATAGGCGGCGCGGCGATGCTCCTGGTTGGTCGCCAGGTACATCGGGATGCCCTTGGCCCGCAGCGCCGCGAGGTCGCCAAGCAAGGCTTGGTCGAGGCGGGAGTCGTTCTCGAACCAGTAGTCGATCAGCGTTGAGGCGCTCAGCCCCGGCGCGATCCTCTCCAGAACGCGGGTGAGCCGGGGTTCCAGATTGTCGCGGCCGGTAACGACGTCTCCCCAATGGTCTTTCCTGAAGAATTCTTCCTGAAGCACCTCACGCTTGATACCGAGATCGCGTTCCAGATAGGTGCAGTAGTGCAGGCCATCGCCGGGTCGCCCATGCACCAGCACACCGTCGACATCGACCATCAGAACTTTCATGCGGCGCGAATCTCCCAGTGGAATGGAAGGCATGGGGAAGGTGGCGTTGTTTCTGCCGGCGATCAAGAGCGCATGCGGCTCTTTTTTCCGTCCTGCAATCCGTGTAAGCCTCTGCATTCCCCAGGGAATTTAGCCGGCGTCAGGAGGCTGCCATGCGCGTCATCTATTCGGAAGATCACAAGCTGAGGGACGCCAAGACAGAACTGCATGATGGGCAGCTTGTGACGCCTTTCGAAGCGCCGTTCCGTGCCGAATGGATATTGGCCGCCGTGAAGGAGGCCGGTTTTGCGGACATCGTCGCGCCGGAAGCGCATGGGTTGGAGACGGCGCGCAAGGTTCACGATCCGGCCTATCTCGATTTTCTGGGCGTGGTCTGGGAGCGCTGGGTTGCGGCCGGTTACAAGGGTGAGGCGATCGCCAATTCTTTTCCCGTGCGGCGCACCAGCCAGCGCGTGCCGGAAAACATTGTCGGCATGATCGGCCATTATGCCAACGCCGCCGACACCTCGATCACCAAGGGCTCCTATGAAGCGGCGCTCGCATCGATGCGCTGCGCATTGACGGGTGCCGATTGGCTCCATGCCGGCAATCGCTATGCCTTCGCCCTCTGCCGCCCGCCCGGCCACCACGCCGGATACGATCTCTTCGGGGGTTATTGCTTCATCAACAATGCCGCCGTCGCCGCGCAGCGGCTGCGCGACCACGGCACGAAGAAAGTGGCCGTGCTCGATGTCGATTTCCATCATGGCAACGGCACGCAGGATATCTTCTATCGGCGCGGCGATGTCTTCACCGCTTCGCTGCATGGTGATCCCATCCATGCCTTCCCCTATTTCTTGGGTCATGTCGACGAGAAGGGCGAAGGCGAAGGGTTGGGGGCGAACCGCAATTATCCGATGCCGCGCGGCACGTCCTGGGAAGAATGGTCGGCGGCACTTGCCGAGGCTCTCGCCCGCATCAAGAATTTCGGCGCGGAGGCGATCGTGCTCTCGCTCGGCGTCGATACGTTCGAGCGCGATCCCATCTCCTTTTTCAAGCTGACGTCGCAGGATTTCATTCGCATGGGCGAGCGCGTTGCCGGCGCCGGCCTGCCGGTTCTCGTCTGCATGGAGGGCGGTTATGGCGTGCCCGAGATCGGCCTGAACGTCGCCAACGTCCTCATGGGCCTCGAAGCCTGAGACGGGCCTGGATCAACGCGCGTGATCGCAGGATGAAAAGTTTGAATTTGTCAGTCCAGGGCCAGATCTCTAAAAAACCCGCATAAGAGGAGAGGTCATGGACCAGCAGCTTATCGAAAGTGGCACGGATGGCGGCGCGGCGCTGATGCCGCATCCGGATGTTGCGCCATCCTCCGGCGGCATTGCCGCCGGCGTGCTGATGTGCGTCCTGTCCATGTGCAGCATCCAATTCGGCTCGGCATTGTCGTCTCCGATCATCAATACCTATGGACCCGTCGGCGCGACGTGGCTGCGGCTCGTCTTCGCGTCTGCCGCACTGGCGATCATCGTCCGTCCGAAGATCATGAGCTACAGCCGCTCGCAATGGATCAGCGTGCTGGCACTTGGTTCCGTATCGGCGTTGATGACGGCTTCCTTCTTCTCGGCGATTGCGCACATTCCGCTGGGTCTTGCGGTCGCGATAGACTTCCTCGGACCTCTGCTTGTCGCGACCCTCGGCTTCGGGTTGAGCCGTCAGCTTCTCTGGCCCGTCTTCGCCGGCGTCGGCGTTCTGCTATTGGCCTATGACGGTGAGGAATGGGTGGGCAATCTGCCGGGCATCCTTTTTGCCTGCGGCGCGGGCGTGGGCTGGGCCTGCTATATCCTGTTGACGAAGAAGGTCGGCAACGCCTTCCAGGGTCTCGAAGGGCTTTCCATGTCACTGCTGGTCGCGGCGGTCGTTTCAACACCTTTCGGCTTTGCCTCCGCCGCCCCGCATCTGACAGCCTCTGGCCTCCTCGAAATCGCCGGCCTGGCACTGCTCGTTCCGCTGCTCCCCTATGTGCTGGAAATGGTCGCGCTGCGGCGCATGCCGACCTCGTCCTTCGGCATCCTCATGAGCCTGGAACCCGCCATTGCTGCCGTTGCCGGCTTTATTATCCTGTCGCAGCCGATGACGCCGTCGCAGATGTTCGGCACGGCCCTCGTCGTCGCCGCCAGCATCGGCGCAACGATTTTCGCCACGAAGGGCTGAGCTTAGACAGTCTTCCTCGCCGGATCGTCCAATGCCGGATTATAGAAGAGTGAGAGCGTCAGGCTCTTGGCGATGCGCTCGGCTGTCGCCATGAACCAGGCCCTAGCTTCATCCGAGGGCGCGATATCCGCAAGCGTTTCCGAAAAAAGCGCCAGCCATTCTGGAAAAAGGTCCGGCGCGATGCCTTCGACGCCGAGATGAGCCTGCACCGGCTTGCCGCCATAGGCGCCGTTTTTGAACGCAACCGACGACCAGAAGCGTTTCATCTTCTCCATATGGTCCGGCCACCGACCGGCAAGACGACCGTCAAAAACCGGACCGAGCCGGGGATGCGCCTGAATGCGTCCGTAGAAAGTATCGACAAGCCGGTCGATGAAGGCTGCATCGATGCCGATGCGCGTCATCTCGGCTTCGGCCTTCTCGCGGATGCCGGCCAGGTGAGCGGCGCGACCCTGTATGTCAATGTTCATGTCATGCTCCTGCCGCCGCTCAGCATTTTGCGCAATACGGCGTTTGTCGGCCCTCTATCTATGCATTTTCATGGCGCAACCAAGATGTCATGCCGCCGTTGCGGCAATCTGTCAAAGTCATGGGGTAGTTGGCTCGGCATAGTCTGTTAGCCCTTGACCCCAGTGATCGTCCACTTTAGTTTTAGAATAATTCTAAAGATGGAGATTTTTATGTTGCTCGGGTTTTTCCGCTCGCCAAAACGTTCCTTTGCCTCTTTGTCCGAACAGGAAATTCTCGCCATTGCCATCGCCTCGGAAGAGGACGATGCCCGCATTTATCTCGCCTATGCCGATATTCTAAGAGACAACTATCCCGATTCCGCCAAGGTGTTCGAGGACATGGCCGAAGTCGAGGATACCCACCGCAAGACGCTGATCGACATGCACCGCAAGCGTTTCGGCGAGCGTATCCCGCTGATCCGGCGCGAACATGTCAACGGTTTCTATGAACGCAAGCCGGACTGGCTACGCAAGAACCTGTCGCTCGAAGCCATCCGTGCAGAAGCCGAGGGCATGGAACAGCAGGCCTATAATTTTTATGTCGAGGCGGGCAAGCGGGTTTCCGACGCCTCGACGCGCCAGCTCCTCGGCGATCTGGCGCTGGCGGAACAAGGGCATGAAGACATTGCCCGCATGCTTGGCGACAAGCACACGCCGGAATCGGTGAAGGAAGAAGAGGATGCGGATGCCCGCCGCAAGTTCGTGCTCACCTATGTGCAGCCGGGCCTTGCCGGCCTGATCGACGGCTCGGTCTCGACGCTTGCGCCGATCTTCGCCGCCGCCTTCGCGACGCAGCAGACATGGCAGACCTTCCTCGTCGGCCTGTCGGCTTCCGTCGGCGCCGGCATATCCATGGGCTTCACTGAAGCCGCCCATGACGACGGCAAGATTTCCGGCCGCGGCTCGCCGATCAAGCGCGGTTTTGCCTGCGGCATCATGACGGCACTCGGCGGATTGGGCCATGCGCTTCCCTATCTTATTCCCAATTTTTGGACCGCCACGATTACTGCGGCCATCGTTGTCTTCTTCGAGCTGTGGGCGATCGCCTTTATTCAGAACAAATATATGGAGACACCGTTTCTCCGCGCCGCCTTCCAGGTCGTTGTTGGTGGCTCCCTGGTGCTTGCAGCGGGCATACTGATTGGAAATGGGTGAGACGCGATCGGCGAAGCCGACGAAACGATCCAGTGAATCGTTTCGCGCGTCGAACGCCCTGAGCCCAAGCGAAGGGCCGGCGGGCACGGCATAGGCGATGTCTTGTCTTGTTCTGTAGGACGAAGATCAGACCGTTCTAAGGATTTTTGGAAAAACAAAAGGCCGGCAGATGTGCCGGCCTTTTGTATGAGTTCTGTTCTTATGGTGATTACTTGACGGCTCCGACGAGGACGTCGTTGCCATTTTCGATGGTGACCCAGCGGCCGGCATTGTAGCTCGCCTGGCGCTTCAGATAGGAATAGGGGGTCTGGTACCAGACCTTCACCTCGTCATCGAGATTGTCGAGAATGTAGTCGCCCTGATCGGTGCGCAGCGTCAGCACGGCATGGCCTTCGCCATCGGGTTTGCGTACGACCGTCATCAGAAGGTTGGCGGCGGAAATACCCTTCTGCATGAGAAGCTTGCGCTTCAGAAGCGCGAAATCTTCGCAGTCACCGGCCGTCTTCGGATATTCCCAATATTCTTCCTGGCCGTAGACTTCCATGTCGGTGGCAGGCGTGATGGTCTTGTTGACGCGCAGGTTGACCTGATTGACCAGCGTCCAGGTGGCGGCGTTCATATCGACAGGACCGGTATTGCGCGTCGGGCCGCATTCGTCGGCATGACGCTCGCAAAACTCATAGTGCCCGATGGGCTGGGATGTTACACCGCCGATGGTCATCGATGCGGTGTTCTGGGGGGCCGGCATGGCCGACGACGACATCGCAACTATAGCTGCGAAGGCAACGAATACGCCCTTAATACGCACGCCCACTTTCCTTGTATCGTCCCTGCATTTGTTAACAAATTGTTAATGTAAGGGGGCGCGCCAAGTCAATCGTTACTTAAGTGTTAACAGCGGAACCAGCCTTTATGGTTAATTTCAGCACAATCAAGAGGCTAGTCGCCACAATTCAATGCCTCTTATGATTACCGGAAGGCATGCGGGTTCTACCCCGCGGCGGGCCGTCCGCGGGTTTTTCACAAAGCTATCTATATGTTTTTACGGATGATTATGGAGCGCCAGCGTCTCCGCTGCGGTCAACATGCGCTCGATATCCTGCGGTCGGGACAGCCGATGATCGCCGTCACGCACAAGTGTTAACACGACATCGTCGGCCGGCAAATGTTCGACCAATCTTAACGAATGGGCAAAGGGCACATCCTCGTCCTGCATGCCCTGTAGGATATGAACCGGGCAGCCCGTTTCGATGATGCCGGTCAAGACGCGGTTGGCGCGGCCGTCCTCGATGAGCGCGCGGGTGAAGATATTCGGCTCGGGACTATATTCTGAAGGCTCCTCGAAATAGCCGCGTTCGGCAAGCGATCTCCGCTCGACATCGGAAAGGTTCGGCTCGATGAGATCGATAGTGAAGTCCGGGGCGGGAGCAATCAGCACAAGGCCCTGGATGGCCGGTGTCTTCTTGCGCTTGCGCAGTTCCTGGATGAGCCGCAGCGCGATCCAGCCGCCCATGGACGAACCGACAAGGACGATCCGCTTCGGCTTGGCGTAGTCGATGACGGCGAGCGCCTCTTCCAACCAGCGCGAAATCGTGCCGTCGGTGAAGACGCCGCCGGATTGGCCATGGCCCGAATAATCGAAGCGGATGCAGCCGAGGCCCAGCCGTTCGGCAAGCGCGTCGAGCTCCAGCGCCTTGGTGCCGCTCATATCGGAGCGATAGCCGGAGAGCCACACGAAGGTCGCGCCCTTTGCGCCTTTCCTGGCCGCGCGCAGTTGCACGGCGATCTGCCGTTGGTCGTCGGCGCTGCCCACGGAAATAAAGGTCGGTTCAAGGTCGGCTAGTGCTTCGGACATTAAAAACTCCCGGAATTTTGTGCTTTATAGAGCAGATTCGCACCCGCGCGAGTGCAAAAATCCTCCCGATTTCTGAAGAAGCGCATGCGCTATTTTGTGATGTTGCTGTGTCCTTTGCGCATCTTACGGCTGCGCCGCACAGTATTGGCACACGGGAGGTGATTTTTTCCTGGCATCATGCTATTGACTTCACCGCAGCTTTTACGACATTTCCGTCAGTTGCGCCGACGGGAGCGAGAGGCTGCAGCAATCCGAAACAATTCGTGGAGAGTACGACCATTCGCAGACCCTTTAAAACCGATGCGCCCGTGAAGGACGGGCCACGTTCCAACAGGGAAATCCGCATTCCCAAAGTTCAGCTCATCGCGGCTGACGGCCAGAATATGGGCATCGTCCCAACCGACCAGGCATTGAGAATGGCAGAGGAGGCCGGTCTCGATCTGGTGGAGATTTCCCCCAACGCTGAACCGCCTGTGTGCAAGATCCTCGATCTGGGCAAGCTGAAATACGCCAACCAGAAGAAGGCCGCCGAGGCGCGCAAGAAGCAGAAGGTCGTCGAAGTCAAAGAAATCAAGATGCGCCCGAACATCGACACGCATGACTACGACGTGAAGATGAAGGCGATCGAACGTTTCTTTGAAGAAGGCGACAAGGTGAAGGTGACCTTGAAGTTCCGCGGCCGTGAAATGGCCCACCAGGAACTCGGCATGAAGCTTCTCCAGCAGGTCAAGGAAGATACGCTCGAGATCGCCAAGGTCGAAGCCGAGCCCAAGCTCGAAGGTCGCCAGATGATGATGGTGCTTGCGCCAAAGTGAGGCGCGAGCAGACGTAAGAGGCCGGAGCCGTCCTGTTGGGCGGCTTTTTCCTTTTGTGCTCCGGGTTGATGCCTGTCATCGATCCGTAAAAGAATCCCCGCCGTGCCCGTTGCACTTACAGGCGACTGCGGTTATAAGCGCGCGTCCGAACTGACCGGCAGGGCATGCCGTGGCAGTTCAGAATGCTGGCGGAGCGGTTCGTCACCGTATCCGCCGTTCAACAACAAACGCTCCGGCACCTTGTCGCAGCCCCGGCCCAGCCGGATCTGTGGGGAGGCTTTTTACAAAGCGCGCCAGGAAGCATCGAAGGAGTAGCAAAATGCCCAAGATGAAGACGAAGTCCTCTGCCAAGAAGCGGTTCAAGATCACCGCGTCCGGCAAGGTCAAGGCAGCCGCTGCTGGCAAGCGCCACGGCATGATCAAGCGTACCAACAAGTTCATTCGCGACGCCCGCGGCACCATGGTTCTCGCAGAGCCGGATGGCCGTAAGGTTGTCAAGAACTACTTGCCGAACGGTCTCTGAGACTATTCGTAACGCTATAGACTAAGGAGATCATGAAATGGCACGCGTAAAAAGAGGCGTTACCGCCCACGCCAAGCACAAGAAGGTTCTGAAGGCAGCCAAGGGCTTCTACGGCCGCCGCAAGAACACCATCCGTACCGCCAAGGCCGCCGTCGACCGCTCCAAGCAGTACGCTTACCGCGACCGTAAGATCAACAAGCGCAACTTCCGCGCCCTCTGGATCCAGCGCATCAACGCTGCCGTCCGCGAATTCGGCCTGACCTACGGCCGCTTCATCGACGGTCTGAACAAGGCTGGCATCGAAGTCGACCGCAAGGTTCTCTCCGACATGGCGATCCATGAGCCGGAAGCTTTCGGCGCGCTCGTCGCCGCCTCCAAGAAGGCGCTGGAATATCTCAAGGACGCCGGCACGAAGAACGAATTCGAAGCTGCTGTGAACTAACACCGCTTCGCACGTATTTCGTGTATTCATTGCAAACCCGCGCTGGCAAAACCGGCGCGGGTTTTGTGTTTGCAGCACGCATGATCGAGCCCATTTGGCCTGATCAAAGCGCGCGCCGCCGCCGGCTGTGGCCGAACTTCGGCACATGACCCGTTTTCTTGGCGGGTTTTTGTCATTTGCCCGTTGATTGGCCGCGTGCACATGGGTAGTGATCTGCAGCGCTTCATCGTTGCCACCAGCTATCCGATGTATGTGTTCACCAATTATTCTGCGGAATGAGCGGCGCGGTGAGCCCGCCCTCCGCAAGGCAGGACAAGATGACGGAACTCGATACTCTTGAAACCCAACTCATGGCCGATGTGGCCGCTGCCACGGACGAGCAGGCGATCGAAGCCGTCAGGGTCTCCGCTCTCGGCAAGAAGGGCTCGGTTTCAGAACTGTTGAAGACGCTGGGCTCGATGTCGCCGGAAGAGCGGCAGACGCGGGGCGCGGCGATCAATGCGCTGAAGAATTCGGTGACCGACGCCATCAACGCCCGAAAGGGTGCGCTGCGCGATGCCGCGATCGAGGCCAAGCTGAAGGCGGAGACGCTGGACGTCAGCCTGCCCGTGCGTTCTTCGCCTGCGGAACGCGGCCGCATTCATCCGATCAGCCAGATCGTCGACGAGATCACCGCCATCTTCGGCGACATGGGCTTTTCGATCGCCGAAGGTCCCGACGTCGAGACCGATTATTATAACTTCACGGCGCTGAACTTCCCCGAAGGGCACCCGGCCCGCGAGATGCACGATACCTTCTTCTTCCAGCCGGACGAGAAGGGTGAGCGCAAGGTGCTGCGCACGCACACTTCGCCGGTGCAGGTGCGCACCATGGAGACGCGGAAGCCGCCGATCCGCATCATCATTCCCGGCAAGACCTATCGCCAGGATAGCGACGCCACGCATTCGCCGATGTTCCATCAGGTGGAAGGCCTCGTCATCGACAAGACGGCGAATGTCGCCAATATCCGCTGGGTGCTGGAAGAATTCTGCAAGACCTTCTTCGAGGTCGACAATGTGACGATGCGCTTCCGCCCCTCCTTCTTCCCGTTCACGGAACCCTCGTTCGAGGTCGATATCCAGTGCGATCGCTCCGGCCCGATCGTCAAGTTCGGCGAAGGCACCGACTGGATGGAAATCCTCGGCTGCGGCATGGTTCACCCGAACGTGCTGCGCTATGGCGGTCTCGATCCGGATGAATATCAGGGCTTTGCCTGGGGCATGGGCCTCGACCGCATCGCCATGCTGAAATACGGCATGCCCGACCTGCGCGACTTCTTCAACGCCGACGTCCGCTGGATGAACCACTATGGCTTCCGCCCGCTCGACATGCCGACACTGTTCGGCGGTTTGAGCGTGTAAGGAAGGGATAAAGCACATGAAATTCACACTCTCCTGGCTGAAAGAGCACCTGGAAACGGACGCCACGCTCGACGAGATCTGCGCCCGCCTGACGATGATCGGGTTGGAAGTGGAAGACGTCGACGACAAGGCGGCATTCAAGCCCTTCGTCATCGCCAAGGTCCTTTCCGCCGAAAAGCATCCGCAGGCCGACCGGTTGAAGGTGCTGATGGTCGACAACGGCTCTGGCAAGCCGGTCCAGGTCGTCTGCGGCGCGCCGAATGCCCGCGCCGGCCTCGTTGGCGCCTTCGCGGCTGCCGGCACCTATGTTCCTGGTATCGATGTAATCCTGACGGTCGGCAATATCCGTGGCGTCGAAAGTCACGGCATGATGTGCTCGGAAAAGGAGCTGGAAATCTCCGACAGCCATGACGGCATCATCGATCTGCCGGAAGATGCGCCCGTCGGCACCAGCTTTGCCGCCTATGCCGGCCTCGACGATCCGATGATCGAGATCAACCTGACGCCGAACCGTCCCGACTGCACCGGCGTCTACGGCATCGCTCGCGACCTCGCCGCTTCCGGCCTCGGCACGCTGAAGCCGCGCCTGACGCCGACCTTCGCCGTCGACGGCGATACGCCGGTGGACTTGAAGATCGAGCTCGATGATGCCGCCCTCTGCCCAGGCTTCGCGCTCCGCCTCGTACGCGGCGTCAAGAACGGCCCGAGCCCGAAATGGATGCAGCAGCGGCTGCTGGCGATCGGGCTGCGCCCGATCAGCGCGCTGGTCGACATCACCAACTACATGACCTTCGATCAGGGCCGGCCGATGCACGTCTTCGACGCCGCCAAGGTCAAGGGCAATCTGGTCGTGCGCCGTGCCCGGGATGGCGAGACCTTGCTGGCGCTGGATGAGCGCGAATACAAGCTCAATCCCAACAATGTTGTCATCTCCGATGATGATGGCGTCGAGTCGATCGGCGGCATCATGGGCGGCGAGCATTCCGGCTGCGATGAGAACACCGTCGACGTGCTGATCGAATCGGCGCTTTGGGACCCGATGAACATCGCCAAGACCGGCCGCAGCCTCGGCATCATCACCGATGCCCGCTATCGTTTCGAGCGCGGCGTCGATCCGGAATATATGGCTCCCGGCCTGGAACGCACGACCGAGCTGGTGCTCGCCTGCTGCGGCGGTACCGCCGCCAAGGCCAAGGTCGAAGGCTATAAGGGCTACGACGCCAAGATCGTCGATTTCCCCTTCTCCGAGGTCAAGCGTCTGACTGGCCTTGACGTCTCGGTGGAAGAGGGCAGGTCAATCCTGACGAAGCTCGGCTTTTCGGTCTCCGGCTCGGGCGAGCGGGTCTCCGTCGCAGTTCCCTCTTGGCGGCCGGATGTCGATGGCAAGGCCGATCTCGTCGAAGAGATCATGCGCATCCATGGTGTCGACAATATCAAGCCGCAGCCGCTCGCAAGCCACAACGCCGTCAACGGCAAGATCCTGACAACGCTGCAGATCCGTACGCGCACCGCCAAGCGCGCGCTTGCCTCCCGCGGCATGCTGGAAGCCGTCACCTGGTCCTTCATCTCCGAAGATCAGGCCAAGCTCTTCGGCGGCGGCTCCAATGCGCTGAAGCTTGCCAATCCGATCGCCGCCGACATGTCCGACATGCGTCCCTCGCTCCTGCCGGGCCTGCTGTCGGCTGCGCAGCGCAACGCCGACAAGGGCTATGGCGACGTCGCGATCTTCGAAGTCTCCGGCACCTATGAAAACGACAGGCCCGAAGGCCAACGCCGCGTCGCCGGCGGCATCCGCCGTGGTACTGCGACGTTGACGGGCGCCGGCCGCATGTGGTCGAACGCCGCCAAGGGCGGCGGCAAGCCGGTCGATGTCTTCGACGCCAAGGCCGACGCACTGGCCGTGATCGAAGCCTGCGGCCTGCCGATGGGCAATATCCAGATCGAGCAGGGTGGCCCCGCCTGGTATCATCCGGGCCGCTCCGGCACCATCAAGATGGGTCCGAAAGTCGTGCTCGGCTATTTCGGCGAATTCCATCCGAAGACGCTGGAAGCGCTCGATGTCACCGGCGCGCTTGCCGGCTTCGAGGTCTATATCGACGCCATGCCGGAGCCAAAGAAGAAGACGACGCGCACCAAGCCGGCGCTGGAGCTTTCGCCGTTCCAGGCAGTCAAGCGCGACTACGCCTTCGTGGTCGACAAGACTGTGGAAGCCGGCGCCGTCATCCGCGCCGCCACGGGCGCCGACCGCAAGCTGATCACCGGCGTCAATGTCTTCGATATTTTCGAGGGCGCATCGCTCGGCGACGGCAAGAAGTCGATCGCCATCGAGGTGCAGATCCAGCCGGCCGAGCGCACGCTGACCGACGAGGATTTCGAGGCGCTGACCCAGAAGATCGTCGCCAACGTGACGAAAACGACGGGTGGCGTGCTTCGGGGGTGACAAGGTTTCCCTTCTCCCCGCCTGGGAGAAGGGGAAAGACCTACCGATGCAAATGGTAGACCTTGTTGACGATGGTCCACCGTCCGTCGATCTTCAGCAGTGACAGATAGTCGGAAAAGCGCATGCCGGCGAATTCGTCGACGACTTTGACGCTTGCGGCATCACCTTCGATATCGATCAGCTCGATCTCCATCAGCGGCACAGTGTCGGGCGGTGCGCTGCCTTCTTCAACGATGGCGCTGATGAATTCGTCGCGCGTCATCCATTCCACCGCACCCTGATAATTGCCTATGATCGCTACTCGTGGATGGAGCGCCTTGCGCAATGCCGGCTCGTTCGCGAATGCCATGCCATCGACATAGAGGTGAACAACCGCACGGATTGCTTGCTCTTCTGACATCTCGCTATTCCTCGTTTGAGTGCCTGTTAATATAGCATAAACGCCCCAACTGGCAAAAACGGCGGCGTGATCGCGAGGATTTGACCGGTCTTATTCTACGAAAATCCGTACGCTGGCGGCCCGGCCGGCGGCATCGATGACGGTCAGCGTCGAATAGCCGGCGCCATCCGGAATCCATTGATTGGTGCGGCGGCGAGAGAGATCGGGCAGCGGCTTGCCGTTGGCGAGCCAGCGGAACGGCGCGCGGCCGCCCTGCAGCTTCAATGCCAGCGGCATCGGTGGGTTGGCGCCGCTGCTCGCGCCAAGATCGACGCGCGCCCCCTCTGGCGGATAGACGATCTGTGGCGCCGGCTCGCGGGTCGAGGCTGACAGCAAGCCGGCGGCCGTCACCGAAAAACGCCGCTGGCTGATCGGCAGTTCGGTGGCGGAAATGCGCACCGCGCCCATGGGCGCCGGCGGAAACGGCGCGATGGCGACGCCGGATTTGGCGAAGCCTTCGAAGAGGATGGGGGCGGCTGAGACATAGCCCGCCAGGCCCGGCACCGCGCCATTGTCCGGCCGGCCGACCCAGACGCCGAGCACATGCGCACCATCGTAGCCGACGGACCACGCGTCGCGGTTGCCATAGCTGGTGCCGGTCTTATAGGCGATGCCGAGCTGCTTGCTGCCGGCCGGTGCAATGATATCGGAGAGAATGTCGGTGATGTTCCAGGCTGCGACCGGCTCCATCAGCGGCTCGCTTTCGATCGGCCCGGGTTGATCCTGAATGCCGTCGCCGATCCGCATCGGTTTGCCGCGGTTGGCAAGGCCTGCATAGAGCTGCACCAGATCCTTGAGCGTGATGCCGACGCCGCCGAGGCCGATGGCGAGGCCCGGCGCTTCGTTGGGCGGCAATACCGGCTTCACCTCGGCGCGGCGGAAACGCACCAGCAGCCGCGTCGGCCCGACGGCGTCGAGCAGACGCACGGCCGGCACATTGAGCGACAGTTGCAACGCCTCGCGCACGCTGACATCGCCCTGGTAGGTCATGTCGAAATTGCGCGGGCGATAACCGTAGAAATCCGCAGGACGGTCCTCGATGATCGTTTCCTGGGCGACGTATCCTTCTTCGAAGGCAAGGCCGTAGATGAAGGGTTTCAGCGTCGAGCCGGGCGAGCGCAGGACACGAGTCATGTCGATCCAGCCGGAGCGGCTGGAATCGAAATAATTGGCCGAGCCGACCTCACCGACGATGTCGCCGGTATGTGCATCCGCCATCACCATGGCGACAGAGACCTTCGGTCCCAACCGCTTCGATGCTTCATCGGCGACGATTTCAAGGCCTTGCTGAATATCCCGGCGCAGCGTCGTTCGGTGCCGGATGACGCCGGGTTGCTTGCGTAGCGCGGCCTCCGCGAGATGCGCGGCATAGGCCGGCAATTGCCGTCGCTTCGCGGGGACCGGGACGAGCGCTGCCCGCTCAGCTTCACCCTCGCCGACGGCAGCCGCAACGGCAGCGCGATCGAGCACGCGGCGGCGGGCTGCCTCGGCGCTTGCGAGATTGCGGTCCGGCCGGCGCTTTTCCGGTAATTGCGGCAGAGCGACCAGCAAGGCCGTCTGTGCGACGGTCAAATGCCGCGGCTCCTTGCCGAAATAGGCAAGGCTTGCCGCACGCACACCCTCCAGATTGCCGCCATAGGGCGCATGCGTCAGATAGAGATCGAGGATTTGCTCCTTGCTGAGCCGCCGCTCGATCTGGATGGCGCGGACGATCTGCAGCAGCTTTGCCGTCACCGACCGCTCATTGCGCGGCTCGATCAGCCGCGCCACCTGCATCGATAGTGTCGAGCCGCCCGAGACGATGCGGCCATGGCTAACGAGCTGCACAAGTGCCCGGCCGAGCGCCATCGGGTCGACGCCGTGATGGTCGTAGAACCGCCGGTCCTCGTAGGCGACCAGCATGCGCAGGAATTGCGGATCGACATCGGCGACATCGGTCTTCAGCCGCCAGCGCCCCTCCGGCGTGGCGAAGGCTCGGAGCAACTCGCCATTGACGTCGAGCACCTCTGCCGAGACGATGCCGGCCTTGTCGAGCGGAGGCGGAAAGGCGCGATCGCCGGCCTCGAGGCCAAGGACAAGCGCCGCCACCGAGAGGGCGCTCACCCCGACACCGATCGCAATTTTCCATCGTGTCTTCATCGCCTGCTCTTACTGCTGTGCTGCCAGCACCTCCATGCGGCCCATCGCCGTGCGGGCCGAGAATTGCGGACGATACATGTCCTCGACGCTCGCGGCCGGATGATCGTAGGTGCCGGGGGTAACGGCACGGACGACATAGGCGAAGGTCAGATCACGATCGGCGCCGGTGCTCTGGTCGAAAGCGGCGACGAAGCGGTCGTTGCGGAATTCGACATGGGCCGGCTGGATATCGCTGAGCCAGTCGAAGTTCGAAAGCTGGGCGCTGTTGACGATGCTCGGATTGTCGATCTCGAAGCCGGCGGGCAGGAGATCGGTTACGAGAAGGCGCTGCGGCCAGTCATTGTCCTCGGTAACATGCAGCACCACGACGTAACGCTCGTTCTGCTGCGCTTGGCTGACATTAGCCTCCTCGCCATCGAGCGTGTAGTACTTGCGCTCGATCTTGAAGCCGTTGCCGCCGGCCGGCAGTGGTGCGACCGGAGCGGCGACCGTAGTCACCGCGGCCGATAAGGGCTGGCGTGTGGTGTTGGTGACGGTCAGCGGATGTCCCATCAGGGCGTCGCCGGTCATTTGGGCCATGTAAGCGCCGCTATGGGCAGCGCCGTTGACATCCAGCGTCAGGCCGTCATCGCCGTTCTGCAGGGCGCGGGCAGCGAGCAGCATCCAGGTTTGTTCCTGGGTGCTGGTATAGGTCTTGGTCTGCCATTCCTTGGCAACGACCGACGCCAGATCTGGAATGATCGGGGGCACAGGGCGGCTTTCGGCAGCAAGTGCCAGCACGGCCGCGCCGTCGCGCAGCGACGAACCGTAGTCGGAACGAGCGAAGCTGACCTTGGTCACCGCCGCCTTTTGCGACATCTGCAGCGCATCGACGAAGATGTTGCGTGAGCGCTGGGCATCGCCATAGAGCGCGAGAGCGGCCGCCAGATGTGCCTTGGAGAGTGGCGTCGGGAAGTCGTTCAGCATGGCGTCGGCGTAGTAGCGCAGATCGCTGATCGAAGCCTTCTTGTTGCGGGCGAGCACGTAGAGCGCATAGGCGATCTCGTTGCCCTGGTCCTTGACGTTGGTGTTGATGCTCAAGGAGTTCTGCAGGTTTTCCAGTGCTTGCACCATGGCCTGATCCGGCACGGTGTATTTCTGCTCGCGGGCGCGGGTCAGGAAGTCTGTGACATAGGCGTCGAGCCAGAGATCGCCGGAGCCCGGAGCCCAGAGGCCGAAGCTGCCCGTCGACGACTGATAGGACATTTCGCGATAGATTGCGTCCTGAACGCGCTTGTGGATTTCAGCGTCGTCGGCAAGACCGTTCTTGATCGCCATATCGCTGAAATAGAGCAGCGGCATCGCGCTGCTGGCTGTCTGCTCGGCGCAGCCATAAGGATAGCGGCTGAGGCTCATCAGCAAAGCGGGCACGTCGAAGGCGCTGGAGCGGCTGACATTGAGGCTGACGGAAGCGCCCGGCAGCACGCTATCGGCCAAAAGGTCGGCATTGACTGTCAGGCTCTTGCCGGGGGCAAGCGCGATGACGCGCCGTTCGGTGACTGGTAGCTGCGCCGGGCGAACTGGAATATCGACCGATTGATCGAGCGACATGCCGGAAGCATTCGACAGCTTGATCGAAACCGTACCGTCGCCGGGCTGTCCGCCGGTCAGCGGCAGCGTGATGTTGTATTTACCGCCGGTCTGTAGGTTGATCGTCTGCTGCGCAGCGCTTGCATCCACGGTCACGGCCGAGTTGCCCGTCACTGCCAGCCTGTAGTCGCCGGCGGGCGCGTCAGTATTGGCGATATCGAGCCGGAGATTGGCCTTATCCCCCGGAGCGAGGAATTTCGGCAGGCTAGCGGTGACGACGACGGGGTCGCGGATGATCACATCCTGCGTCGCATGGCCGATCCCGGCCTTCGACCAGGCGACGGCCATCAGGCGTGCCGTGCCGTTGAACTGCGGAATGTCGAAGCTGACATTGGCCTTGCCACTGGCATCGAGCTTGATCGGGCCGGAGAAGAAGGCGATCAGCTTTTCCGTCGGCGGGCTGGCCTGCAAGGCCGCCTGTCCGCCATCGCCACCGGTGCGCAACCGCCCGGTGGCGCCGAGCGAGCCGTCGATCAGGCGGCCGTAGAGGTCGCGGATTTCGAGGCCGAGCTGGCGCTGGCCGTAATACCATTCGTCCGGGGCTGGCGGCTGGTAGCGCGTGAGGTTGAGAATGCCGACATCGACGGCGGCAACCGTGACATAGGCATCCTCGTTGGCGCCCGCGCCCGCCACCTGCACGCCGATAGTCAGCGGCTGACGGGGCAGGGTCTTCTGTGGCGCATCGAGCTTGACCTGCAGCTTGCGTTCGCCGGGATCGACGATCGCCCATTTGATGCCGATTGCGCGCATTGGCATGCGGCTTTCCTGGGCATCGCCGGGGCGGAAGAGGGTGGCGGTTACATAGGTGCCGGCGCCCCAATCGGCGGTGACGGGGATGTCGACTTCGCCGCCGGTGGCGCCGATATCGGCATTGGTCACCGAGATCAGCGTTTCGGACCCGGCCGTCACCATCAACTGGCCGGCGTAACGCGAGGTCACCTTCAGCTTGGCAGTATCGCCGACATGGTAGCTGTCCTTGTCGAGCGCAATTTCCAGTGCGTCCGGCGTTTGCGTCGAGGCGGAAGCGACATACCAGCCGGCGTTGAATTGGACGCTGGATTCCGGCCCGTTCGGATCGGCCGTCTCTACTTCCAGCCGGTAGCGGCCCCAGGTCACCGGCACCGAGATTCTAGCGCCGTCCGTTGTGGCGTTGACCGTGCCGGTGGCGACCTGCTTGGTCGACATCACGGGCTCGTATTTCCAGCTACTGCCGTCGCGATACCATTGGTAGTCGCGTTCGACACTGAGCAGCTTCCAGGTCAGGCCCTGCATGGCCTGCTTCTGGCCGTTCTGGTCGACGGCGATGACATGGAAGTTGCCGATGGAATTTTCGCCGAGATCGCCGTCGAATTCCGGCTTGATGCCGATCCGCGGCCCATCCGCCTTGACCGGCAGCGTCAGGGAGCGCTCGACGGCCCGGCCGCCGGCCTCCTGCATGCGCACGGTGATGTTGGCATTGAGGAGCTGCGTGGTCGAAGGCGTGTCGGCTATGGTGACGTCGAAGGTCGTCTTGCCGTCTTCGTCCAGCGCCTGCAGGTCTTCCAGCGGCATTTGCGAGCTTTCGGCCTTGTTGTCGCTGCTGCTGTCGCTATCGCTGTTGTCCTGCCCGGCGCCCTCGTCGGCGAGGCCGAATTCATAGCCCTTATAGTCGGCGCTCTCGCGGGTCGGCTTCAGCGTCACTTCGCCTTCGAGGCTTAAACCCGCGGCCGGCGCGCCGTAGAGGTAGCGCCCTTCGATATTGACCGGTGTGGGTTGGCCGACTTCGATCGCCTTCGCGTCGCTCTTCATGTCGAATTCGATGCGATCCGGCACGAAATCGTCGACGAGGAAGGTCTGTGAGCCGATGGAGGTGCCCTTCGGGTCGGTATAGATGTTCATTGTCCAGGTGCCGCGCATCGAGGTCTGCTGTAGCGGCAGGTCGACATTGTAGCCGCCGAGCTTGCCGCCGTCGGTGACGATGCGGCGGTCCTCGACGCCGTCGGGGCGCAGGAAGACGAAGGTGAGCGGCAGGTTCTCGACCGCCATCGAGCTGACGTCGCGGGCAAGAGCGGAGGCATGCACCGTCTCGCCGGCGCGGTAGATGCCGCGTTCGGTCCAGGTGAGCAGATCGATCGCGCCCGGTGCCGTGCGGCCGGTGACGCCGCGGTCGGAGAGATCGAAGCCCGCACGGGTCATGTCAAGGAAGACGTAATCCTGGTCGCCGTTCTGCGCCGTGATGACGGCCGGGGTCATGCCTGCCGTGCCGCGCATCAGGCCGGCGCTGAAGGTGGCGCGGCCGTTCGCATCGGTCTTCGCAGTGCCAAGGATTTCATTGTTCTTGGCGAGCAGTTGCAGTTCGACGCCAGCGATCGGCTTGGCGCTGCCAAGCGAGCGGGTGAAGACGTTCAAGCCGTCGGTGCCGGCATAGGTCGTGACACCGATGTCGGAGACGACGAACCATTGCGTAGCCTGCGGATCCCACTCCTGGCCGCCGTTCGGTGTGACGGCGGTCAGGACATAGACGCCCGGCTTGCGCTTGGGCAGCGCCT
This sequence comes from Rhizobium sp. NXC24, assembly GCF_002944315.1. Lineage (NCBI taxonomy): Bacteria > Pseudomonadati > Pseudomonadota > Alphaproteobacteria > Hyphomicrobiales > Rhizobiaceae > Rhizobium > Rhizobium sp. NXC24. The sequence continues at coordinate 330,709 of NZ_CP024311.1, forward strand.
CGTCGACCGGGAAACTTGTGACGACGTCCTTGTTGAGGTCCTGCTGGATATCGATTGAACCCTGCCAGACCAGTTCGCCGCTGGTGTCCTGGATGGTCTGGGCGCTATAGCTGTCCATCTGCGTCAGGAACTGCGAATTGCTGAGCAACTGGGCAATGTTGCGGTCGCCGATGCGGTAGAGCTTCAGATTGGCCGTGGTGGTGTTGACCGAAACCAAGGGAATGCCGCGACGCGCCGTCGACGGCAGCACGAAATTGTCGCCGGTGAAGCGGATCGAGGCGGTGCGGTCCTTGACATAGACATCGATGTCCACCTGGGCGGCAAGGTTCTCATCGACAGAGGAGGGCAGGCCGCGGCGCAGCGAAATCTTGTAGTGCTGGCCGAATTCGAGGCCTTCGACGCAGATCTGGTTGTCCTTGGCGTCGACGCCCTTGGGGGCGGCGCCGTTGACGGTCACGAAGGGCGTGTAGTCGACGCCGCTCTTCACCAGTTTTTCGGAGAATTGCAGGCAGGCGCGGGGCGAGGCGTTGTCGTTGTCCAGCGTGTTGCCGGTGACACGGAAGCCCTGCCGGGCTTTGAGATCGTCATAGGCGGCCTGGATCGTCGGGGAGCCGGCCAGAGCGAGGCTTGCCTTATAGGCGCTGAGCGCCTGGCGATAATTCTGTGCATTCTGCAGCGAGGTAGCGAGCACGGCGAGTGCGTCGGCGCGGCTGCGCGTCGTGCGGGAAAGCTGATAGCCGTTGAGAGCAGCGTAAGCCGCCTGGGTGGCGACGGTTGTATCGTTCGTTATCGTGTTGGCGGCCCGTGCCATCTCGACCCAGAGCGCGCCATTGTCAGGCGCAAGCGACAGCGCGCCCTGGAAGGCGTTCAAGGCATTGTTGACGTTGCCGGAGGTCAGCTCGATGCGGCCGAGCGCCGTCAGGCTTTCGACGCCTTGTCCCTTCAACTCATTGGCGAGCGTGAGCCTGCTCTTCGCATCGCGCGCGCTCTGTACGAAATTGTCGGAAAGGAAGGGGAGGGCGGGTGCGGCGCCGATATCCGGCTCGTTGGCGGCAGCCGTTTCGACGATCTTGCCGGCGACAGCGCCGGGGAAACTGTTGAGCTGGTTGAAATCGGACTTCAGGAAGCACCATTTCACCTTGGGATTATAGGTGAAGGCCTTGCAGGATTTGTCGCCGATGCAGGATGTCGAGCACTGGTCCAGCGTGACATTCTGTTCGGTGCGCAGATCGAAGCCGAAATAGTCCCCATCCTGTGTGGTGACCACCTGGCGCTTCGTATCGGCGGCGCTCGCCGGCGTCAAGGCAGCGAAGGTGGCGAGAAGAAAAGCGGAAAGTCCGATAAACGCGCGCTTAGACATAAGTCCCCCCAACGCTGTCCGTTTCGATTGGCCGCACTCTTCAAACTTCGGGCTAATTTGTCAACCGAGCGTCGAGATCTAAAAGCGGGATTTCGACCATAACGATCTATTTGATGTGAAGCCTTCGATCAAAAATTGGTACTTTAGTCTACGCTTTTCAAGGCTTTCGACAGAACGCTCGATGGGAATGCCAATCATCCAGTTCGCAATGGACTGCGCGTGCGAAGATGTCATTCGGCACGGATAAGCAGAGAAAAATCAAAAGCTTATTTTGTAGAAGGTCGATACCTTGTTTCGCAGTACAGACCTTTACAGAGCGTCTGTTTCATCCTCATGACGATGGCTGCTGAGGATCGCGTTCAGTTCGTCATCGAATAGATGTGTCACCTGTTCATCGGCACCGGCGAGGGGGCGCCGGTGCCGATGTTGCGTGAGAATGGCTGACGATCCCTACCGGTTCGTCATCGCCAGCGAGGCATCCGAATAGCGCTTGCCAGCTACCAGCTCGAGCGGCATGACATCGCTCAATTCCTGAAGTTCGCCGGCCGAGAGCGTGATGTCGGCAGCGGCGGCATTCTGCTCCAGATGGTTCAGCTTGCGGGCGCCGGGGATTGGCACGATGTCGTCGCCCTGGTGCAGCACCCAGGCAAGTGCGAGCTGTGCCGCCGTGACGCCCTTGTCCTTGGCGAGGGCTTCGAGCTTGGCGACGAGTGCGGCGTTGGCGTCGAAATTCTCGGCCTGGAAACGCGGCAGATTGCGGCGGAAGTCATCGGCTGCCAGTTCGTCCGCATTGCGGATCGCGCCGGTCAGGAAGCCGCGGCCAAGCGGGCTATAGGGCACGAAGCCGATGCCGAGTTCACGGCAGGCGGCAAGGACCTCTTCCTCCGGATCGCGGCTCCACAGCGAATATTCACTCTGCACGGCGGCAATCGGATGCACGGCATGGGCGCGGCGAATGGTGGCGGCGCTGGCTTCGGAAAGCCCGAGCGCCCGCACTTTGCCCTCCTTCACCAGCTCCGCCATGGCGCCGACGGTATCTTCGATCGGAACATTCGGATCGACGCGGTGCTGGTAGAAGAGGTCGATGACATCCGTGTCGAGGCGTTTCAGCGAGGCTTCGGCCACCTCTTTCACATGTTCCGGCCGGCTGTCGACGCCGACCATCGCTGCCGGACCGGATTTTTCCAGATCGAGCTTGAAGCCGAACTTCGTCGCGATGACGACGCGATCCCTGACGGGCTTCAGCGCACGGCCGACCAGCACCTCATTGGTGAAGGGGCCGTAGGTCTCGGCGGTATCGAAAAAGGTTACGCCGAGGTCGACGGCACGATGCAGCGTTTTGACTGACTCGTTATCATCCGTAGCGCCATAGGCGAAGCTCATGCCCATGCAGCCGAGACCGACGGCGGAGACAGAAAGTTCCTTGCCGAGTTTGCGGGTTTTCATAGTCGTATCCTTTTGAGCTTAATTCCGAGCCGCGACGACAATGATTGCCTGCCGCGTGACAAGCGAGAAACTATGCCTGGCGATAACGAATGAAAATGCATGCAAATCCAAATAGGCTGTTCTATTATTTAGATCAATGAACAGAACCCAGCTCTCTCAGTTGGCGGTCCTCGCCGCCGTTGCTGCCCATCGCAGCTTCCGTTCCGCCGGCAAGGAATTATCGATTGCGCCCTCCGCCGTCAGCCATGCGATCTCCAGCCTGGAGGAAAGCCTCGGCGTGCGGCTGCTTGCCCGCACCACCCGAAGTGTGTCGCCGACGGAGGAGGGTAAGCTGTTGTTGGAACGCCTGGCGCCGGCACTGGAGCAGATCGATATTGCCTTGGAGGATACGCTTGCCGCCCGCGGGCGTCCGGCCGGCAACCTTCGCATCACCGCGCCGCGTTTTGCGACCGACCTGCTGCTCGCCCCGCGGCTCGGCGATTTCCTGAACACCTATCCCGATATCACGCTGGAAATCGCCAATGAGGATGGCTTCAGCGATATCGTCAAGGAAGGCTTCGATGCCGGCATTCGCCTGGAGGAGAGCATCGAAGGGGATATGATCGCGGTGAAGGTCTCGCCGGATATCCGCACCGTCATCGCCGGCTCCCCGGCCTATTTCGAGAAGAATCCGAAGCCTTTGCATCCGCGCGATCTCGTCCATCACCGCTGCATCAAGCGACGATTTACCGATGGCTCTCTCTATCGCTGGGAGTTCGAGAAGGACGGTCGTGAGTTGATCGTCGCCATCGACGGGCCTTTGATCGTGATCGAGGACCGGCTTGCGGTTCTGGCGGCGATCAATGGCGCCGGCCTCGCCTATCTGTTTGACATCCGCGTGCAGCAGGAACTGGCCGAGGGCAAGCTCATCCGCGTGCTGGAGGACTGGTGTGCACCCTATCCCGGCTTCTGCATCTATTATTCCAGCCGCCGTCAGATGCGCCCGGCACTCAGGGCCTTCATCGATTTCTTCAAATATACCGGGCAATAGGAGAGCAGCGGGGCAGGCCCCGCCGCTCTTGCCACGAGGCAATCACGCTGCGGCTTTCTGATTGGCAGCGGTCATCGCCAGCTTCGAGAGGATCTTGTCGGTATTTCCCTCTTCCTGCAGCGTCTGGTCGAGCAGCTTGACCACCTGCTGCTGGCCGAGTGTGTTCGCCCAGGTGCGCAGCGTGCCGTAGCGGGCAATCTCATAATGCTCGACGGCCTGCGCGGCGGAAATCAGCCCGGCATCGAGAGCGGGCGTTCCCTTGAATTCGTCGATGATCTCTTCGCCTTCGGCGATGATTCCTTGAATGGCTTCGCAAGTCTTGCCTTGCGCGCGTTTGCCGATCAGTTCGAACACCTGCTGCAGGCGTTCCACATGTCCTTCGGTTTCCTGCAGATGCTTTTCGAAGCCGGCCTTGAGATCCGGCGATTGCGCTGCGCGAGCCATCTTGGGCAGTGCCCGAACGATTTGCCGCTCGGCATAATAGATGTCCTTCAGTGTATCGTAGAACAGATCTTCCAACGTCTTGTCCTTGGCCATTATCTCTCTCTCCGTGTTGTCAGAGCCTGATTTTTCTGGGATGCCGCTCGACGGCGACCCCTACAGAAGCCAGTGCAATCCCAATTGTTCCCGCTGCTGACAAATTCGGGGTGGCGGCGTGAGATAAGGTGTCTGTACCAGTCACGCGGGCGGAGAGAGGTTCGAGACGATGAAGAAGCCGGGATCGATGAAGGGGCTGGAGGAGCTCGGCCGCGTCCGGCTGTCGAAGAATTTCTTCCTGCGTGATTTCCTGCACTCGGAGATCGCCGATTTCCATCGCATTCCGAATATCCCCGATGATCCTGATCTGGCAATCGAGACCGGCAGCCGGCTTTGCGAGGAGCTGCTGGAGCCGCTGCAGGCGACCTTCGGACGACTGCATATCCGTTCAGGCTACCGCGCGCCCGAGGTCAATGCCTTCGGCAACAGGAACGGCTTCAATTGCTCGACCAATGCCCACACCGCCACGCATCATATTTGGGATATGCGCGATCTTGATGGTTGCATGGGCGCGGCAGTCTGTATCGTCGTGCCGTGGCTGATCGACAATTGCCGCGAAGAGGGAGATTGGCAGAAGCTTGCCTGGTGGATCCACGATCACCTGCCCTACGCTTCGCTCTGCTTCTTCCCGAAATTATGGGCCTTCAACATCCAATGGCACGAGCGGCCGCAACGGACGATCCAGAGCTATGCCCCGCCGCGCGGCATGCTGACCAAGCCCGGCATGGCAAATTGGCAAGGCGATCATTCGGCCCTCTACGAAGGATTTCCGAAACCGGTTATTTGACTGGGCATGATCTTATCCAAAAACCGCTTCACACTTTTTGGGATCATGCCCTAAAAACTGATGCGGTAACGAATGTGTCCGTCGCTCTCGACATAGCTGTCGTAGAGCTTGCGGGCCGTCGCGTTGCTCTCTTCCGTATGCCAATAGAGCCGCGCCCAGTCGTTCTTTTGGCAGAGGGCGACGAGGTCGTCCATCAACGCCCGGCCGACACCCCGGCCACGTGCGCTTTCATCGACGAACAGGTCTTCCAGATAGCAATCCGGCGTACGCACCCAGGTGCCCTCATGCGTCAGGCAGAGCGTGAAACCCTTCACCTCGCCATCGACTTCGGCGACGCGCATGAATATGGCGGACGCCGGATCGAAGACCCGGCGCCATGTCTTGTCGGTAATATCCGGCGCGATGCCGACGCCATAGAAAGCGAGATAGTCGGCCCAGAGCTCGCGCCAGCGGCTTTCGTCTTCTGGCTTGGCATCGCGGATCACCACGGTCATCGTTTTGTCCCTGCCTACGTTATTCGCCGGCTTTGTCGAGCAGCCTCATCGCTTCGTCGGAAAGCGAAAGCTTTGCCGAATTGATCAGCGCGTCGAGCTGGCTGAGACTGGTGGCGCTGGCGATCGGCGCGGTAACACCCCGTTTGCGCAGCAGCCAGGCGAGCGCGACATCGGCCGGCGTGGATTTGGTTTCCGCCGCGACTGTATCAAGAGCGGCGAGAATGCGGAAACCCTTGTCGTTGAGATAAGTCGCGACGCGGTTTTCGCGCGCCCGGCCTTCGGTATCGGCCTTGCTGCGGTATTTGCCGGTGAGGAAGCCGGCCGCGAGGCTGAAATAGGTGATGACGCCGATTTCTTCCTTGACGCAGAGGTCCGCGAGCGGACCTTCGAAGCTGTCGCGCGCATAGAGATTATATTCCGGCTGCAGCACGTCGTAGCGCGGCAGGCCAGCCTTGGCCGCGGCGTCGAAGGAGGCCTGCAACTGCTCGGCATTGAGGTTGGAGCAGCCGGCATGGCGAATCTTGCCCTGTTCCTTCAGCTTGGCATAGGCGCCGAGCGTCTCCTCATGCGGGGTTTCCGGGTCCGGCCAGTGCGAGAGGTAGAGGTCGATATAGTCGGTCTGTAGGCGCTTCAGCGAATCCTCGACCGCCTGCAGGATGTAGTCCGCCTTCAGCCCTTTCTTGCCGGGACCCATTTCCGAGCCGACCTTGGTGATGATAATGGCCTTGTCGCGGGCGACACGGCCCTGCTTCAGCCACTTGCCGATGATCTCCTCGGAATCGCCGCCCTTGTTGCCCGGAACCCAGCTTGAATAGACGTCGGCTGTATCGATTGTGTTGAAGCCGGCGTCGAAGAAGGCGTCGAGCAGAGCGTAGGAGGTCCTCTCATCGGCCGTCCAGCCGAAGACATTGCCGCCTAAGACGATCGGCGCGGTGAAAAGATCAGTTCGTCCAAGCTTACGCATTTCCATAATGGCTCTCCAAATCACTTGAGCAAAAACCGGCGTGGGGAAAAGGCCGGAAGGGGAGGGGACGTCGCGGCAAGCTATCGTTCTACCATTGGAAATGCCACTAACGATTATTTTATTCGGCCGCCGATCGTCGGTAGTGGCTGGGCGGCAGCTCATTATACTTCGACCAGACGCGCCGCATATGCCGCGGCGAGGCGAAACCGGATTTTTCCGCCACGCGCTCCATATCCAGCCGCGAGTTAGCGAGCACATCGCGGGCGAGCGTGACGCGCATCAGATTGACATAGGCGGTTACCGACAGCCCGGCATGCTCCTGAAACAGGCGGGAAATATGCCGCGCGCTCATCGCGCCGATACCGGCGAGCTCCGCGAGCGACCAGCCATGGGCGGGATCGGCCATGATCGCATCCTGAACGCGGTGAATGGCGGGATGCACATGGTTGCGGCCGCTGAGCCAGGGCGAAAGCTGCGGGTCGGCGCCGGTGCGGCGCATGTAGACGACCATGTGTCGGGCGATGGTCAACGCTGTCACCGGCGAGGTGAGTTTCGAGACGATGTGCAGCATCAGGTCCGTGCCGGTGGAGATGCCGGCGCTGGAATAGCGCTCACGGTCCTCGACGTAGAGCCGGTTGTCGAGAACCCGCGCAGTCGGGGCATGGTGCTGAACTTCCTCGATGCACGCCGCATGCGTCGTGCAGGCATAGCCTTCGAGCAGCCCGGCGCGAGCAGCAAGTACGGCCCCAGAGCAGATGGTGATGAGGGTGACGCCCGGACGGATTACCGTCCTTAGCCAGGTGGCGAGGAGCCTATTCTCTTCATCGATGTCGCCGGCATCAGCCGGCGGCGTGACGCTGCCGGAGACGATAACCAGTGCACCATCGGGAACACGATCGGGCAGCGGCAGCAGGTCGGCAAGCGTCAGACCGATCGAAGTGGTCTGGGTCGGCCGGGCAGCAATGAAACGGTAATCGAACAGGATATCCTCCTGTTCGATATTGGCGCGGCGCAGAACCTCCACCGGCCCGGCGACATCCATCAGCAGCGTATAGGGTGGCAGTACGACATAAACGGGAATGGTCCGGAGGTGTCGGCCGGTTTGGTTCATGCAGCGCTCCTGGTGGTCGCGGCGGCAAGCGCATCGTCCACGGTGGCGATGCGGGCAAATCGACCTGATAGCACCAGCTCGGTCCGCTTCTTGATATCATCGGCGCTGAACACCGTGCCGGACGCGTGCGTCATCGGGAAAGTCAGCGTCGCCTCGGTGACATAGTCGACATCGTAGCCGAGGTCCGAGGCGTGGCGCGTCGTTGTTTCGCAGCATTGTTCGGTGCGGATGCCGGAAACGATCAGTTTGCGGATGCCATTTTCCACCAGCCAGACGTCGAGACTGGAACCCACGAGCGCGGAATGGCGGGTTTTGTGGAATACGGCGTCGGCCTCCAGCGCAATCTCCTCGAGCTTGCGGACATATCCGCTCGCCAGGCTGAAATGCTCGTCGCCATCGACATGGAAAATCTGGACCACCGGAATGCCGCGGGCTTTGGCTCCGTCGATCAGTGCCTGTAGCCGGTCGACGAAATCCGGCAGATCATCGGTTTGCCAGTATGGGCGCTGACGAAAGGACTCCTGAACATCGATGACCAGCAAGGCGGTGTCGGCATGGGACATTTTCGTATCTCCTGTGTTTGAAGGATAACCGAAGCTAGACCCGCCTTGATAGCCTCAAAAGCCAAAAGCCGGACAAAATGAGGACAAATCCGGCCATAGAGACATCCAGCAGCGCAACGAGTTTTCGGCTTGACGCTGCTCCATGCCATTGCGCCTTGGATAAGTGCCGAATAGAGTTGGTCCCGGTTTCGTCGCGAGCGAGACGACCCATCGTTTCGTTCCACCCATCAATTTCATAAGGTCCTGTTCGAAAGCCGCTCAGCGCTTGCCGCCCTGCGGTTGTTTGCTTCGGGATCGTGCTCCAGGAGGAAAATCATGCTGCGTTTCGGAATTTTGTCGACCGCCAAGATCGGCCGCGAACTCGTCGTGCCGGCTATTCAGGATGCGGAAAATTGCGTGGTGACGGCAATCGCCAGCCGTGATCTGGGGCGCGCTCGCGACATGGCGGATCGCTTCTCCGTCCCGCATGCTTTCGGCTCCTACGAGGAAATGCTCGCCTCGGACACGATCGATGCCGTCTATATTCCGCTGCCGACTTCGCAGCATGTCGAATGGACGATCAAGGCGGCCGATGCCGGCAAGCATGTGCTCTGCGAAAAGCCGATTGCGCTGAAGGCCAACGAGATCGACAGCCTGATCGCTGCCCGCGACCGCAACAAGGTGCTGGTGACGGAAGCCTATATGGTTACTTATACGCCGGTCTGGCAGAAAGTCCGCTCGCTGCTGCAAGCCGGCGCCATTGGCCGGCTGCGGCACATCCAGGGCGCCTTCACCTATTTCAACCGCGATGCCGGCAATATGCGCAACATCCCGGAACTCGGCGGCGGCGGCTTGCCCGATATCGGCGTCTATCCGACGATCAGCACCCGCTTCGTTACTGGTCGCGAACCCCTGCGCATCCAGGCGGTCACCGAGCGCGATCCGGAATTCGGCACGGACATCTATTCCAGCGTCAAAGCCGATTTCGGCGATTTCGAGATGACCTTCTATATCTCGACGCAGATGGCTGCCCGCCAAGTCATGGTTTTCCACGGCACGGACGGTTTCATCGAGGTGAAGTCTCCCTTCAATGCCGACCGCTATGGCGCCGAAGAGCTGGAGCTGACCAATCGCGGCCATTCGGAATCGCAGATCTTCCGCTTCCCCGATAGTCGTCAGTACAAGCGCGAGGCGGAAGCCTTTGCCTCGGCCGCAATGGGCAAGGGTGCGGAAGTCGTGACGCTCGAAAGCTCGAAGCTCAATCAGAAGGTCATCGACGCCATTTATCGCGCCAGCGAGAAGGATGGCTGGGAGCCGGTCTGAACTGGTGGAGCATGATCCCAAAAAGTGCGCAGCGGTTTTTGGATAAGATCATGCAAAATCAAAGAGCTAGAGCATGATGACGATTCGAAGGAAAGTCATCGTCCTCTAGGGATTTTGACGGTGGCGGAAGACGAAGCGTGAATAGCCGAAGAAGCTGAACGCAGTCGCCGCCGCCGAGGCCAGGATCAGCGCGATAATCGGCTTAAGGGTGGGCGCGGAAACGAGCAGCGAGCTGAACAGGGCATAGTTCAGCAATGCCGAGGTCAGGCCGACCGAACCATAGCGGAAGCCTTCGGCCGCGAGCGAGCGGTTGGAACGGCCAAAGGTGAAATTGCGGTTGAGAAACCAGGTGGCGAGCAGCGCGCTCGGGATCGAGATTGCTCGGCCGACGAAGGGGCCGAACGGCGTGAACCAGAGCAGCAGATGCAGCACGCCCGCATCGACCACGAAGCCGATGCCGCCGGCGATCAGGAAGCGAAGGAGCTTCTTCATGCAGCCTTGGCCTTTTTCCTCCGGCTCGCCGGCTTTTCGTGTTCGGCCATATAGAGCGTTTGCTCATCGCCAATCTGCCGCGATGGCGGTTTGGCCAAGCTCATATAGTGGATGCGAAGCTGTTCGGCGCGGGCGCGAGCGACGGAATCGAGGATCAGTCCGGCTGTGAACAGCATGAAGGAAATCATCATCAACGCCATCGACAGTACCCAGGTGGGCATGCGGGCGACCATGCCGGTTTCGAAATATTCGACAAAGACCGGGATCATGAAGCCGATACTCGCTTCCATGAACATGGCGCCCAAAATGCCGAAGAAGGCGAAGGGCCGCGTTTCCTTCATCAGCATCGCGAACATCCAGAGGATCTTCCAGCCGTCGCGGAAGGTCGAAAGCTTGGAATGCGAACCCTCCGGCCGACGACCGTAATCGAGTTCCAATTCGCTGACGGGCAGCTTCAGCCGGGAAGCATGCACCGACATTTCCGTCTCGATCTCGAAACCGCCGGAGACAGCCGGGAAGCTCTTGACGAAGCGCCGGGAGAAAGCGCGGTAGCCGGAGAAGATATCCGTGAAATCGGCGCCGAAGATCGTGCGGTAAAGCCAGTTGAAGATCCGGTTGCCGAAGGCATGGCCCTGTCGGCCGGCATCGTCATGTACGCCGCGGCGTGTGCCCACCACCATGTCCGAGCCTTCGGTCAGAAGTGTGCGGATCAATTCCTCGGCATCATCAGGCGCATAGGTGCCGTCGCCATCGGCCATGAGGTAGATGTCTGCGTCGATATCAGCAAACATGCGGCGCACCACATGGCCTTTGCCCTGACGCCGCTCGCGTACGACGGTCGCGCCCGCAAGCATGGCATGCAGCGCTGTGCCATCGGTGGAGTTGTTGTCGTAGACGTAAATGCCGGCATTCGGCAGCGCCTCGCGAAAGCCGCGTACGACCTGGCCGATGGTTGCGGCCTCGTTGTAGCAGGGCAGGAGAACGGCGATATTCAGGTTCTCATTCCACATGGTCTCTGGCCAATTCCTACGCATGACTTTCACTTGAGGCCCCGACGGATAATTCGAATGAGAACTTATCCCGCTGCGCGTTAATAAGACCCTATGGCTGAGGATGAAAAATGGCAGGTTGTGATCTCTGCGGGAACATTATCGTGATATCGGCTGCGGCGTGGGCCTGCTTTACCCTTTCTTGATCGGCAGCCGTTAGCATGGCGCCCTTGCATGTCCTTCAAACACGAGGTTCGAAATGGTGCAGGCGGTGGGATTATCGCGTGGATCGGCACTGGCGGTAACGCAGAAGACGTCTTCGCGCTGGTCGCAGCCATGGCTCGTCTCGCTGATCTACAGCGCCGTCATCATCGCCGCGCTGTTGATCCTCAATCGTCACGCCACGGACTATGTCGGCCCCGACAATGACGACATCATGCGCCTGGTCGAAGTACGCGATTTTCTCGGTGGCCAAGGCTGGTTCGACATGGTGCAATACCGCCTTGGCCTCGATGGCGGCACGCTCATGCATTGGTCGCGCTTCATCGACCTGCCGATCGCTGGCCTGATTGCCTTCTTTCGACTGTTCCTTGCGCCGGAAAACGCGGAGGCGGCAGCGCTTACGGTTTGGCCGCTGCTGCTCGTGCTGCCGCTGATGTTCTCCATGGGCCTAGCCGGACGCCGCATCGCCAGCACGGAAGGCATGCATTTCTCGCTCGGTCTGACGGCGCTCTTCATCCTGGTGTCGAGCCGTTTCAAGCCGGGCTCCATCGACCATGACAATGTGCAGCTCGGGCTTGTCGCGCTCACGGCCGCCATGCTGGCCGACGAAACCTGTAGGCCGCGTAATTTCGTCATCGCGGCCATCGCCCTTGCCATCGCCCTCGGCATCGGTGCGGAGACCACGCCGTTCGTCGCGGTCGCCTGCATGGCTGTTGCCGGGCTCTGGGCGTGGGATGGCGAGATTTTCGCGCCCGCCGCCCGCGCCTTCGCCTTGACGCTGACGATCGCCGTCAGCGCCGCTTTCTTCGCGCTGGTGCCGCCGCATCTCTATTCCAACGTCACATGCGACAATCTCTCGCTCGGCTTCTATAGCATCATCAGCATCGGCGGCGCCGGCCTGTTATTGTCCGCGCTGTTTGCCAGCCGCCTGTCGCGTCCCTGGCGTCTGGCGGTGTTGGCGGCCAATGGCGCCGTTGTCTTCGCGACGACATTGGCGATCGCGCCCCAATGCCTGCGCAATCCGCTCGCCGATCTCGATCCGATGCTGGTGCAACTTTGGTTGAACAGCGTCACCGAGGCGCAGTCGATCCTGACCCTGTCCCATCATCAGCCGGATTCGCTCGGCGCGTTCTATGCCACCGGCCTCATGGCGATCGTGGTCTGCATCTTCCGCATGATGCGCGGCGAGCGTGCCCGCTTGCATGCCGTCCTTTTGGCGATGGTGGCCGTCAATTGGATCATCGCGCTGGTGCAGGTGCGCGGAGCCGAGTTTTCCAATCTGCTCGCCATTCCGCCGCTCGCGCTGCTGCTTGCCGAGCTTCGTCGCATCTCCGTCGCTGACACGGAAGATATGGGCGCGGCCTTCTTTTATGTTGCCGCCACGCTGCTTTCGGTACCCGCCGTCTGGGCCGTCGGCGGCGCGCTTGCCAACAACGGGATCGCAAACAGTTTCTCCGCTCCAGTCGCCAATGCGGAAGAGAAGGGAGAATGCGCCTCAAAGGACGCGCTGGCGCCGATCGCTAGTCTCGATCCCGGCGTCGTTGCCGCGCCGTCCAACATGGGCTCGCCCATGCTGCGCTTCACGCCGCATCGCGTGCTGTCGGCTCCTTATCATCGCAACCAGGGTGGTATGCTGACCGAGCTGCACATCGGCCTTGCGGAGCCGAAAGAGGCAGAAGCCTTCCTGCGCGGCGCCCATGTAACATTGCTTGCCTTCTGCCCCAGCGACCCGCAAGTGGAAGAAGTTTCCAAGCTGAAGCCGGAAGGGCTCTACGCCCAACTCGGCCAGGGGCATGTGCCCGCCTATCTCGAACCGATCCCAGTGGCGGCGAAGTCGGACGTGCAGTTCTTCCGGTTCAAGCCGCAGGATTGAGGGTGCCCGTATCGCAGGTGGGCTGACTATTGCAGCCGATGCGACTCTGTCACAAATCGCCGATAGCCTGCGTTATCTAGTATGTCGGACCAACGGATCTTCATGGAAGAACAATCGCGCGCTGAACCGTCGAACATCCTGCGCAAGGTGAGTGGGCGCTTCTTTCGTTCTGTCCCTGTCGAACGCCTCGACCATGTCCTCGATCCTCCGGACGAGAGGAGCGCGGGCCGCTATCATCGGCTCGGTCAGCCTGCCCTTTATATGAGTGGGTCCCCCGAGTGGGCGGTCATGGCGATTTCAGGTTATATGCGCGAAGACGGGCGGAGGCGTGTTGTTGTGCCGTTGTTGGTCGGCGACGCATTTGTGCTCGATCAGCATGATCAGCAGGCGTGTGAACGGCTCGGCATTGATCGGAATGCCTCCAATTTCCCCTGGCGCCCCGCACTGGCTGCCGGCGAGGAGCCGCCGTCCTGGCGCACCGCCGATGCTGCCAGAGCGGCGGGTGCCGATGGCATCATCGATCGATCAAGAATGATCCCCGGTGGCTGGCATCTCAATCTGTTTCGCTGGAATGCGCTCGGCGGTCCATCTGTCGAGGTGAGCGGTGATCCGGTTGATATTACTTTGTCGGAAGATGGCCCGAAGTGGGGTCTGTAACCAAAGCTTTGTAAATCCCTTTTGCGCACATGCGCCCGGATCAGGCCTGGCGACGCTCCAGCACGTCGAGCGTGATGAGATAACCAATGAAGCCGAGGTTGTAACCGCCGAGCGCAACGAACAATGTCGTCAGAGGCGGCGGAACCACGGAGGCGGCGACGGCTGCCATGAAGGCGATGCTGACCAAGGCCGCGCCCAGGATCGAACCGATCGCCGAACGCTGCAGGCCGGCCGCAATTCCGATGATCATGGCGGTTACGAATATCATCGCTCCACCTCCTCTTTACCAAAAACAAGTTTGCACAGAATTGCACGAGGATGGCTAAGAAAGGCTTTGTTGATAGGGTTAACGCATGATGAAGGAATAGGCTCCGCATTTGCGGCGACTTTCGATAAAAGGACCGTATGAGCAGCTTCTTTGAGAATGATTCGCCGACGAATCTTGCGGAATATTCCGTCTCGGAATTGTCCGGATCGATCAAGCGCACCGTTGAGAGCGCCTTCGATCAGGTGCGTGTGCGCGGCGAAATTTCCGGCTATCGCGGACCGCATTCCTCCGGCCACGCCTATTTTGCCCTGAAGGATGACCGGGCCCGCATCGACGCGGTGATCTGGAAAGGCGCATTTTCCAAGCTGAAATTCCGCCCCGAGGAAGGAATGGAAGTCATCGCCACCGGCAAGGTGACGACCTTCCCGGGCTCCTCGAAATACCAGATCGTCATCGAAACGCTGGAGCCGGCAGGCGCTGGTGCGCTGATGGCTCTGCTGGAGGAGCGCAAGCGCAAGCTCGGCGCCGAGGGCCTGTTCGATGCGGATCGAAAGCGCCGTCTTCCTTTCATGCCCAAGGTCATCGGTGTCGTCACCTCGCCGACCGGCGCGGTCATCCGCGACATCCTGCACCGCATCTCCGATCGTTTCCCCGTGCATGTTCTGGTGTGGCCGGTGAAGGTGCAAGGTGACGGGTCCGGCGATGAGGTGGCGAATGCGATCCGCGGCTTCAATGAATTTGTACCAGGGGGCGCCGTTCCCCGCCCGGACGTGCTGATCGTCGCCCGTGGCGGCGGCAGCCTGGAGGATCTCTGGAGCTTCAACGACGAGGCGGTCGTCCGCGCTGCCGCGGCGAGCGAGATTCCATTGATCTCCGCCGTCGGTCACGAGACCGACTGGACGCTGATCGACTATGCCGCCGACGTACGGGCGCCGACGCCGACTGGAGCCGCGGAAATGGCCGTGCCGGTCAAGGCTGAACTTGAGGCACAGCTCGCAAGCCTTTCCGCCCGCCTGCAGGGCGGTATGGGCAGGCAGATGGATCAGCGTCGGCAGGCGGTGCGTGCCCTGCTTCGGGCGCTGCCCTCGCTCGACCAGCTTCTGGCCCTGCCGCGCCGCCGCTTCGATGAGACCGCCGCCGGGCTGGGCCGTGGGCTGGAGATGAACACGCTCAACAAGCGCCGCGCCTTCGAGCGCATCGCCGCGCATCTGCGGCCCGATGTGCTGTCGAATCGTATCGCCGAGCGGAGGCAGATGCTGAGCGAGCGGATCAATCGCGCTGAGCGCACCGTCGAGCGGATGATCGATCGCGCCCGCGCCCGCATCGGCCGCGCCGATGCGGTTTTCGCCACGCTGCCGTCGCGGCTGGCGGCGCAGACCGGCCGCGCCCGCGATCTGTTAGGCAATCTTTCCCGCCATGCCGACACCGCGATACGCCATCAGCTCGTGCGGGCGCGTGGCGAGTTGGTGGCCCAGGAGCGGATTTTGCAATCGCTTTCCTACAAGAACGTGCTGAAGCGTGGCTACGCCGTCGTGCGCGACGCGACCGACCGGCCCGTTTCTTTGGCAGCAGCGCTTGCCACGGGCGCCGCGATCTCGATCGAATTTGCCGATGGCCGCATCGGTGCCGTCACCGGCGACAACCCTGCCACTGCATCGCCGGGGGTGCCGCCGGAAGGCACGCCGCCGCCGAAGAAGCGGGCCGCGAAACCGGCTGATGCCGCCGATCCGCCGAAGCAGGGAAGCCTGTTCTAATGCGCATCCTCCTCGTGCTCGCCCATCCTCTTGGGGATAGTTTTGCGGCTGCAGTAGCGAAAACTGCGGAGGAGACTCTCGTCGCCGGCGGGCATCAGGTGGATCTGCTCGATCTCTACCGTGAGGATTTCGACCCGCGCCTCTCCGAAGTCGAGCGGCGCGGTTATTTCGATGAGCCTTATGACGCTTCCGTCGTCGAGAATATCGTCGCCCGGCTGCAGGCGGCCGAGGGGCTGATGCTGGTCTTTCCACAGTGGTGGTTCAATTTTCCGGCCATCCTCAAGGGCTTCTTCGATCGGGTCTTCGCTCCCGGCGTCGCTTTCCGCCACGATGCTGCCGGCGGCCGCATTGTGCCGCAATTGAGCAATATCCGCCTGTTCTGGGCGTTGACGACGACTGGTTCGCCCTGGTGGATCGTGCATCTCTACATGGGCAATCCGGTGCGCCGCCTTTTGAAACGTGGCATCGCCGCCTTCTGCTCAAAGCGGCTCGATTTCCGTATGTTGACCCTGCACGATATGGATCGGATCGGCGAAGCCGGGCGTCTTGCCCATCTTGCACGCGTCAGGAATGCCCTGGCTGCCCTTTCGCTTTGAACCAACTAATCCTCCCGGTATCCAACCAATCAATTCGGCTGATATGCGGTTTTGGCGACGTATGTTATTCTAACACCATGTTTTTTTAGGAGGGCCATACGATGAGGTTGGCCTCTTATAACGTCGAAAACCTGTTCGACCGCGCCAAGGCGATGAATCTCGATAGCTGGGATGAAGGCCGCCCGATCTTGGAGAAGTTCGCCGCACTCGAAGGCCTGCTCGGCCAAGTGAGCTATAACGACGCCGACCGGAAAAGGATGACGGAACTGATCGTCCAGCTTGGCCTGGAGAAAAGCGATACCGGTCCCTTCGTTCTCCTTCGGCGCAATCGCGGTGCGCTGTTGACGCGGCCGAAGACGGGCGGTGTCGTCGTCATCGCCGATGGCCGCGCCGATTGGGTCGGCTCGCTGGAGCTGCGCGAAGAGCCGGTGGATGAAGAGGCGATGCGCAACACGGCGCGCGTCATCGGCGATGTCAATGCCGATGTGCTGGGTATTGTCGAAGTCGAAGGCCGGCCGGCACTCTCTTCCTTCAATTCATTGATCGTGCCGGCTGTCGGCGGCGATCCTTTCGCGCATGTCATGGTGATCGACGGCAATGATGAGCGCGGTATCGATGTCGGTCTCATGACGCGGAAAGATTTCCCGATCGATTTCATGCGCAGCCATGTCGATGATCGCATGCCGGATGGTTCGCTGCTCTTCTCGCGGGATTGCGCCGAATATCGTGTTACGACGCCCGCCGGCGCGACGCTCGTCGTTTTGGTCAACCATTTCAAAAGCAAGGGCTATGGCGGCGTGCAGGTTTCCGATGCCCGCCGCAGGACGCAAGCGAAGCGGGCGCGGGAAATCTACGAGGCGCTGTTGACGGAAGGTGTCGATTACGTCGCCTTGATCGGCGACCTCAACGACTATCCCGATAGCCAGCCGCTGAAGCCGCTGACCACCAGCACCCTGAAGGATGCCTTTACCCATCCCGACTTCGATGATGGCGGCTATCCCGGTACCTATGGCCTCTGCAACACCACCAACAAGATCGACTATCTTTTCCTGTCGCCGACGCTTTTCGACAAGGTTCAAGGCGGTGGCGTTTTCCGCAGGGGCTTATGGCCGGGATCGAGGCCGAAGCGCTGGGACGTCTATCCGGAGCTGACGGCGGAAAAACAGGGCGCCTCGGACCATGCGGCCGTATGGGTGGATCTCGATATCTGAAAATACCTTCGCTCCATCGAAACGAAGGTATTGATGACTTACGCCCACTCGCCTCTGCGCATGACCGGCACGCGCGAGCCGTCGAACTTGATGCCGTCGATGTCGACCTTGTCGGAGCCGATCATCCAGTCGATGTGAATGAGGCTGGAATTGCCGCCCTGGGCCTTGATCTGCTCCTGGCTCAACGTCGCGCCATCGATGAAGCACTTGGAGTAGCATTGGCCGAGCGCGATGTGGCAGGACGCATTTTCGTCGAACAGCGTGTTGTAGAACAGGATGCCGCTGGCCGAGATCGGCGAGGAATGCGGCACCAATGCCACTTCGCCGAGGCGCCGCGCGCCTTCGTCGGTATCCAGCACCTTGTTCAGCACCTCTTCGCCGCGCGACGCCTTCGCCTCGACAATGCGGCCGCCTTCGAAGCGAACCCGGATATTGTCGATCAGCGTGCCCTGATGCGAGAGCGGCTTGGTCGAGGAGACATGACCTTCAACACGCAGCGCATGCGGCGTGGTGAACACCTCTTCGGTCGGGATGTTCGGGTTGCAGGTGACGCCGTTTTTGGCGACCGAGGCGCCGCCATGCCATTCGTGGCCATCGGCAAGGCCGATCTTCACGTCCGTGCCCGGACCCTGGAAGTGCAGGGAGGCGAAGCGCTGGCCGTTCATCCAGGCCGAACGCTTGTGCAGATTGGCATTGTGCTCAGCCCAGGCCCCGATCGGATCCGGCACGTCGACGCGCGAGGCGGCGAAGATCGCCTTGGCGAGCTTGGCGACGGCGATGCCTTCCGGATCGTCCGGGAAGACCAACTTCGCCCAGGAGGGATTGGGGTAGGAGACGATGTTCCAGTTGATGTCGAAATTGGAGATCTTTTCCAGTGCGGGCTTGTAGGCGGCGGAGTTGGCGCGATTGGCACGCGCGACCCTGGCCGGGTCCTGGCCGGAGAGCAGCATCGGATTATCGCCGGAAATGGCAAGCCGCGCGGCGTTGTTGGCATAGGCCTTGGCCATGCCTTCATAGAGCCAACTCGAGGCGCGGTCGAAGCTCTCCTCATGGCCGTATTCATAGCGGGCAAGCGTGGTTTCTTCGTCGGAATAGAACGTGGTGACGAGACCGGCGCCGGCCTTATAGGCCTCGCGGGTGATCAGCCGCACCAGCGGCATCGCGACGACCGGCGCGGTAATAACCAGGTCCTGGTTCTTCTGCAGTTGCAGCCCGACCTTCACGGCCACTTCGGCAAGCTTTTCCAGCTTGGCGGGATCGACGGGATGATGGTTGGGGGAGGCGAACGTCATGGCAAACCTGCGTGTGAGGATCGGAAGAACGGTCCCAGACTTAGACTTGTTTGCGACGGAAATGAAGGCCGTTTTGTTCTTTTGGCACGATCAGGCAATCAACGGCGCGGCCTTCGCCTTCAAAATCCTCAGCGCATCCTGGGGGTTAAGGCGCACTTGCAGGCCGCGCTGGCCGCCGTTGATATAGACATAGGCCTCGGCCATCGCCTGTGCCTCGATCGCCGTCGGCACCGTCTTCTTCTGGCCGAAAGGGCTGATGCCGCCGACATGATAACCCGTCAGCCGCTCGGCATCGGCGGGCTTCATCATAGCCGCCGATTTGCCGCCAAACGCGCCGGCGAGCTTTTTCATGCTGACCTCATGATCGGAGGGGACAACCACGCAGACCGGCTTGCCATCCACCTCCGCCATCAATGTCTTCAACACCCGATGCGGCTCCTCGCCCAACGCTTCCGCCGCCTGCATGCCGACACGCTCGGCATTCGGATCGTAGTCATAGGTATGGACGGTGAAGGCAACCTTGGCCTGAGTCAGCACCTGCGTGGCGCGGGTGGTTTTGGACATGCGGATACCGGTGTCTTTGGCGATGCGGATCTCATCCGCGCTTAGAATGAATGCGGTCGAGCTTTTCAAGAATTTCCAATCCGCGCGCGCTATCACCGTTTGCTGCTCTCAGGCGGAAGCGTGTTTCGGCGTCGAACTCAGTCAGCGCTTTCGTTGAAAGTTCTTCGAAAAGCTTGTTGAGGCTCGTGCCGCGGGCGGCGGCAAGAGCTTTCAGTCGCTCATGTTGATCGTTTGGAAGGCGGATTGTCAGTGTACTCATGTCAAAGCCTCCTTTGAGTAAGGAATTCACCTGCTGTGCGGATTTCCAACCGTGGAAATAGTAATTCAGCTCGTGCGAAGTCTCTCTTATTTGCCGTTATCAGAGCTGAAGCACCACCGCCGACTGCTAGTTCGATCAGATGATTGTCTGCTTCATCACGTAAATTCGGGCGCCACAAATAGTATATGGGGGTCCACAAACAACTTGAAAGGAAAGCATCCAACAAGGCTATCCGATCGTCTTTCGATATCAGCCGATCATCAAAGAGGGCATCTCTTCCGCATACATCTTCATATTCAGCAAAGAGGGCGTTACCGACTAGTGGAATTAGGTGTCCTTCAAGGCAAAGACGAATGACATGCCGCGGAGCTCCATCCGCATTCATGATGGCTGAGACGAAAATATTTGTGTCGACGACCACTTTCATCAGTTTTTGATAGCATATATGCTATCATTTTGGAAGCCAATTGGCTTTAGTCAGTTTCCGAAAATGCCTGCATAAATCTCCGGCTTGAACCCGATCAACAATTTTTCATCGGCCTCCAGCACCGGGCGCTTTATCATCGAAGGTTGGGCCAGCATCAGCGCGATGGCCCTGTCCTTGGTGAGATCGGCGCGATTTTCTTCGGGGAGTGCCTTGAAGGTGGTGCCGGCGCGGTTGAGGACGGTTTCCCAGCCGGCTTGCGCGGTCCAGCGTTCGAGATGGTCGCGGTCGATGCCGACGGCCTTGTAATCGTGGAAATCATAGGCGATGCCATGGCCTTCCAGCCAGGTCCGTGCCTTCTTCATCGTGTCGCAATTCTTGATGCCGTAAATGGTAATCGTCATGTCGAATCCGTCTCTTGCTGTGCGCTCTCGCATAGCACGCAAGCGGAGATGAGCGAAAGTCTGGGGACGGCTCGACGGTCATACGTCCGCTGAGGTGCCTCAGTCTTCCAGCGCTCCCGGCTTGCGGGCGGCCGTGCTCGGCCTGTCACAGCCGATTTTCATCAAGTCGCCGCGGCGGCGCACGAGGCGATCGGAGACGCGGGTGACGATGAGGCCGGCTTGCGGAGCATGGATATCGATCGTCCCATTCGGCATGCCGGGAGCGGTAATGATCGTCGCCAGCAGATCGCCTTCATCGACATGTTCGCCGATATTGCGATGGAAGAGCACGGTACCGGCCTGCGGCGCCCGGATTATCTCGACATTGTCGAGCGGCACGGCGGGCCCGGTAAAGCTCGGCAGGCTCACGCCTTCATCCCGCACTGCGCCGCGGGCAGCGAGGAAACCCCAGAGCCCTTCGGCGTCCCTCTTCGCCATCTCTGGATAGACATCGCGCGTGCCGCGCAATTCGGCGGTCACAGACAGTTTTCCCGGTAGCCGCGCCTTCTTCTCGCCGGGCACTTCGTATTTCCAGGCGAAGCTGACAGCCTCCTCGAAGGCGGAGCTTTCACCATCCGACAGCAGCACGGCGTCCATGTTCAGCGCCGCCGCCAGATCGGCTGCCTCCGGCCAGAAGGCGTCGTCGATATAGGCATATTGCAGGGATTCGTCATCGCAATGCAGGTCGATCACCAGATCGGCCGCAAGCGCCATATGGATGAGCTGCCGCTTCAGCCGGTCAGCGGCCGGGTAGCGCCCCAGGTTTTCGAGCAGCAGATGGCGGTCGCGCGCCGAGATCAGCGGAAAGTCGCGATTGAAATTGGTGCGCGTGCCCAAATCGAACCGGCCCTGCATTTCGCCGAAATGCGATTGCGCCGCGCCGATCGGATTGGCATGCGGCACGACGATGATATCGCTCAGAACCGCGCCTTCCGTCTCCGCCTGCCGCAGCCGCTCGCAGAGGAAATGGGCCAGCGCCGTGCCCGGCAGTTCCCCGGCATGCAGCGCCGCCTGGATATAGACCTTCGGCGCATCCGGCTCGCTGCCTGAAAAATGCAACACGGGCAACCGCCACGCGATCCCCGGCGTATCGCCGTCGATAGTGATGTGCGTAATGTCCATGTGTTTCTCTCCTGCTTATGATGGCCCGATACCAAGTCGTGGCCTCCGTCCGCAACAATTATGGGAAGGCGGCGCGCGGATGGATCAGAACTTGTTTCACCGCCTGCCGAAAGACAAGGTTCCGCTTCCGGAGCCTTTGTCATCGCTTCTGTTCTATAGGCCGCCGCTCCTGCGCAGGCTCATGATCAGGGCGAGGCTGAGCAGGACGGCGCCGGCACCGAGGAGGAAGGGTGCCGTATAGCCGAACTGATTGGCAAGCAGGCCGGCGATCGGGCCGGTGCTTCCGAGCGCCACATCCAGGAAAACCGAATAGAGGCCAAGCGCCACGCCGCGATTTTGTGCTGGAACGTGCGCCATCGCCTCGTTGCCGAGCGCCGGAAAGATCGGTGCAAAGCCGGCTCCGGCAAGAGCTGCGCCGATGATTGCGACCGTGGGCGAGGGAGCAAAGGCCAGCGCCATCAGCCCCAGGATCTCCACCACCAGCGAGACGCGTGCCAGCGGCAAGCCGCCGAAGCGCGCGACGGCTTGCGCCAATCCGAGGCGGACGCCGATGAAGGCCAGGCCGAAAGCGCTCAACGCCAGCGAAGCCCCATCCCAATCGCGGCTATGGAAAAAGAGAGCGACAAAGGCCATCACCACGCCGAAGCCACTGGAGGCAAGCGCCAGCGCCACGCCGAAAGGCGCAACACGGCTGAGGACCTGGCCGGTGCCGATGCCCTTCTCCTTGACGCCGGGTACGGCCGGCCGCGTTTGCGCCAGCATCAGGCCGGCAATTGCCAGGCCGATCGTCACGGCGCCCGTGGCGAAGAAACCATATTGCCCCTCCAGCCAGGCGCCGAAGGGTGCTGCAAGCGCGATGCCGCCATAGGTGGCGATGCCGTTCCAGGAGATGATGCGCACAGTTTCGCGCGCGCCCATCAGCCCGATCGCCCAGGTAATCGCCGCCGTGCTGACCAGGCTTTCACCGACACCCAGCGCCAAGCGGCCGACAAGCAGCAGCGCCAGG
Organism: Rhizobium sp. NXC24; assembly: GCF_002944315.1. NCBI lineage: Bacteria > Pseudomonadati > Pseudomonadota > Alphaproteobacteria > Hyphomicrobiales > Rhizobiaceae > Rhizobium > Rhizobium sp. NXC24. The sequence goes on from NZ_CP024311.1 coordinate 353,475, forward strand.
CTCAGAACCGGAGCACCCGTCACCAGCGCCGATGCGAGCGTCAGGGCGCCGGAAAATCCATAGGCGATGAAACCGAGGAAAACCGAACGGCGCGGCCCATACTGGTCGCAAAGCCGGCCGACCTGTGCGCGGCTGATGATGGTCGCCACATATTGCGCGCTGATGGTGATGCCGGCCCAGACGACGCCGAAACCGAGACCGCTGTCGACATAGGTCGGCAGCACGGCGAGCGGCAGGCCGATGGCGATATAGCCGAAGAAGGTCAGCGCTACGATGGAAAGGAGGGATAGTGTCGAGGTGGACTGGATGGTCTGGGAGGCAGTGTTCACGAGATATCGCCTGCGGGCACCGCGCGCGGTGTCCTTGCTGTTTGCCATGCGGATCGGGGTTCGTACCGGACAGGAGTGGCGGCAACGGCCCATCGACCGTGCGACGTCACGGATCAATTTCGTATCAGGCGGGAAACGGTGGGGTCAATGAAATTGCTGCTTTGCAGCAAAAATTCATGGCGTCTTCAAGCAATTGTGTTCAGCGCCGTGGCGGAAGGGAACCGCACTAGGCCCGGCCGCGGGAAGGGAGACAAGGTGACGATAGCGCCACCTTGCCCTTGGGTTCACATCGTCAACACCACGCTTGCCGTCGTCCGCCCCGCCTCAAGGTCGGCATGCGCTCTGGCCGCATCTTTCAGTGCGTATTCCGCGCCAATCGGATTGATCAGGCCGGCCTGCAATTCCATCATCAGCGCCTCGGCGCCCCGTCGATAGAGATCGGGATCGTTGGCGTAGGTCAATACGCTCGGGCGAGCGAGACCGATGGCGCGGGGGGCGGTCAGTTCCTCGATCTGGATCGGAGGAATGGGGCCGCCGGCCTGGCCGATGCTGGCGACCATGCCGAAGGGCCGGACGGTGGCGAGCGTCTGCGACAGCATCGCGCCGCCGATGCCGTCGATGGCGAGATGCACGCCCCGGCGGTTGGCGATGCGGCGCGTTTCCTCCACCCAATCCTCGGAATTATGCAGGAGAACGGCGTCGGCGCCGGCTTCATAGGCAAATCCCGCCTTGGCTTCGGAACCGACAGTGCCGATGACGTTGGCGCCGAGCCGCTTGGCCCAGCGCGTCACGATCTGCCCGACACCGCCGGCTGCAGCATGCACCAGCACCCATTCGCCCGATTGCAGCGGATGAACCTTGTGGAGCAGCATATGGGCGGTGAGCCCGCGCAACATCGTGCTGCCTGCGAGCCTTTCGCTGACATCGTCCGGCAGCCTCACCAGCCGGGAGGCAGGCAGGGTGCGCACTTCCGCATAACTTCCCAGCGGATGGCCGACATAGGCGACGCGATCGCCGACCGACAGACCTTCGACGCCGGAGCCGATTGCCTCCACGATGCCGGCGCCCTCGAAGCCGAGAACGGTCTGGCCGGGCGGCAGAGGGTACAGTCCAGAACGGACATAGATATCGACGAAATTGACGCCGGAAATGCTTTGGCGGATGCGGGCCTGGCCGGGACCCGGCTCGGTGATGGCAAGATCAACGAGCGTCATGGTTTCGGGACTGCCGGGACCGGTGATGGCGATGGCTAAGGGCATTGAACGGTCTCCTTTCAGACGGGCTTTTGATCACAAAGGTGCGTCTGAATAAATTCGGTATGAGTTCACGGTATCTGTGCAATAATGCACAGATGATCGATTGGCAGGACCTTCTTCATTTCGCTTATCTGGCGCGGACCGGCTCGCTCTCGGCGGCTGCGCGTGAGCTCGGCGTCGACCATGCCACGGTCGGCCGGCGCATCGCCGCACTAGAACGTACGCTCGACCTGCGCCTGATCGACCGTAGGCCGCGCACCTCGCCGCTGACGGCCGATGGCCGGGCGATCGCCGAGCTGGTGGCCGGCATGGAGGACAATGTCGAGGCCATCAGACGCTATTCAAAGAGCGCGGTTGCGGGGCTTTCCGCCGCAGTCAAGATCAGCGCGCCGCCATCGATCGCCGCCCACCTCATCGCCCCGAAAGCGGTCGCCTTTCGTGCCGAACATCCCGATATCACGCTGACGATCGCCGGTGTTACCCGTCGCGCCGCTCTCGATCATGGAGAGGCTGATGTCGCCGTGCGCATGTCGCGGCCCGAAGAAAGCGATCTTCTGGTGCGGCGCATCGGCGTCATGCGCTTCGGGCTCTATGCTGTCCCTGAGATTGCCGCAACACCGGAGGAGAGCTGGGTCTTCATCGGCTATGATGCGGCGCTCGATCATCTGACGCAGCAGACCTGGCTGCGCAGCCTGCTTGCAGGCCGCCCGATCGTTTTCCGCGCCGGCGACGTCTTCGGTCAATTGCAAGCCGCGCTCGCTGGTCTCGGTGTCGTCGCGCTCCCCGCCTTTCTCGGCGACGGTGAAGCTGCGCTTACGCGTCTGCCGACGGAGATCCCGTCACCCACGCGCGATCTCTGGCTCGTCACCTATCCTGATCTGCGCCGCTCTCCGGCCATCCGCGCAGTGATGGATTTTGTCAGCGAAACGATCGGCAGAACGTGTCCATTGAGAGAGGCTGACGGGGCCACGTAAGCCAACGGTTCGTCATGCTTACTTTCCTGTTGCAGCCTGCCAGCGAAACTCTACACCTAGACAGATTGGCGATTCCTGTGGTCGGTGATTGATGACGAAGCTCGGCGGCTGGCCCGCGATAAACAAAGCCGATGTGATCGCGGGCATATCGGTTGCCGGCCTGATGCTGCCCGAAGCAGTCGCCTATGCCGGTATCGCCGGTCTGCCGCCGCATAGAGCGATCCTCGCCGGTATTGCCGGCTGTCTGGTCTACGCGATTTTCGGACGCAGCCGTTTCGCCATCGTCTCACCGACCTCTTCATCTGCCGCCATTCTTGCGGCGACGCTAGCGGTTGTTCCGGGAGACGCCACCGTCAAGGCGAGCCTCGCGACCATCGCCGTCGCGCTGGCCGGCATCCTCTTCGTCATCGCCGCCGCCTTGCGCCTGGGCGGCATTACCGGCTTCATCTCGCGCCCGGTGTTGCGCGGCTTTGCCCTGGGACTGGCGATTACCATCATCCTGCATCAGCTCCCGATTCTCGTCGGCGTCCCCGTGCAGGGCTCGAATATCTTCAGCTATGCCGGCGCGCTGTTGGCGGCAATTCCTAGGTGGAACATCGCAAGCGTTGCCGTCGGCATCGTGGCATTGGTCGCACTGCTATTGCTCAAGCGGCTGCCGGGCGTCCCCGGCGCCTTCCTCGTGCTCGCTGCCGGCATCCTCGCCTCTTCTGCCTTTGGCCTCGACGGCCATGGTGTCGCGTTGGTCGGGACGATCGAGGTCCTGCCGCAATGGCCTTCGCTTCCCGATGCCGGCTGGCCCGCTTATTCGCGGCTGGTGCAATTTACCGTGCCGCTGGTGCTCATTCTCTTTGCCGAATCCTGGGGTACGATGCGGGCCTTGGCGCTGCGCTACGGCGATGCTCTGGAGGTCAATCGCGAGTTGGGGGCGTTGGGCTTTGCCAATATCGCCAGCGCCGTCGTCCAGGGCATGCCTGTCGGCGCCGGTTTTTCCGCAGGTTTCGCCAGTGAGGCGGCAGGGGCCAAGACGCGGGCCACCGCCGTCTTTGCCGCCATCGGCCTTGCCATTCTGATCGCCTGCGCCGGGCCGCTGGTGGCGCGGCTGCCGGAGCCGGTGCTTGCCGCCGTGGTGATTGCGGCCCTCACGCATGCGCTCGACCCCGGCCCGATCCTTCGACTGCGGCGGCTTCATCGTGATTTCTATGTCGCGCTCGGTGCCGCGGCTGGCGTACTGATCTTCGGCGTCCTCAACGGCATGCTGCTGGCGATCGTACTTTCGCTCGTCGCAATGATGCATCGATTGGCATCCCCCTATGTCGCCCGCCTCGGACGGCTGGGAGGCAGCCATAATTTCGTCGACGTCAGCCGCCACCCGGAGGCGATAGAAACGCCCGGCATTGCGATCTGGCGTCCCGGCGAGCCGCTGTTTTTCGGAAATGCCGATATGATCCTTGGCGAGATTCTGATGCGCAGCCGCGCCGAAACGGGACTGAAGGCCGTGGTGCTGAGTCTGGAGGAAAGCTTCGATCTCGACAGCTCCGCGCTCGACGCTTTGATGGAATTCGACAATGCCATGCGCATTGCCGGCATCCGCGTGCAATTCGCGCGTGCTCATGATAAAGCCCGCGACCTCATGGCCGCTGCCGGAATGACCGATCTCGAAAATCGCTGCAGCTTCAGCGTTGACGACGCGGCCGCGGTGGTTGCACCGGCGGTGGGGAACGGCTGACCTCTGTAGCCGGCTTAGTTCAGCAGCCAGTAGCAAAGATGCTCGTGCCTGCCTTCCCCCTGGAGGCTATGGACCAGCACAAAATCCCGGACGGTCCACCCTACGGGTTCGTCAAGCACGACTTCCGGAATCAATTGACCCCGATATAGCAAGGTCATATGCGGCTCAAATTCCCTTCTATCGTTATTTGCAAAGCCGGTGAACCGCATTGCGTCATCCAGTTCTTGACGCAGCGCTTTCAGTTCCGCATTTCCTTCCTTGCACCATAGGACAAGGGGGCGATTGTCGCCATTACCGAAGCTGACGGCTCGATCGAAAACCACTTGGAATGATGGCTTCCTGACGGTCGACGCCGCTTGCATTGCCGCAAATGCGATCTCATGCGGTGGCTCATGCATGCCGGCGTAGGAGCCCAACTGGTAAAGCGTAATATGAAACAGATCCGAGGGGCGCGGCTTTGCGAAGAAACGGTATTGCCGATGCAGATCGCTTGCTAATTTGGCACTTGACGAAGCAACCTCCCGATCAGGCAGTACAGCAAAATAAAGACCAGCCGAATGCATCGGATCGGCTTCAGATTTCCTGACTCGTGATCCTCCGCCAAGATTGAGCGAAAGCTGTGCGTTGTTCTTCATGAGATCGCTTCAAAGCCAGCCGGCCTTGCCTCGTGCTGTTCTTGCTGAGCGCTGATATCCTACGGTCGCCTAGTCTTAAAATCAAGAACAAATAGAGAACAAATTGAAGTGGCCGCAATTGGCCGGGAAGATCGGATATTTCATCGCATCCCTCGATTTGGAAAAAGCACCGAATAAAACTGCCCTTCGATTGTTCACCGCAGGTCAGGGCATTTTGGCCCGCTCTCAACAAGGGAATGACCTCACATGTTGATCAAAACCATCTTCTCCGCCGTTCTTTTCGCCTTCATCGGTCTCGGCGTCTCCGCCTGCTCCACCACCGGCTCCGGCGGCGGCATGACGCAGAATTCGGCTCCGGCCGGCGGAGGGTATTGATAAGCTCCCAAGCTGGGTGGGAAGTGGTGTGGCGGATGTTGCCGTCGCAGCATCGGCATCGCTTCCTTCACTCCGCAAAATGTTGGCAACAATCGGCCTGCGCAAGAATCGGGTTGAATTCGGGTGCCAGAGGCACGATTTTCATGGCAAGTGGAAACACGGAGACTTTGCCATGAGCGAGACAAGGCAACATTATCTGATCTTCGAAACCGTCGGTGGTTTCTGTGGGATTGCGTGGAACGACATCGGTGTCACTCGCTTCCAATTGCCGACGAAAAGCGCTGAGGCGACCGAGCGCCTCATGCTTCGCCGTTTGCCAAATGCACGACCTAGCGCGCCGACGCCCGATGTCGCCGATGCGGTTGCCGCCGTAAAGCGTTATTTCGCTGGCGAAACAATCGATTTCTCCGGCGTGAAACTGGATCTCAGCGAGCAGGACGATTTCTTCAAGCAGATCTATGCCGCAGCGAGGCAGGTAGGGTGGGGGCACACCACCACCTATGGCGCGCTAGCCAAACAGCTCGGCGCCGGTCCGGAAGCGGCGCGCGACGTCGGCCAGGCCATGGCCAAGAACCCCGTGGCGCTGATCATTCCCTGCCACCGCGTCTTGGCCGCCGGCGGCAAGATAGGCGGCTTCTCCGCGCCCGGCGGTTCGACCGCCAAGGCTCGCATGCTGGAACTGGAAGGCGTCCAGCTCGCGCCGCCGAAGCCCGTGCAGCAATCCCTGGGTTTCTGAACGTTGGTCGTGTGCATAACGCGCCCGGAGGGTCACGCGTCCGTGGATGCGGCCGCATCTCCGGCGATGGCCCGAGCCGTTCCGGGCTGAGGACGCAGCAGCAGATAGAACGCGGCGACATGCGTGATCATCAATAGAGGCACATAGATGATCGGGATTGCGTAGGTGGCGCCCAACTGTCCGGCGAACCCGGGAAGGTCGAATTGGGTGCCATTATAGTAGTCGACGATGAGGTCGACTGTCCCCACAACATTGAAGGCAATGGTGAACAGCCAAAAGAGCGGACGTATCCTTACGGTGAGAAGCGCCAGCATGGCGAGCAGGCCGGTTGCAAAGTCACCATAAGCGGCTGATATCGCGAAGCCGGCGGGCAGATTGGGGCCGACGACGCCGGGAACAATGAAGACCAGCCCGAAGAAACGGAAACTGTGCAGCGTGGCGATGGCGCGTTGCGCTTCGACCTGATCCATGGATTTGAGCTTCGGCCAGACGTAGGCTCCGAAGCAGAGCAGCCAGGGGACGTAACCCAGAACGAGATGTAGCTGGAAGATGATTGCGGGCGACATGTAGCCTCCTATGGTGTGCTAGCTCATGCGGTCTCAAACACGGTGGTCGGAATGCCGAGCCGGGCCGTCCGGGTCAGATGTACGACCGCTATCGCCTGGCGACTATTCGCTATAATGTTGACGGGCCATGAAGCAGAATTTCACAGTCAGACGAGGCGCGCTCGATGGGGTGGAGGCGTTCCTGAGCGTTGCCGAGCACCGCAGTTTTCGCAGAGCGGCCGCGGAACTCGGGGTAACTCCATCGGCGATCAGCCAAGTGGTGCGCGCACTTGAGGCGCGCGTCGGCGCAGCGCTCTTCCTGCGCACCACGCGCAGCGTGGGCCTGACCGAAGCAGGAGAACGATTCCTGTCGCGCGCAAAGCCGGCCTTCGAAGAGCTCGTCGCTGCAAGCGAGGTCGCCGGTCAACTCGGAGAGCGGCCGGCCGGATTATTGCGCCTCGCCGTGCCGCGTTCGGTCGTGCCGATCGTGCTGGAGCCACTGATCGCGTCCTTCTGCGAGGCCTATCCCGCGATCGAGGTGGAGATCGCCGTAAGCGAGAAGCTGGTCGATCTCGCAGCCGAAGGATTTGATGCCGGTGTCAGGCTGGGCGAGTTCATCGACGCCGACATGGTCGCGGTACGGCTGACGCCGCCGTTCCCGTTTGTAGTCGTTGGCAGCCCCGATTACCTGTCTCGGCACAAGCGGCCGGAGCGTATCGACGATCTGCGTGACCACGCCTGCCTGCGCATGCGCCGCACAAACGGGTCGGTCGCGCCCTGGTCCTTTGTCGACGGCGGCAAGGCGGTCGAGGCAATCGTCTCAGGGCCGCTCATCGCGCATGACTACCCCACGGTCCTGGGAGCTGCCATCCAGGGTGCGGGAATTGCGCAAGTGCCAAGCCCGCTCGCCGAAGCGGCTCTTGCCGATGGCCGCTTGCAAGTGCTGCTCGCCTCCTTCGCCGTCACAACCCCCGGGGTTTTTCTGTACCACCCGGGCAGAAGCCAGGTTTTGCCCAAACTGCGCGCATTCATCGAGCATGTCAGATACCGCAGCAACGACGCTCCGCGCAGAGGCGACCCAGCTAGATCGCACCAATGATCACATCGATATGCCCGCTTGGACTCAGCTCGGCATGTTCTCGAATTGCGGAAGGTCGAGCGGCTTCACCCATTCAAGACGTCGCTTGGTGAACATCTCGAGCACCGGTTCGATGCCCGCGGAACTATCCAGGCAGCCGATCGTGGCGAAGATCATTCCGGGGAAGCTCTCCAGCTTGCTGCTGAAGACCCTGGCGCCGCAATTGGGGCAGAAGTTGCGATCCAGGCCCTTGCCGGATTGGGCGATGTAGTGAAACGCCTTCGGCTCGCCGCTGACCAGCGCAAAATCATCCTCGGGCACGCCGAAGAACGTCGCCGCCTCGCCGCCTGACGCCTTCTTGCAGTCGAGGCAGTGACAGACGGCAACAAAGGTAGGATCGGTATCAAACTCGAATTTGACGGCCCCGCATGCGCACTGACCGGTGTGCTTCTTCGCCATGTATCAGCCCTCCATATTTGACTGGCAAAGCATCCGCGCCGCTCGTCGGCTGTCAATCGCTGTATTTCAGGGATTATGCAGAAGCATCGGGCATGCGGATAAAACAGGCAAAGCCCCGCGCGTAACTTCTGCCCGTCGGATTATTGCTGCAAATCAGCCATCTCGTATAGTGGCCGGATTTCGATCTCGCTCGGTCCCGGCATGGGATTGGGGCAGCGCTTCACCCAGGCGATTGCCTCGTCCATGTCCTTGACGTCCCAGATCCAGAAGCCGGCGACCATCTCGCGACCACCGGCGAAAGGCCCATCAATGACCGCACGGCCGGGGCCTTCGAACGCAATGCGCTTGCCCTGCGAGGTGGGCTTGAGGCCGCCGGCGTCGAGCATGATGCCGGCATCTTTCAGCTCGTCATTGAATCTGCCCATCGCTTCCATCATCTCCGCCTCCCAGGCCGTGTGGAGGAACCCCTTCTCGCTGTCTTCCGTAGCCTTCACGATCACCATCACACGCATCGTCCGTCTCCCTGTTTGAGCTGGCCGCATCGGCCTGACATTGGAATGACGAACGGAGTTTTTGGAAACCGACACCGTCTCGCGATTTTTTAGCGACACGACCGTTCCCATGAGAGTAGCGTCGAAGATATCGATGGATGCCCCTAGTTTCTTCCAGTGCCCTGTCAAAATCTCGCCGGTTCAAACGTCTTTGTCGCAGCGGGCCATCAGGCTGCGCGTATCGAGAGAAAGGAACGCATCATGCAATATATGCTGTTGGTGTATTGGAACGAAGCCGAGCATAAGAATGCTAAGAAGGAACAGAAAGCCGAGACGTTTGCGGCCTATGCGGCCTATACGGAAACGTTGAAAAAGGCCGGAGCCTACGTTGCGGGTAGTGGATTGCAGGATTCCTCGATGGCAACCGTGGTGCGTGCGCCGGAGGGCAAGGCCACCGTTCTCAACGGCCCCTATATCGAAAGCAAGGAGCAGTTAGGCGGCTATTATATTATCGAGGCTGATGATCTCGATAGCGCCGTCGCCTGGGCGGCGCGCTGTCCCGGCGCCCGGCAGGACACGGTAGAGGTTCGCCCTCTCATGGTCTATTGAACTATCATGTCGCAAGGAGATGACCGGTCCGCCATCAAAGCTGCCGAAGCGATGGCGCGTCGAAGCTATGGCAAACTGGTCGCCATCCTTGCGGCCCGCACACGCGATGTGGCCGGCGCCGAAGACGCCCTGTCGGAGGCCTTTGCGTCTGCCTTGGCCGATTGGCCGGCCAATGGCGCGCCGCTAAACCCCGAGGCTTGGCTGCTTGCCGTTGCCCGGCGCAAGATGATCGACGCCGTCAGGCGCAGACGAGTAAGCGCCGTTGCCTCCGAGCATCTGAAGCTCATGGCGGAAGAGTTGGAGGCAACGGCGAGCCTCGCACCAGACATTCCAGACGAGCGTCTGGCTTTGATGTTCGCCTGCGCGCATCCGGCAATAGAGTCTGGAGTGAGAGCGCCGTTGATCCTGCAGACGATCCTTGGGTTTGACGCCCAGACAATCGGTTCCGCCTTCCTGGTCTCGCCGGCGGCAATGGGCCAACGGCTGGCGCGGGCCAAGAACAAGATCCGTCGCGCCAGGATTCCCTTGCGTGTGCCCGACAGGGCAGACATGCGCGCACGCCTGGCGGCGGTCCTGGAAGCGGTCTATGCGGCCTATACGGAAGGCTGGAGCGACCCGGCCGGCACCGATGCGAGCCTGCGCAACCTCGCGGAGGAGGCGATTTGGCTTGGCCGGCTGATCGTCGCGCTCTTACCGAAGGAGGCTGAAGCGCTCGGCCTGCTTGCACTGATGCTCTATTCGCATGCTCGGCGTGGCGCCCGGCGCAGTCCGGCCGGCGAATTCGTGCCGCTGGCCGATCAGGATCCCGCTCTATGGGACGAAGCGTTGATCGACGAAGCTGAAGATCTGCTTATTCGCGCCAGTACGCTTGACGCCTTCGACCGCTATCAATTGGAAGCGGCAATCCAATCGGCGCATGTCGTGCGACGCCGCACAGGCGCGACCGATTGGGTGGCTATCGAGCGCCTCTACGATGGCCTTTGCGCAATTACCGGCTCGCCGGTGGCGGCAATTAATCGCGCGATCGCCGTGGCGCAGACGCGCGGGCCTGCGGCAGGGCTGGCGGCGCTGCCGATACTGGCCCCTGGCAGCCGGCTGGTCGAATATCAGCCATATTGGGCAGCGCGCGCCGAACTCCATGCGAGAACGGGGGAAATGGCAGCGGCCCGCGAAGCCTATGACCAAGCGATTGCGTTGGAAATAGATCCTGTCGTCCGCCGCTTTTTGCAAAGGCGGCAGACCGAAAGCCTAACGCCGCCGCGCTGAGCTTGGTGTTCCGCTCGGACCGGTCGAGCTCGCCTTCTTGGCTGGAAGGTGTAACCCCTCATTCTCGCGCGATTATTTTGATATGTTACTATTATGGCTTGGAACTAATGACGCGCGAGACTGTTCAGTTATAACTTTGATACGACGCTAACGTCGTGCCCGGCCGGCTGGGGTAAGCGGCGCTTTTTCAGGAGTCTCTCATCATGAAGATTTCGTCCGGATTTCGTTCAGTCGCGGTTGCCGTCATCGCCGCCGCGGGAATCAGCTTTGCCAGTGCCGCGCATGCCGACAGCGGCACGATCCGCTTCGCCGTCTACAAGGCAGCCTTCTTCGTCGGTGGCTCCGGCGGCGAGGGCACGCTGACCTTCCACGGCCGGCGCTACCCCATCACGATCGGCGGCATCTCGGGCGGCCTCGCCTTCGGTGCCTCCAAGACGTATTTCAGTGGTACCGTGCGCCACATTCGCCGCGCTCGAGATGTGTCGGGAGTGTACGGCGCAGTGGGCGGCGGCGGCGCGGTCGTCAAAGGAGCCCAGGTGATCGTCATGACCAATGACAAGGGCGCTCAGCTCGAACTCACAGGCAGGCAGGTAGGCCTGCAAATCAATGCCGATATCAGCGGTCTGAGCATCACGGTGAAGTAAGGGGCTGTTGCTCCGTTCGTCATCTCCCCGGAGAGGCCCGATTTGCTGAGTTTGGCGATCGGGCACTTCCGGAAAAGTGCATTCAGGAAGTGGCTTTCGCCACTTGTGCTATGCCGCAGTGCTGCTCGCGACGAGATAAGAGTGAAACATTATCGTTAGCTGTTTTTCGGCCTCGCTTCCCACAGCCGGGGGCATGACCCGTTTGCAGAATGCCGGGACCGTTCCGTAAATCACTGCCGTCATTGTTTGGGCGATCACGTGCGGATCGGCGAAACGGCCGTCGCTGGCGGTGGACAGCATCGCCTCGATCGCCCTTTCACTCCGCCGGGACGCCGATTCGATCAGCTCGCGCGCATCAAGCTCCGTAGCGATGAGGTAGAGGGCGGGCGCGACCTCGGTTTGCGCCATCCTTGCGTCAAGATAGGCCTTCACCACCGCCCGAGCTATTGTCTCCACCGGAGCGTACAGGTTTTCGTCGCTCGCTTTCTCCACAGCCTCGGCCAGCAACGCGAGATGCCGCTCCAGCACAGCGAAAAGCAAGGCCTGCTTATGCGGGAAATATTGGTACAGCGTTCCGACCGAAACGCCGGCACGACGCGCCACGCGTCGTGTTCAGGCGGATCGGCCCATCGCTCAGCAAAACCTGAATGGTCGCCTCGAAAATAGCGTTCACGGTGACGATGGGTCGGACCTGACGCGGTAGTTTCCGGCGGTTTAGCGGTGACGGAGCAGCGTTTTCCATATGCGAATCCAAAAACTGAATAATGCTTCATATATTACAGCCGTCGCCGATGCTCTAGCCCCGTGTGGTTGCCGGTGACGCCTTAGGAAGCGAATTAGGAGACGAATATGGGTAAATTGGACGGTAAGATCGCTGTCATCACTGGCGGTAACTCAGGAATGGGACTGGCGACGGCCAAGCTGTTCGCACGCGAAGGCGCAAAGGTGGTCATCACCGGCCGCGATCAAGCGGCGCTCGACGCTGCCGTGCAAAGCATCGGAAATGGCGCCGACGCGGTCCGCAGTGATATTTCCAGGATGTCGGACATCGAAGCGCTTCGCGAATATGTCGAGAGAAAGCATGGCCGCGTCGACATTATTTTCGCGAACGCCGGGGGCGCGCGACCGAACATGTTTGAATACACGTCCGAAGAAGAATTCGATTTCACGGTCGCTAACACGTTCAAAGGGACGTATTTTACGGTGCAGAAGCTCCTGCCGCTGATGGGTTCCGGCGGCTCGATAATCCTAAACACCTCGACCCTGAGCAGACAAGGCCGCCCCTATGTCAGCGTCTATTCGGCGGGGAAAGCAGCCATCCGCTCGCTGGCACGGTCGCTCACCGCGGAGCTGACCGACAAGGGCATACGGGTAAATGCCCTGGCGCCTGGCTACATCGATACGGACCAAGCACGTAAAGCCGGAGTGAGCGAGGAGATGATCGAACAGACGAAGACCCAGGTGCACGCCCAAATTCCAATGCACCGCAGCGGCACCGTTGATGAGATCGCCAAGGCCGTCCTGTTCCTCGCCTCCGATGACTCGGCTTACATCACAGGCAGCGAACTCTGCGTCGATGGTGGCTGGGCTCAGATCTGAGTGTCCCGGCGGCGCGGAGGGGGAGATACAGCGAGTGACTGCAAAAGTTCGGCAGCGAATATCGCTGCCGAAACTACGCTATGGCCGCAGCTTGCCCCTCATTCCCACTCGATCGTGCCGGGCGGCTTCGACGTTACGTCGTAGACCACGCGGTTGATGCCACGGACCTCGTTGATGATGCGGGTCGCGGCGCGGCCGAGGAATTCCATGTCATAATGGTAGAAATCGGCCGTCATGCCGTCGACGGAGGTGACGGCGCGGAGCGCACAGACGAATTCGTAGGTGCGGCCGTCGCCCATGACGCCGACGGTCTGGACCGGCAGCAGCACGGCGAAGGCCTGCCAGATGGCGTCGTAGAGGCCAGCCTTGCGGATTTCGTCGAGATAGATGGCGTCTGCCTCGCGCAGGATCTCCAGCTTCTCGCGGGTGATCCCGCCCGGGCAGCGAATGGCGAGGCCGGGGCCGGGGAAGGGGTGGCGGCCGATGAAGCTGTCGGGCAGGCCGAGCTCCTTGCCGAGCACGCGCACTTCGTCCTTGAAGAGTTCGCGCAGCGGCTCCACGAGCTGCATCTTCATGCGCTCCGGCAAGCCGCCGACATTGTGATGCGACTTGATGGTGACCGAGGGGCCGCCGGTGAAGGAAACGCTCTCGATGACATCCGGATAGAGCGTGCCCTGGCCGAGGAAATCGGCGCCGCCGAGCTTCTTCGCTTCCTCTTCGAAGGTCTCGATGAAGAGCCGGCCGATGATCTTGCGCTTGGTCTCGGGGTCGCTGACGCCCTCCAGCTCGCCAATGAAGCGGTCGGAGGCGTCGACATGCAGCAGATGCAGATTGTAGTGCTCGCGGAACATGGCGACGACATTGGCCGCCTCGTCTTTGCGCATCAGGCCGTGGTCGACGAGGATGCAGGTGAGCTGGTCGCCGACTGCCTCATGGATCAGCAGCGCGGCAACGGAAGAGTCGACGCCGCCGGACAGTGCGCAGATGACGCGCTTGTCGCCGACCTGATCGCGGATCGCCTGCACCGCCTTGGCACGATAGGCCGACATCGACCAATCGCCCTTGATGCCTGCGATATTGTGGATGAAGTTGCCGATCAGCTTGGCGCCGTCAGGCGTATGCACCACTTCCGGATGGAACTGCACGCCGTAATATCTGCGCTTCTCGTCGGCGATGAAGGCGTAAGGCGCGTTCGAGGAAGTGGCGACGACTTCAAAGCCCTCGGGCAGCGCGGTGACGCGGTCGCCATGACTCATCCACACTTGATGGCGCGAACCGTGCGACCACAGCCCTTCGAAGAGGGCACAATCCTTGTCGACGTCCAGGAAGGCGCGGCCGAATTCGCGATGGTGGCCGCTTTCCACCTTGCCGCCGAGCTGCATGCACATGGTCTGCTGGCCATAGCAGATGCCAAAGACCGGCAAGCCGCTGTCGAAGATGATCTGCGGCGCCCGCGGCGAGCCTTCATCCACGGTCGAGGCCGGGCTGCCGGACAGGATCACGGCCTTCGGCTGCAGCCGCTTGAAGCCGGCTTCGGCGGATTGGAAGGGGACGATCTCGCAATAGACGCCCGCTTCGCGCACGCGCCGTGCGATGAGCTGCGTCACCTGGCTGCCAAAATCGACGATGAGAACGGTGTCTGGATGTGCTGTCTGGGTCATGGCGAGCCTTTAATGAAAAGCGCTTTCCCTGGCAATCCGGCAAATCGCGCGAGGGCCGATTTTATTGTCCCGATTGTATCAGCCGCCGCGCCGTTCAGAACCAGAAAACGCCGTCTTCCAGCGCAGTGAACAGTCCGTCGACGGCGTAGGAGAGCTTGCGGTCGATGACGTGCAGATATTCGGTCCAGCCGGAAATGTGCTGGAGCTCGACTAGGCCATCGGAAATACCGCGCAGTCCGATCAGCGGCCGGTCGTAGAGCTGGCAGACACGCAGTACGGAGAAGGTCTCCATATCCACCATGTCGGCGGCGATCCGGCCATAGGCATCGGCGCCGGAGATGACATTGCCGCCGGTCGAGAGGCTTGCTTCCGGAATGGCGGGAATGCGCAACGGCAGCTCGATCGTGGCGGGCAGGTCGAGGAACGGCGTGCGGCCTTTCTCAAAGCCGAGCGGCGAGGCGTCCATGTCGCGATAGGAAACGGAGGTGACCTGATAGACCTCCGTCTGCTCCAGCTTGGAGGAGCCGGCCGAACCTAACGAAACCACCATGTCCGGCAAATCGTCCTGCGCTTCGAGCTGAGCGAACGCTTTCGTCATGGCGATCGCCGCCTCGACTGGACCGACGCCGGTCATCAGCGGGTCGATGCGGGAGCGCAGGAAGGGGCCGTATTCCGCCTCCGCCGCCATGACGAACAGGATCGACTTTCCCGATACGCGTTTCAGTTCGAATTTCATCCGGTAATTCCCTCTCGGCCTCGGATGACCATCATCGTTCCGGTCATGGAGGCAATCAGCTTGGCAGGCCCGTCGCTGATGGCATAGGCTCGCCCATCGGCGACGATAATGGTGGAGCCGGGCTTGGTAACATCGCCGCGAAACAGAAACCGCTCGCCGCGTCCCGGGGACATCAGATTGATCTTGAATTCGATTGTAAGAATTGATGCTGTAGGATCGATGACGCTGTAAGCCGCAAATCCGCAGGCCGAATCCAGCGCGGCGGCAATGATGCCGGCGTGTAGAATACCGTGCTGCTGCGTCAGCTTGACGTCGAACGGCAACTCGATCTCGACCGTGCCATGCTCGACGCGCGTCAGCTCCGCGCCGATCGTCGTCATCGCCGCCTGTCGCTCGAAACTCGTTCGAATACGCGCCCGAAAGTCGCTGCTTTCCCCAGTCATCCCATTCCCTTTCGCGGGGTGCGAAATTGGCATGGCAGGAGGATTTGGACAAGGGCACTGCGGTGGAATTCGCCTCGCGGAAATAACGCGCGATCGACATTGTTTTCCCATGATGCTGGGTATTCGATACGCATCAACAGATTCGAGATGGAACCGAGATGACGACGATCCTGCAATCGACGAGAGCCTATGAGACCTGGATGCGGACGCAATTGGGGGACGATCTGGTCGATGCCGATCTCGACAAGAAGCACAAGAAAATGAAGAGCGGCGGTTTTGTCTTTCTGCGCGCCACCTATTGGCGCTGGGCCGAGACCATCTTCGACATCTGCCCCCATCTTGCGGGCGCGCCGCAGGTGCTGGCGATCGGCGATACGCATCTGGAGAATTTCGGCACCTGGCGCGACGAGGAGGGGCGGCTGGTCTGGGGCGCCAACGATTTCGATGATGCGGCGGTAATGCCCTATGCGCTGGACCTTGTGCGTTTGGCGACGAGTGCGATCCTTGCGCGAGGCGCCACCGCGCCGCCGCCGCGCGCCATCGCCGAGGCCATTTTGGGCGGCTATCGCCGTGGGTTGAAGACGCCGTCACCGGTCATCCTGGAGCGTGATTACAAGTGGCTGCGCAATGACGTCATCCTCTCGAATGGCGAGCGCAAGGCGTTCTGGGACAAATATCGCGATCTGCCACCCTCCGCCAAACCGGTTCCTGGGCCTTACCTTGACGTGCTGCGGCGATCGCTACCAGATGAGCAGCTCCCTTTTGTCGCCAAGCCGCGCACGGCCGGCACCGGTAGCCTCGGCCGCCCGCGCTTTGTCGCCGATGTCGAATGGCGCGGCGGGCCGGTGATCCGCGAGGTCAAGGCGCTCGCCCAGTCTGCATGGTCGCTCCGACACAATCCGTCCGATACGACGATCCACACGGGCGTCATCGCCGCCGGACGCGCCCGCTCTCCCGATCCGCATTATCAGGTGGTGGGCAAGCTGCTGGTCCGTCGGCTATCGCCAAACAGCAGAAAGATCGAGGTCGAGGGCGATGCGCAGCTCCTGCTGTCGCCGGCGATGCTCGACCTGATGGGTTTCGAGATCGCCAACTGCCATGCCGATGACGCCTCCCGCATTCCAGGCATTCTAGCTGACCTCGACAGGAGGGAGGTGGACTGGCTGAGGAACTCCGCCAAGGCGGCTGCGGTCGCGATCGGCATGGAGCAGGCGGAGTTCGCGGCGAGGGGCTAAACCGGCAAAGCCGGTCAATGCCCGGCGGCTTCAAGGATCAGACGGGCGATCGTATCGGGGTGCGAGATCAGCGAGAGATGGCTGGCCTTCACCTCTATGGTCTTGGCGCCCATGCGCTTGGCCATGAAGCGTTCCAGATCCGGATTGATCGTCCTGTCTTCGGTGGAGACCGCATACCAGCTCGGCTTGCTGCGCCAGGCGGCCTGGGTGGTCTTCCCGGTCAGCAAGGCCTTTTGGAAGGGCTCCTGCACGGCATAAAGCACCTCTGCCTTGGCCTTGGGCAGGTCGCCGGCGAAATCCCGCAGGAAAGCTTCCTCTGTCAGTCGTCCTTCATCGCCGTCGAAGACAATGCCTGCCGATGCCGGAGGCGTCGGATATGTCTTGGCGAGCGCCGTATAATCTTCGCCTGCATCCGGTGCGCGGGCTGCGACATAGACCAGCGAAGAAACCTTCGGATGCACACCGGCTTCCGTCACGATCATGCCGGAGAAGGAATGGCCGACCAGGACTGTCGGGCCGTCCTGGCGATCGAGAACGCGCTGGGCGGCCGCAACCGCCTCGGGAAGCGTCGTCAGTGGGTTCTGCACCGCCGTGCACTTCAGCCCCTTGGCCTGCAGCCGCGCGATGACTTCCGTCCAGCAGGAGCCGTCTGCGAAGAGCCCATGGGCAAGGACGACGTTGCGAGCCTTTGGCGGCGCCGGGAGCGCGGAACCCGAACTCGAGGCCGCGCTGCTGGCGGCCATGGCGCGCGTCGAAACTAAGGAGGCGGCGGCGCCGGCAATGAGCGCGGTCGAGAAATTCCGTCTGGTCATCATCATCATCATCGTGATCCTTTTGGCTAGAGGATAAACGGGCACCAGAAAGCCGTCCGCGCCGCATGTCGGAGCGGTGAGCTTCTTGAAGGTTTCGTATTTCTGGGAGCGGCATTTGCCCGAACGGATCAAATGTGGCTCCGTCTTGCATTCCGGATGGGTATTCGAGGCTTCTTTATGTATGCAAGAGCGCTCTCGTTGATCATTTTTGTATTCTCAATGGTGATATCTGTCAATAATTGGATGCGTAACAGTTGCGTGATGGAGAATTTGCATGCAAAAATGAGGCGCAGAGATGTTTTTGCATACAAGCAGTATGGACGCGGGAGAATGAGAAATGGCTGATAGATCGGATGACACTGAGGATCGCGAATTGTTGTCCGATCGTATCCGCAACGCGCTGGCGGATGAGATCGCGGCGGGTAAGCTGGAAGCGGGCGCTGCGATGGACGAACAGCACCTTGCCGATCGCTTCGGCGCTTCCCGCACGCCGGTTCGCGAGGCATTAAGGCAACTGGCGGCAAACGGCCTAGTCGAAGTGCGAGCGCGGCGGGGCGTCGTCGTCGCCCGTATGACGCCCGAGCGCATTATGGACATGTTCGAGACGGCAGCCGAAATCGAAGCCATGTGCGTCAGGCTTGCCACCTATCGCATGACGCCCCTGGAGCGTAGCCACCTGATCGAACTGCACGATGCATCCGAAGCTATCGTGAAAAAGGGCGATTTCGATACCTATGATACCTTCAATCGCGCCTTCCACGAGGCGATCTATCAGGCGACCCACAATAGCTTCCTCGCCGAACAGGCAATCGCGATCCGCAATCGTCTAATGGCCTTCCGCCGCGCTCAATTGCAGCAGGAACAGCGCCTCGATCGATCCCGGGCGGAGCATGAAGCCATCATGCAGGCAATCGCAGAGGGTGACGGGGAAATGGCGTCGCGGCGCATGCGGGCGCATATGCTGAATGCGGCGACGGCGTTGCGGCGTTTCATTGAAGGCAACAAGCTAGTTTAGGCGGCGTCAGCCGCGGGTGATGCGCACGATATGCTGATCCCAGGCGACGTCGCTGTGCTCGCCCAGGAAATCGCCGCGATAGGAGGAAACGGCAAAGCCATGCCGTGCCGGTGCGATGCCAGCGGCGTCGGCGATGCTTTCCACCTTCAGCACCCTGCCTGTCTTCGCATCGAGCGTCACCGACGTGCCTTCGACCGGCGAGGCGACGCCGACGAGGTTTTCGGCGCGATTGACGGCAATGGCGCCCACATAATTTCCAAGCGCCCGGGTCGTATCGTCGGGCAGGGTTACGAAGGTCAGGTCTTCGCCCTTGGAGAAATGGCCGATGAGCGGCGGCAGGTCGTTGCGATGGCCTTCATATTGGCAGGCGAACCAGATGCGGCCTTGCACGTCGATATCGACATGGCGGGTGGAGACCCGGGCATATTGTAGCGGCAAGGCGTGCTTTTCGATCAGCCGGCCGCTGGCCGCGTCGATCAGGGTGAGCGACGGCTCCATATGATCGAGGTTGAGCTTGGTGCGGCCGAAATCCGGATGGGTCTCGATGCCGCCATTGGCAACGACTAACAGCGTCCCGTCGTCGGAAACTGTCATGTCATGCGGGCCGGTGCCGTAGGTTTCGTATTCGCCGATCCGCGCGAAGCGATTGCGGGCGTCGTAGATGCCGATCATGCCCCTGTTGTTGTCGAAGTCGTTTTCGCTGGCGTAGAGCAGCTTTCCATCAGGGGAAAACGTGCCGTGGCCATAGAAATGCCGGCCCTCGCGCGAGGTGATGACAATGGGCTCGCCCTTGTTCCAGGGATCGAAGATCATCGCATAGGTGCCGGGGCGGCGGGCGAAGGCGACGGTCTTGCCGGTTACCTTAGAAAAGGCCATGCCGTGGGCGCGGGCGGGCAGTGCCACCTGATCAAGGATCTGGCCGCGCTCGGTGACCGTCGCCACGGCGAAGGAACCGTCTGATGCGCGGATGCCGGAGGCATAGACTGCATCGGCCCGCTCCAGCGCCATCAAGGCACCGGGCTTGAGCGCCGCGAGGAAGGTCAGCCCCGCCGCCTTGACGAAAGCTCTGCGATCGATCAGGCCGCTGCGCATCGCGCTCAGTCTCCGTCTGCGAAGGAGAAGCCGGCCGAGAGCCCGATGGCGCCGCCATACTCATCGCTGAAGCTGGTGGCGAGGTCGCGGCTGACGGAGAGCAGC
This sequence comes from Rhizobium sp. NXC24, assembly GCF_002944315.1. Lineage (NCBI taxonomy): Bacteria > Pseudomonadati > Pseudomonadota > Alphaproteobacteria > Hyphomicrobiales > Rhizobiaceae > Rhizobium > Rhizobium sp. NXC24. The sequence continues at coordinate 373,296 of NZ_CP024311.1, forward strand.
TTGTCGATCTTGGCGCGCTCCGCGTCGTTGCCGATGGCGGCCTCGATATCCGGATTGATTGTCGTCGCCGTCGTCGCAAGCTCGTTCAGGAGGCCGTCGATCTTGGCGGCGACGGCGGGTTTGTCTGATGGCAGCAAGCTTGCCATGTCGGCCTTTTCCCAGAGCGTCTTCAGACCCTCGATATTGCCTGATAACGAGGTCCAGGTATTGGCCGAGCGCCAGTAGATCGCCATCTTCGGCCGGGCCGCTGCCTGATCGCCCTTATAGAAGGTTTCCAACCGCTGGTCGCGGACATTGGCAGCTCCATGCACGAGGATGCCGAGCAGCGCCGTTACCGCTTCCTTGTTGTCCATGAAGTCGTTGCTGGTCTTGCCGGGAAACTTCCAGGATTTCTGCACGCCGTTCGGATCGTCCCATTCGTCGGCGATGTCCTTGGCTGTGTTTTCGATATTGCCGGCGACGGCCGCGCCATAGCGGCAGCGGAATCCTTGCTTTTCGGTGCTGAGAACGCTGGAGCCGTTGCCGTAGAGCACGTATTCCAGCGCCGTTAGGCTCATCAGTGCCACGCTCTTGCCGGCGACCGCCTCGACCGTGGTGTCGTGCTCGTCGGCCTTGGCGATCAGCGCCTGCACTTGTTTCAAGCCGACGCCCTTGCGGTCGGGATAAAAGAGGATGTGTTCGAAACGGTTCTTTTCGATGATCGGCCCGGTCTGCACGATCTCGATGCGCGACCAGCTTTTGATCGTATCGCCGAAGGCGGACTGCGCGTTGGCAAGGCTTGCGGCGGAAGGATCAGCGCAGAGCGCCTTCATCGCCGTGGTCAGCTTCGAGGCGCTGTCATGCATGGCGCGGTATCCGGGGCGGATGACATCGTCGACCGCCTTCTGCAGGACCGCCGGCACGGCTGCTTCGTTCAGCCCGGCGCCATTGGCCGTCGCGTCCTGGGCGCTTGCGGGCAGTGCCGCAAGGCTGAGGAGCAGGCTGGCCGCGAAAGGTTTCCAATGGCGCATCAAAGGGACTCCAGAAAATCGATGAGTGCTTGCCTGTCGTTCTGCGGCAGGTTTGCGAATGTATTGCGGGCCTTTTCCGCCTCTCCTCCATGCCAGAGGATGGCTTCGGTGAGCGTGCGGGCGCGGCCGTCATGCAGGTAGGCTTGCTGGCCGCTGACCGTTTGCGTCAGCCCTATACCCCAGAGAGGCGGCGTGCGCCAATCGCGTCCCGATGCCACACCGACCTGCTGGCCGTCCGAGAGCCTATCGCCCATGTCGTGCAGCAGGAAATCGGAATAGGGCCAGATGAGCTGAAAGGCCTGCGCGGCAGCCTTGCCGTCGCTTCCCTTGAGATCGTCGCGGGTGACGAATTTCGGCGTATGACAGGCAGCGCAGCCGGATTGATAGAAGATTTCCTTCCCATGCAGCACATCGGGAAAGCTCGCCTTGCGGCGCGCGGGCACGGCGAGGTTCTCGGAATAGAAGGTGACGAGATCGAGGATAGGCCCTGGTGCTTCCGTGTCGCCAAGACGCTTCTGCACGCCGGTCGGCATGGCAAGGCAGTGTGCTTCCTTGGCCGTGCAATCGCCGTGGGCGTTCGGCTGGTCGGGCGTGGAAATGCCGATATCGTTGAGGAATGCGTCGGCGACCTGATCGCGCACGGTGGCGTTCTGCGCCTTCCAGCCGAAGCGGCCGAGAGCGAGCTGGCCGGTGCGGTGGTCGCGGACCAGGGCGGCGCGGCCGCGAATGCCGTCGCCATCCTTGTCGTCGGGGTCGGCATGGGCGAGGATATCGGCATCTGGAATGGCTTCGATCAGGCCAAGGCCGATCATCGGCGGCGCGACACGCGCCGAGACCGTCGTCGTCTGGCCGAGAGGACCGTAGGCCAGCGCGGTCACGGCATAATGGGGCTTGCGCAGCGAAATAGCTTCGCCACCTGCCAGCGTCACCGGCTCTTCCGCATAGGTGACAGCCACCTTGCCTTCGGCCGCGAGACCGGGAACGGCAAGGTCCTGCAACTGAGCGCCATAGGTCGAATCCGGAAAATTGAGCGCCTTGGAATCCTTGACGACCTGTTCTTCTTCCGGCGTGATCGCCGGCCGCGCCAGCCGCAGCACCATCGACGTGGCGGGGGCTCCCGCCGTCTCCGGCGGATGGCCACGACCGTCCCTGATATGACAGCTCTGGCAGGAACGGGCGTTGAACAATGGCCCCAGCCCATCAGTCGCCTGCGTCGAAGAGGGCGAGGAGACCCAGAGCTGGCGAAACAACGCGTTGCCGAGATGGAAATTCTCTTCGCGCTCCAGGCCCAGATTGGCGGAAGGCTGGGAAAAGATATTGCGGCTGACGGGGGCAATCGACGTCGTCGCGCCACTCTCCATCGCCTCATAGGGCTCGGCCTTGGAAAAATCCGCCGTCGGGCGGGTAACGTCCTGAACCCGTTTCAGCGTATCGGCCGACAGATCGGTGCGGACGCTTGGGAAATTCAGCGCATCGGCTGCCGCCAACGTCACTGCAAAAACCACAAAGCCCGCTGCGAGGGCGGGCAAGAATGCGCGGCTGACCGGAATGCGGATCATCTGGATCAGGGCGGCAGCATCGTCAGATACCGCCGCCCTCCTTTATTACTTCTTGAAGACGGCGTTAGGATTATCAAGGCTGTCCGAGCCTTCAAGCTTGATCGTGCCGAGATCGAGGTCGGCGACGACGCGCTGGATGCTCTTCGTCTGGTCGAGCAGGCCGTCAATCGCCTTCTGGACGGTGGCGTTGCCGACCTTATTGCCCTCGGCAATCATCTGGTCGTACTTCTCGACGGTCTCGCCGCGATGAACCATGGCCTTCATGGCATCGAGCGTCGCGTTCAGCTTACCTTCCATCTCCTTGTCCAGCGCCTTGTCCTTGGCGGCAGCAAGATCGTGCAGCGAAGGACCCTTCATCTTGGTGCCGTCGACGCGCGTATAATTGCCGTTATAGGCGGCCGCAATGCCGATGGCGGCATTGTTGTGGGAGTTGTAGGTGTTGTCGGAGAAGCAATCATGCTCCTGCTCGGGATCGTGCAACAGCAGGCCGAGCTTCATGCGCTCGCCGGCGAGTTCGCCATAGGAGAGCGAGCCCATGCCGGTGAGGATGGCGGCGAGACCGGCCTTCGGATCGGCTTCGATATGCTTGGTGGCTTCGCCATCCGGCGCCCAGTCATTGGTCATCTCCTGCATGGCGGAGACGAGCAGGGTCGAGGCCGATTTCAGGTATTCGGCGCGGCGGTCGCAATTGCCGTGCGTGCAGTTCTTCAGGTCGTAGTCGGTGGCGGGACGTTCGCCGGCGCCCGGGCCGGTGCCGTGCAGGTCCTGTCCCCAGAGCAGGAATTCGATGGCGTGGTAGCCGGTCGCGACATTGGCTTCGACGCCGCCGGCCTGCTGTAGCGTGCCGGAGAGGAATTCCGGCGTCAGATGCGAAGCGTCGACATCCTTGCCGTTGATCTTGATCGTCTTGTTGGCGATGACATTGGCGACATAAAGCGAATTCTCATCGCTTTCGGTACCGTAGGAGGCGTCGACATAGTCGATCAGGCCTTCGTCGAGTGGCCACGAATTCACCGCGCCTTCCCAATCGTCGACGATCGGATTGCCGAAGCGGTAGACTTCCGTCTGCTCGTAGGGAACGCGCGCCTTGATCCAGGCGGCCTGGGCGGCCTTCAGCGTCTTGTCGCTGGGATTGGCAAGCAATGCGTCGATCGCCTTGTCCAGCGTCTGCGCCGTGATCAGCGCGTCTTGATACTTGGCATGCCCCACTTCGGCGTAATGCTTGATGATGGCGGCCGGCTCGGGTGCGGCTGCGAGCGCCGGAAGGGTGGACATGGCAGTCGAGGCGACGGCCAGCGCCAGGCCGGCGCCAAAATTGATTTTCAGTTTCATGATCCTCTCCTGTGACGGCGGGGGCGCCGTCAGAAACTTGGTAAATTGTCTCATGTATTAAAAACAAACTGGTGTCAAACACTCTAGTTTGGAATGATTTTAAAACGGGAAAGTGATAGTTCCAGCATTGGCAAAGCAGCGCATTTGCCTGGAAAAAGCGGCAGATGTCGCGCCGTCTCGTTCCGCCGAACCAGCAAACGCGCCGCGAGCGGGATAAGCCTTGCCTATCCCTTCCGCCGCAGCCGGCAGAAGAAGAAGCCGTCGGTATCCGTCGATGCCGGCGTCAGGGTAATGGTCTTACCATCGGAAGAGCGCGGCTTGGGCGCATCCTTTCCGAACAGTTTCTCCCAGGCGCTCAGCGCCTCGACCACTTCGAAGTCCGGATTGTTGGCTGCGAAGCGGTTGACCTGCGTTTCATTTTCTTCCGGCAGGACCGAACAGGTGACATAAAGCAACAGGCCGCCGGGGCGGACGAATTCGCCGGCCTGAGCCAGCGCTTCCTGCTGCTGGCTGGTGCGCTCGTCGAGGTTCTTCTGCGTCAGCCGCCACTTCGTATCGGGGCGCCGGCGCCAGGTGCCGGTACCGGTGCAGGGGGCATCGACCAGTACCTTGTCGAATTTGCCGCGCAAAGGGAGCAGGCCGTTTCTTTCGTCATGCACCTGAACATTGCGCGTGCCGGCGCGCTTCAATCGCTCGATGATCGGTGCCAGCCGCCGCCGATCGGAATCATAGGCATGGACCTGGCCCTTATTGTGCATCGCCGCCGACATGGCGAGCGTCTTGCCGCCGCCGCCGGCGCAATAGTCGAGCACCTGGTCGCCTTCTTCAGGCAGGACGAGATCGGCAACGATCTGCGAGCCTTCGTCCTGCACCTCGAACCAGCCTTTCTGGAAGGAAAGTTCGGCGGTGACATTCGGCAGGCGCGATGCGCCTTCGCCGGCGGGAATGCGGATACCGTAACGGGCGATCTTCGAGGCATGCGCTCCGGCGCGTTCCAGTGCCTTCACGGCCTTGTCGCGGCTGGCCTTCAGCGCGTTGGCCCGCAGATCGAGTGTCGGCCGCTCGGCCAATGCCTGGGCCTCGGCAAGCCAGCTATCGCCGAAAGCCTGTTGGAAGGAATGCTCGACCCATTCCGGAATGTCGCCCTGGATATGGCGCGGCGCATCTTCGATCTTTCGGGCGGCAAAGGCTTCCAGCGCCTCGGCGCTGGGCGGCTCGGGTGCAAATTTGTCGCCTTCAAATTCGGCAGCCAGCATCTCGGGCGTCAAGCCCCATTGGCGAAAGAGCACGGCATGGGCAAGCGCGGAGGGACTGTCGTCGCCCATCAGCCAGGCATGAGACAGCCGCATGCGCAGAGCATCGTAGACGATGTTGCCGATTGCGGCGCGGTCGCCGGAGCCGGCGAAGCGATGGGCCAGTCCCCAATCCTTCAGGGCGTCGGCCACTGGTCGCTTGCGCGCTTCGATATCGGCAAGAACTTCGATGGCCCCCTGCAGCCGGCCGCCCAGACGCATTCACTATTCTCCTGCTTGCGCATGGCTCCGAAATCACCTGGATCACCGGAAAGGCTCATGCACCACCAAAGTGTCACTGACACCTCATCAATCCGCACGAAATAAGCACGTGGCGGCAGATTATTGAGACGTCTCAACCGCGTGGTAGCCGCGATTGACGGAGAGAGCAAGCGTCAGGCCAAAACGCCGGGTCGTTCCCAGCGGATCTGCCGGTTATTTCGAGGCGACGACGTCGTAGCAAACACTCGCTGTGCCGGAGGCAACCATGCCGATATCCTGCGCTGCAGCACGAGAGAGATCGAGCACGCGTCCGCGAATGAAAGGTCCGCGATCGTTGATGCGAACGACGACGCTACGACCATTGTGGCGGTTGGTTACCTTCAGGCGAGTGCCAAAGGCAAGCGAGCGATGGGCGGCAGTAAAATGGGAGGAACTCATGCGTTCCCCGGAAGCAGTCTTGGAGCTTCCCCCGTACCATGATGCGCCCCCGCATCCCGTTGCTGCAAATGCGTCCGTCGAGAGGATAGCAAAAGCGGCGGATATAGTTGCGATGATCGCAACAGAACGATTGATTTTCTTCAAACCGATTTTCCCTCAAACAATTGAACTTGCGCCTGGTGAGCGGCGGGGGCTTAAATCGGGCGAAAAATGGCAAAAAAGTGCCTGCTAATATCACGGAATGTTACAGGCTGTAACATTTGTGATTTATGACGAGTGATATCGAGTATCGCTAAAACTAAGGTTTGATGGAAAAAACACAATAAATTCAGTTAAAAACCGAACGAATTTTCCCAAATCGATGCTGCAATGCAGAAGATCACGAAATTTGAAAAAATAATTTTCCGACTTCGCCTTATTTGCTGCCGCATTTGTGCAATTTCAGAGATCATTAACCATAAATGTGGAGCAAATTGAACTAGCCAATATGGGTTAGTAGGAATTTTCGTGCGATTGATCCGGGGGATGAGGTCGAATTCCCTTAGCCGCGCCAGCGCCCCGAGGACCACAGTTGGGCGAGCGACATGCGATAGTCCGGATAGCGGAATGGGAAGCCCAGCGCGCGCAGTTTTGCGTTCGAAACCCGCTTGTTCTCACCATAGAACGAACGCGCCATCGGCGTCAGCTCCGCCGTTTCGAAAGCCTGTTCCGGCGGCGGCTCGACACCCATCAGACGGGCGGCCTCGACGATGACGTCCTGCGGCGGACCGGGCTCGTTATCGGTGACATTATAAATGCCGCCCAGTTTGCGATCGGAAAGGAACTTGGCGCAGGCGCCGATGTCCTCGACGCGGATGCGGTTGAACACCTGGTTCGCCTTGATCAGCCGCCGTGCCGTTCCCTTTTCCAGATTGCAGAAGGTGTTGCGGCCCGGACCATAGATGCCGGCAAGCCGGAGCACGGCAACCGGAATACCGAGCCTGATTCCGACGCGGTGCCAGCCATCCTCCGCTTCGACGCGTTCAACCGAGCGGTCGGAAACCGGATGCAGCGGCGTTTCCTCGCTGACCCAGGCGCCCTTGTGGTCGCCATAGACGCCGACGGTGGAAAGATAGCAAACCCATTCGAGCTTCGGCATGAGCGCGCGGATATTCAGATGCGCCAGCCGCAGCAGCGGATCACCCGACTTGCCGGGCGCGATCGACTGGACGAGATGCGTGGCGGATTTCATCACCTCGCTCAATGCGGGATCGAATGTCTCTCCGTCGAAGACGAAAGCTTCGATGCCTTGCTCGCCAAGAGGGCCGGTCTTTTCGGGCGAACGAGTCGTGCCGGTGATCCGAATGCCCGGGCCGGCGAAGGCCTTGGCGATAGCCGTTCCCGAATAGCCGCAGCCGAAAATCATCACATGCATCACGCAACTCCCGCCAGTATCCACTCCGCGCGGACATCCGCGTCCGGTTCGTCACCTCTTTCTGCCGCAAAAGTGCGGAACTCGCCAGCCGTCATCAACCGCGACAGCGCCCAGACGGCCATGCCGCGCACGACGGCCGAGGGATCGTCCGACAGGCCACCGCACGCCGCGATCAAGCCTCGATCCCCGGAATTGCCGGCGGCGATCAGCACATTGCGAATGAAGCGATCGCGGCCGATGCGCTTGAGCGGCGAGCCGCTGAAGAAGGCGCGAAAGGCGGCATCGTCGAGATCGAGCAGAAAGGCGATCGACGGCTCCCTGAGGTCGTCGCGAGCGACCAGCTTCATCTCGGCGGCCGCACTGGCGAATTTGTTCCAGGGACAGGCGGCGAGACAGTCGTCGCAGCCATAGATGCGGTTGCCGATCAACGGCCGAAGCTGCGGATCGATCGGCCCCTTATGCTCGATGGTCAGGTAGGAGATACAGCGGCGCGCATCGAGTTGATAGGGGGCCGGGAATGCGGCCGTCGGGCAGACGTCGAGACAGGCGCGGCAGGAGCCGCAGTGATCGATCTCGGGCCGATCCGGTTCGAGATCGGCCGTTGTGAACATCGAGCCGAGAAACAGCCAGGAACCGTGCGTCCGGCTGACGAGATTGGTATGCTTGCCTTGCCAGCCGAGGCCCGCTGCGGCAGCCAGCGGCTTTTCCATGACCGGCGCCGTGTCGACGAAGACCTTGACGTCCTCCTGCGATCGCGCCGCAAAGCGGGTGGCGATCTCCTTCAGCCGGCCCTTGATGATGTCGTGATAGTCGCGGTTGCGGGCATAGACGGAAAAGGCCGCTTTATCGGGCTTCTGCAGAATGCCGCGCGGGTCTTCCTCGGGACCGTAGTTGAGGCCGAAGACCGCGATGGAGCGGACATCGCCCCAGAGCATGTGCGGATCAGCGCGACGTTCGCGCGTTTCCTCCATCCACGCCATGGTGCCGTGGTAGCCTTGTTCAAGGAATTGGTTGAGCCTGATCCCCGCGTCGGGAATGGCGTCCGGCCGGGTGATGCGACAGAGATCGAAACCCTGCGCCCGCGCTTCGTCGCGAAGAAAGGCCGTTAGCCTATGCCGTCGCTTGCTTTCTTTATCTATGGCACGGTCTTCGGGCATATGCAGCCCTCGTCAGAAATCCAGATCGGCGTAGTGCGATACAGGCGTGATGCCGCGCACGCGTTCCGCCAGGATCGGCCGGAACGACGGGCGCGATTTCAGCCGCTGATACCATTCCTTGGCAACGGGTGATTCCATCCAGTCGATCTCGCCGAGGTAATCGAGAACGGAAACCGAGGCGGCAGCAGCGAGATCCGCATAGCTCAGTCGATCGCCGGCGAGCCATTGGCGGGAACCCGCAAGCCAGGAGAGATACTTCATGTGTTGGCGGATGTTGCCGCGAGCCATGCGCATCACCTTGGAATCGGGAGCGCCGCCGCCCTGGTCGGCAGTCATCTGCAACTTGTAGACCCGTTCGCGCACCAGAGGCCGCGTCACGTCCTGTTCCATCTTCTGCATGAACCACTCCGTCAGCCGGCGGATTTCGGCGCGCTGGAACGGGTCTTCGGCCAGAAGCCGGCGGTCTCGCTTCAAAACGCCATGCGTCTCGTCGAGATATTCGGAGATCACGGTCGCGCCGCAGAGCGCCCGCATGCTGTCGTCGACATAGACCGGCAGGGTGCCGGCCGGATTGAGCGCCAGGAAATCGCGCCGTTTTTCCCACGTCTGTTCCTCGATCAACTCCGTCTGATAGCCGTATTCGGTCAGAATCAGACGGACGAACCGTGACGGAGATGACATGGAATGATGATACAGCGTCGGCATTGATACTCGGGCTTTTGCAGTTGATGCTTATAAGAGTCTCGGGCCCACCATCTTGCGGCCCTAGTCATACGTCATCGGTTGAAGCTATAGGAGTTTGGCCTAGCTATTACAAGCGAATCGGGCCACCCCGCTCTTTGACAAAGGACACAATATGGCTGAACAAATTGTTATCGCGTTGTTTTTGGGCCTTGTGGAAGGCCTGACGGAGTTCATTCCCGTATCCTCCACGGGCCATTTGATATTGATCGGACATTTCCTCGGTTTTGATGAAGCTGCCACTTTCGACGTTCTGATCCAGCTCGGTGCTATCCTCGCCATCTTGCTCGTCTATTTCAATCGTCTCGTTCAAATCGCAAAGGCGCTGCCGGTCAGCGTCAAGGCTCGCCATTTCGTGCTGGCGGTCCTTTTCGGCTTCCTCCCGGCTGCCGTGATCGGCGCGATCGCGCATGATTTCATCAAGACGGTGCTGTTCGATTCGCCGAAGGTTATCTGTATCTCGCTGATTCTTGGTGGCATCGTTCTGCTGGCGATCGACAAGATCGAGTTCAAACCCAAATATACCAGCGCCTATGAGTTTTCCTGGCCGATGGCGATCAAGATCGGCTTCTTCCAATGTCTGGCAATGATCCCGGGAACATCGCGTTCCGGCTCCACCATCGTTGGCGCCCTCTTGCTTGGCGCCGACAAGCGCTCGGCCGCGGAATTCTCTTTCTTCCTTGCCATGCCGACCATGGCTGGCGCCTTCGCGCTGGATTTGTGGAAGAGCCGTCACGACCTCAGCACGGACCAGGGCCTGCTGATCGTCGTCGGCTTCTTCACCGCTTTCATATCGGCATTGTTCGTGGTCCGGGCTCTGCTCGACTTCGTCTCGCGCCGCGGCTATGCCCCCTTCGCCTGGTGGCGCATCGCCATTGGCGTGCTCGGCCTGATCGGGCTTTATACGGTCGGCTGAGGCCGATCGCCGGGGGTGAAATCTTGAGAAAAACGAAGGCCGGTGAGAACCGGCCTTTTTTCATGCTCGATCAGTTCGAGGATGAAGGCTCGATGGAACCCGTCGTGCAGGGATCGACGCCATAGGTCGGCGTGCATTCACCCTTGACCGAGGCGATGCTGCCGCGGGCCACGAACGAGCCAGCGAGGATCACCAGTGCCGCGCACGCAAACAAAAGCGCGATAGACTTACCCATCGAAGAATGCCTTTCCGCAGAAGTGAAACGCGCCACGATTGGCCCGTGCCGGGCTTGGCGACGCGCGGTTGTGTTAGTCAGTGAAATGATGAATAGCAATAAAGGTTCATGTTAAATTTGACGTTAATGCTACTATTTTCAGTGTGCGTCTTTTGAGCAACGCCAAGCTGTGAATCAAGACGGCAAAGCTAGCTCTCCCGGTGCCGAAAACGCAGCCAGAGGAAACAAAAACGCCGCCTGGATAAACCAGACGGCGCTTCAATTTTTCCGAATCGCTACAAAGCGTCACGCGGCCTTGCCGGAGCCGGTGAACTGGCCCTGCGGGCGATAGCGTACCAGGTAGGACGGCAGCACGGAGACGAGCAGGGTCGGCATCAGGCCGATACCCTGCAGGGTCCGGCCTTCCGCCTCGGCTTCCTTGGAGACGACATTGTCGTGCTTCAGCAGGCGAACCTGATCGGGCGTGATCGGCGGCGTGATGAGCGGCACCAGCGAAGCAGCCGAGCCGATGAGCGAAGCGAGGCCGAAGGGGATGGAGACCAGCGACTTCTTCCGGTTGATAACGGCAAGCGTCGTTTCGAGACATTCGCGGAAAGAAAGCACCTCCGGACCGCCAAGCTCGTAGATCGTGCCGGCCTTCAGCTTGCCGTCGACGCCGCGGGCGACTACCTCGGCGACATCCTCGACATAGACCGGCTGGAACTTCGTCTCGCCGCCGCCGATGAGCGGCAGGAAGGGCGCGGTGCGCGACATATCGGCGAATTTGTTGAAGAAGCTGTCTTCCGGACCGAAGACGATCGATGGCCGCAGGATGACGGCATCGGGCTTGATCGACAGGATGCCGGCTTCAGCGCGAGCCTTGGTGCGGGCATAGGCGGAAGGCGAATTGGCATTGGCGCCGATGGCGGAAATATGCGTCAGCGAAGCGCCGGCGCCGCGTGCAGCTTCCGCGATTGCCTTGGCGCCGAATTCCTGCACGGCATCGAATTTATTGCGGCCGCTTTCGGCGAGGATGCCGACGCAATTGACCACATGCTGTGCGCCTTCGACGGCGCGATCGATGGAGTTGCGGTAACGCAGGTTCGCCTGGACGATCGAGATTTGGCCGAGATTGCCGAGCGGCTGCAGAAAACCGGCGAGATCGGGGCGGCGCACGGCGACGCGGATGCGATAGCCGCGCTTGGCGAGCACGCGGACGACATGCCGCCCAATGAAGCCCGATCCCCCGAACACGGTCACGAGCGGTGGAAGGTTGGACAGGGTCATGGCAGGCTCCTCGAAAGGCTTAAATAGGGCTGATCTGGTTTCGTCTTAACCGATCCGAGGGCCGAGGTGAAGTGCTATCACACCGCATGTTCCGGCTGCTTTTTAAAAGCGTTAGATGCCTTCGACGACCACCATTTCGGCGTCCGCGACTTCATGACGAATCTTGGCGGCGATCTGATATTCCGGCGAGTTGTAGCAATCGACAGCATGCTGCAGCGACGGGAATTCGATGACGACATTGCGGCCGCGCGCCTGGCCTTCCAGTGGCGTGAAAGCGCCGCCGCGGGCGAGGAAATTCGCGCCGTATTTCTCGAAAGCCGGCTTGGCGGCGGCAACGTAGTCCTTGTAGCGCTCAGGGTCGCGTACATCCACGCGTGCGATCCAATATCCCTTTGCCATGTCCGGTCTCCCTGTTTCCTGCAATTTAGAGCGCGGCGTCCATCTCCGCGAGGATGGCGCGGGCAGCTTCCTTCGGGTCGGCCGCCTTGACGATCGGCCGGGCGACGACGAGATGGCTCGATCCGGCCTTGATGGCCTCGGTCGGCGTCATCACGCGCTTCTGGTCGCCCTTGTCGCTGCCGGTCGGGCGGATGCCGGGGGTCACCAGCGCCATGTCCGGACCGATGATCTTGCGCACGGCGGCAGATTCTTCGGCCGAGCATACGATGCCGCCCATGCCGGCGAGGAGCGCCTGTTCGGCGCGGCGCAGCACCAGCGTATGCGGGTCATATTCGTATCCGGCAGCGATGAGATCCTCTTCGTCCATCGAGGTCAGCACGGTGACGCCGAGCAGGCAGAGATCGGAACCCTTGGCTGCGGCAACGGCGGCGCGCATTGCCTTCGGATAGGCATGCAGCGTCAGCATCGACATGCCCATTTTGACGATGTTCTCAACGCCGGACGCAACCGTGTTGTCGATATCGAGCAGTTTCATGTCGAGGAAGATCTTCTTGCCGCTGGCGGCAAGGTCGCGTGCAAATTCCAGGCCGCCGGCAAAGGCAAGCTGATAGCCGATCTTGTAGAAGAGAATATCGTCGCCGAGCGCCGTGACGACCTTTTCGGCCTCCTGAAGGTTTGGAACATCCAGTCCAACGATCAAGCGGTCGCGTGCGGTCATCTCAACTCCACCCCTGCCAATCTTCCATAGGCGTCCAGTCGCATGAGACGGCGCGCTTCGCAAGGTCGAAACAGAAAAGATTGCCGCCGCCGGGCGGCTGATCGCCCTGGCGCGCGATAGGCTTGCCCTCGAGATGGCATTTTAGCAGCGTACCGACGCCACCATGGCCGACAAAGGCGATCGGCGTGCGCGGGTCGTGCCGAGAAAGAACGGCCTCCACCTGGGAGACGATCCGCACCTGCGCATCGATCGCGCGTTCCCAGCCTTTGAAGCTTTCATGCGGATGGGCGAAGAACCAGTCGGCCGCCTTCTCGAATTCGGGCGGGGCCAGGAAGCCCGTGGCGCTGCGGTCGTTCTCATGCATGGCTTCGATAATCTCGATCGTCGCGCCGCTGGCCGTCGCCAGGATTTCGGCTGTCTCGATCGCCTTGCGCTCGCCGCTGGAAACGATCAGGCCGAGCTCACGCGCCCATGCGCGGGTGGCCGTCAGTCTGGCGCGTTCCGCGCCGATATCGGAAAGACCCCAGTCCGGAACCGGCACAGAGGGATCGATGCGCACCTGCGGGTGCGTAATATAGAGAGCGAACATCGGAGCAGGATTCCATACTGAAGGGTCTCGGAACAAGAATATGTCCAGCCGAAACGCGGTGGCAAGATGACTCTTCCTGGATAGCCTCAGCCCCGGCTATAAACCCAGAGCTGGGCCGGCGGAATATTGCGGACGATGAAATCATAGTGGCGGATATGATAGCGATCCGGCCGGGCAATGATCGGCGAGACCGGTCCGTAGGAGATCTGCACCACAGGTCTGCCGGGTGGGATGCGGTCCAGCAGGCTTTCGAGCAGAGCGACGCGCGCCTTCGTGGGAAAGTTCAGCAGCGGAATGCCCGAGACGATGGAATCGAAGGTCTGGCCGCGCAACACCCCAAGCGTCTTGTCGAGATCGAAGGCGTCGCCATTGATGAAATGGACGCCGGGATAAAGACGGACGAGATGATTATAGAAGTCGGTGGAATATTCGACGGCGACGAGATTTTCCGGTTCGACGCCGCGCGCCAGGATCGCCTTGGTGATCGCACCCGTGCCGGGGCCGAGCTCTAGCACCGGCAGGCCGGAATGGATATTGACGACGCTCGCCATCTTGCGGGCGGTAATCGAGGAGGTCGGAACGATGGAACCGACCGTTTTCGGACCCTGCATCATGCCTTTGAAGAAACGGATTTCTTCGTCGAACTTCTTGCCCAGCCGTTCCTTGAGACGCAGCGCCATGCTCTCCCCCCACCAGATTTAACAGTTACGGCTTACATATCGTTTATCTCTCATCTTGCAATGCCATGGCGCAATACAAAGAGAAAATGTCGCAAGCTGCACAGGCTCAAAGAAAAGCGCCCCTCTGTCGTTCCGAAGAACGCATGAAGGGCGCTTCGGTTTCGCTAGACGCGCATCGGCATCAGGACATAGAGAGCATCGTCGCCGGCCGTGTCGCGGATCAGCGTCGGCGAGCCAGCATCGGCAAGCAGGAAGATCGCCGCATCGCCGGACAATTGCGCGGTGATGTCGAGCAGATATTTGGCGTTGAAGCCGATTTCCATCGCGTCCATGTCGTAGCCGACGGCGACTTCTTCGGTCGCGCTTCCGGAGTCGGGGTTATTGACCGTCAACAGGAGCTGGCCGTCCGACAGTGCCAGCTTCACGGCGCGGCCGCGCTCCGACGAAATGGTCGAGACGCGGTCGACCGCCTGGGCAAAGCTTTGGCAATCGACCCGCATTTCCTTGTCGTTGCTGGTGGGGATAACGCGCTGATAATCGGGGAAGGTGCCGTCGATCAGCTTCGAGGTCATGACGATCGAGCCGATCGTCAGGCGGATCTTCGCATCGGACACTTCGACGGTGACGACAACATCGGGGCTGTCGACCAGCTTTTGCAATTCGCCGACCGTTTTGCGCGGGATGATGATGCCCGGCATGCCTTCCGAACCCGCAGGGGCGTCGACATCGGCGCGGGCGAGACGGTGACCATCGGTCGCCACCGCTCTCAGCTTCAGGTCGCCCTTGCTTTCGATCGTGTGGAAGAAGATGCCGTTCAGATAATAACGCGTCTCTTCGGTCGAAATCGCAAACTGCGTCCGGTCGATCAGCATCTTCAGGTCCGACGCCTTCAGTTTGAAGGAATGGCTGAAGCTCCCGGCGGTCAGGTCCGGAAAGTCCGATTCCGGCAGGCACTGTAGCGAGAATTTCGAGCGGCCCGAGGCAACCGTCATCGAGCTGCCGTCAGGATTGGTGGCGAGAAGCACTTCCGAACCGTCCGGCAGCTTGCGCACGATGTCGTAGAGCAGATGCGCCGGTACGGTGGTGGCGCCGGCCTTTTCGACATTGGCGGGCGTCGCCTCGGTGATTTCGAGATCGAGGTCGGTCGCCTTCATGTCGAGGCTTGTGCCCTCGGCCTTGAGCAGCACGTTGGACAGGATCGGGATCGTGTTGCGACGCTCGACCACGCGATGCACGTGGTTCAGCGATTTCAGGAGGTTCGACCGCTCAATTGTAATACGCATGATGCTACCGCTTTCGACCGTTACTCCCGGGCAGCCACAGGCGCCCGAAGGATGCTTTTTCGGACAAGGCCCGAGATTGGACGGGCAAAATGACAGAACTCAGCATGCGAATGCAAGAGGCATCCGGGTATGCTGCACCTCATTTCGGTATTTGGCCGACAATGCTCACAGGATTTGCGCCGCTCTTGCCGTCAGGCCATACCTCGCCCATAAAGACGATGAATCCGAGGCGAATTCAGGGTCGGCATGAGCGACGAACACACAAGCGGCGGAGCGCGCAGCTTCCGCCTGCACAATACCACGGTTCCTGCCCGTCCGCTGGAGCCCGCGCTTTATCTTGTCGCCACGCCGATCGGCAATCTCGGCGACATCACGCTGCGGGCGCTGGAAACGCTGGCCGGTGCCGATGTTCTCGCTTGCGAGGATACGCGCGTCACCCGCGTGCTGCTCGACCGTTACGGAATACAGAACCGCCCCTTCGCCTATCATGAGCACAATGCCGACGAGGCAGGACCGCGGCTGCTGCAGGCGCTGGAAGCCGGCCGCTCGGTGGCGCTGGTGTCCGATGCCGGCACGCCCTTGGTCTCCGATCCCGGCTATCGGCTGGCGCTGCAGGCGATCGAGGCGGGCTACCGTGTCGTGCCGATCCCCGGGGCCTCCGCGCCGCTCGCCGCGCTGGTCGGCTCCGGCCTGCCCAACGACGCCTTTTTCTTCGCTGGCTTCCTGCCCGCCAAGGACAAGGGCCGCCGCGACCGGTTGGCCGAACTCGCCGCCGTTCCCGCTACCCTCATCTTCTTTGAATCGCCCCATCGCATCGCCGCGACGCTCGCCGCCGCCGCCGATGTACTTGGCGGCGAGCGCAAGGCGGCCGTCTGCCGCGAACTCACCAAGACCTTCGAGGAATTCCGTCGCGGCACGCTCACCGAGCTTGCCGTGTTCTATGAGGCCGTCGAGCATGTGAAAGGCGAGATAGTCCTGCTCGTCGGCCCGCCGGCGGAAAGTGTTGCGGCGGAGGCGGATGTCGAGGCCATTCTTGGGGATCTCGCCCGCAGCATGCCGACCGCCAAGGCCGCGGCAGAAGCCGCCCGCATCACCGGCCTGCCGCGCAAGGAGCTTTACCAGCGACTGCTCGATATGAAGGAGCGCCATGGCTGAGACCGGCGAGAGGCTGAAGCGGCGGGAGGCGTGGCGGCGCGGCCATGTCTCGGAATATGCCGCAGCACTTTTCCTGTTCTTCAAGGGCTACCGCATCCTCGCCATTCGCCATCGTACCAAGCTCGGCGAAATCGACATCATCGCCCGCAAAGGCGATCTCGCCGTCTTCGTCGAGGTCAAAGCCCGGCGCGGCGAACAAGAGGCGATCGATGCCGTCTCTTTTTCCGCGCAAAGGCGCATCCGTGCTGCGAGCGACCTCTGGCTTGCCCGCCAGCCAGACTATGCGCTGTTGTCGCAGCGCTACGATATCGTTGCCATCCTGCCTGGCCGCTGGCCACGCCATTTTCCGGATGCTTTTTAACGTCTGCCATCATGGCAACGTCACAAAGCGCAACTATTGCCGGGCTATCGCGCTTCAGCCCACTTCCAGGCATCGCGCCTCACCCATTTCGACAGGTCTTATGATGATCCGCAGTACCGTTTCCGCCTTCGCCGTTCCCTCGCAGGAGGAACGCAAGGGCTTCATTTCGTTGGAAAAGACCCCTGACATTCACGCGGCAACATTGGCGTCGCTTGCCTGTATGAACACGGTGCGCGTTGGTGGCGTGACTGGCGAGGATCGGCCGCTTGCTTTCCCCTTCACGGTGGCTGCATGGAATTTGGAGCGCTGCCTTTTCCCCCTCGAATCCGCCGCCAAGCTGAAGGCGACCAAAGCGCCGCTGATCCTGCTCTCCGAGATGGACGAGGGCATGGCGCGCACCGAACAGAATGACCCGACCGCGATCGTCGCCGGCGAACTCGGCATGAATTATGCTTATGGCGTGGAATTCCTGGAACTCAGCCTCGGCTCGGAAATCGAGCGTTCCTTCTGCCGCGACGATTTCAACGAGAAGGGCTTTCACGGCAACGCCCTGATGTCCTCCGTTGCCCTGAAGGATGCTTTCCTCTTCCGCCTGCCGGGCGAGGCCGTCTGGTTCAACGACGGAAATGAGCAGCCGCGCATCGGCGATCGCTGTGCTGTCGGCGCCATCGTCGGGACCGAGGCCGGTCCCCTCGTTGCCGTGTCGGTCCATCTCGAAAGTGTCGCGACCGCTGCCTATCGCGAGCGGCAGATGGCGGCGTTGATCGACGCTGTCGAGGCCTTCGCGCCCGGTCTTCCGATCCTGATCGGCGGCGATCTCAATACCGGCAATCACACCGGCGGTGATTTCTCGACCGATACCCTGTTCGCCACGGCCGAAGGCCGCGGCTTTGAATGCCATGGTGGCCCGCTGGATCAGACGAGCACGCGCCCGAGCCTGATCACGCGTTTTCCCGATCGCACCATGAAGCTCGATTGGTTCATCACCCGCGGTTTGAAGATCGGCGAAAGCCACCTTGTTTCCTCCCTCAATGAGGAGGGCAAGCCGCTATCCGATCATGACATGGTCGTCTGTACAATCGAAGGTTTTTCTGCCTGATCTCTGCAATCATTAAAATGCGCCAGATTTCATGAACCGCGCCGTTACCTCTTCCGTGCAATGGAAACTGAGACGCGCTTGGAATTGGGGGATTGCATGGTTTTGAGATTAATGTTGGCGAGCATGGCGGCCTTTGCCGCGCGTGCGGTCCCGGTTGTTGTTGCCTTGCCGCAGTCGAAGAGCTTCGTGGCTGGCGCCAGCGATGAGATGGAAATGAAGCCCTCGCCGATCGAACCGTCCTGGATCCTGGCCGGCGATCCGGTTGCGCGCATTGCCGAGCATTCGCGTGGGCGGGATGATGCCGCGATGACGGCGCTGTGGGATTGCACGGCAGGCGAGTTTCGCTGGTATTTCGGCTGGGACGAAACGGTGATGATCCTTGAGGGCGAGGTGCATATCACGACGGAAGACGGCGTCGAACGCACGCTCAGCGCGGGCGATGTCGCCTATTTCGCCGGCGGAACCTGGGCCACATGGCGCATTGATCACTATCTGCGCAAGGTCGCCTTCTGCCGCAAGCCATTCCCGAAGCCTTTGACCATGGCTTATCGCCTGCGCAACTTCATCCGGCAGGGCGGCGCACAGGGCCTTGCCGCCTGAGCGCGGCCAGCCCAGACGAAAGACGTCTCTGACGGAAGCCCTTGAATAGCCGTTGCGTTTGGATGCGGGCCGACCTACATCTGTCCGCAAATTCGAGCGAGGGCTGACTATGGCTGGTATCAAGAATGTTGCGGTCCAGATGGACCATGTGAAGAGCATCAACATTGCGGGTGACTCGACCTTCGCCATGAGCCTGGAAGCCCAGACCCGCGGCTACAAGCTCTTCCATTACACGCCCGAGCGCCTCAGCATGCGTGACGGCAATGTCTACGCGACGGTTGAGCCGATGATCCTTCGCGACGTCAAGGGCGATCACTTCGAGCTCGGCGAGCCGGAGCGCGTCGATCTCTCGACCATGGACGTGGTGCTGCTGCGCCAGGACCCGCCCTTCGACATGGCCTATATCACCTCGACGCATCTGCTGGAGCGCATCCACCCCAAGACGCTCGTCGTCAATGATCCGGCCTGGGTGCGCAATTCGCCGGAAAAGATCTTCGTCACCGAATTCGCCGACCTGATGCCGAAGACGCTGATCACGCGCGATCCTGCCGAAATTCGCCGCTTCCGCGAGGAGATGGGCGATATCATCCTGAAGCCGCTTTACGGCAATGGCGGCGCCGGCGTCTTTCATTCGACGCGGGACGACCGCAATCTATCCTCTCTGCTCGAAATGTTCGGCCAGCTCTTCCGTGAGCCCTTCATCGCTCAGCAATATCTGCCCGACGTGCGCAAGGGCGACAAGCGCATCGTCCTCGTCGACGGCGAGGCGGTCGGCGCGATCAACCGTGTGCCGGCCGAGCATGACAGCCGCTCCAACATGCATGTCGGCGGCCGCGCCGAGGCGACCGAACTGACGCCGCGCGAAAAGGAAATCTGCGAGCGCATCGGCCCGGCATTGAGAGCGCGCGGCTTCCTGCTCGTCGGCATCGACGTCATCGGCGACTATATGACCGAGATCAACGTCACCTCGCCGACCGGCCTGCGCGAAGTCAAGCGCTTCGGCGGCGCCGACATCGCCAGCCTGTTGTGGGATGCGATCGAAGCGAAGCGGGCTTGAGGGGCGCCAGCCCTCTAGGAATCGTGACGCCACCCCTCCGCTCGCCGCAAGGCGGGCTATATCGCGATGCCCATCCGGCGGCAGGTTAGGATCACTGCCGACGGTCCGGTGGAGCTATCGTCTGCGATGACCGTCGGCACGAAGCCGAAAAGTGGTTTCACGTCGACCATCATGCCGACGTAAGGCCGCTTGTCCATGACACCGTGCAGGCCGCCAAAGGAGCTGATGGTGCCGCAGACGCTGACGTAGCCCTTGCTATCCTTGGAAGCCGCCATCGGCCCGAAGATCAGCACGCCCTCATAGGGAAGCTGCTCGTGCAAACCCTTTTCCACCGCGGCAATTTCCTTGGCGCTTAATTGATAGGGAGCGCCTTTTTCCAGATTATCCCCGCCATCGATAGATTGGCAGCCGGCCAGAACAGCGCTCAGTAGAAGGGATAGCGATACTACAAGTCTCATATTTGCTCCGATTGTAGAAATCGTCCCTTCGTTCTTTTATTGTTCTTGTTTTATTCCATGTTTTCTGCCACTATGCAACCCATAGTCTGTTATGAAAAATTGATAACGGTAAACGAGTTAAAAGAGGGCGGGGATGGTAGCGCGCGTCAGCACGATTGCGTTTCAAGGCATTGAGGGCGTTCCTGTCGAAGTGCAGGTGATGATTTCCCCGGGCAAGGTGCTGATGCATATCGTCGGTCTGCCGGACAAGGCCGTGGCCGAAAGCCGCGAACGGGTGCAGGCAGCTCTTCATGCCTCTGGCCTGTCGCTGCCGCCGAAGAAGGTCACGGTCAATCTCGCACCCGCGGACCTGCCCAAGGAGGGCAGCCATTTCGATCTTCCGATCGCGCTTGGGCTGATGGCGGCGCTGGGCGCCATCCCGGCGGATGCGCTTGCGGCCTACACCGTCATCGGCGAGCTCAACCTCGATGGCACGATCGCGCCGGTCGCTGGCGCGCTGCCGGCCGCGATCGCCGCCAATGCCATCGGCAAGGGGCTGATATGCCCGTCCGAAAGCGGTCCTGAGGCCGCCTGGGCCGGCGCCGACATCGATATTCTCGCGCCGCGCAGCCTGATCGCGCTCGCCAATCATTTCCGCGGCACCCAGGTTCTGTCACGCCCCGAACCGGCGATCCGCGCCAATGCCGCCAACGTCCCCGATCTCGCCGATATCAAGGGCCAGGAAAGCGCCAAGCGGGCGCTGGAAGTGGCGGCGGCCGGGGGACATAATCTGCTTTTCGTCGGCCCGCCCGGCTCCGGCAAGTCGATGCTGGCCTCGCGCCTGCCATCCATTCTGCCGCCATTGTCGACGGCGGAGCTGCTGGAAGTGTCGATGATCCATTCCGTTGCCGGTCAGCTTTCGGGCGGAAAGCTCTCCGACCGCCGGCCCTATCGCACGCCGCATCACTCCGCCACCATGGCGGCGCTGGTCGGCGGCGGCTTGCGTGCCCGCCCGGGCGAGGTCTCGCTTGCCCATCACGGCGTCCTTTTTCTCGATGAATTGCCCGAGTTTTCGCCGCAGGCGCTGGACGCGCTGCGCCAGCCGCTGGAATCGGGCGAATGCGTCATCGCCAGGGCCAATCATCGCGTTTCCTATCCGGCGAGCATTCAATTGGTTGCAGCGATGAATCCCTGCCGTTGCGGCATGGCCGGCGAGCCGGGTCACACCTGCGCCCGCGGCCCGCGCTGCGTCGCGGATTATCAGGGCCGGATTTCCGGACCGCTGTTGGACCGCATCGATATCCGCCTCGACGTGCCCGCCGTCTCTGCGGCCGATCTCATCCGCCCGACGACGGCCGAAAAGAGCGCCGATGTCGCGCTTCGTGTCGCCCGTGCCCGCGAGCGGCAGCGCGAACGCTTCGAGGCTGCCGGGATGAAGGGAATTTCCACCAATGCCCGCTGCTCGACATCGATGATCGAAACGATCGCCGAGCCGGACGCCGCCGGCCTGCAATTGCTGCGCGACGCGGCCGAGAAGATGAAGTTTTCCGCCCGCGGCTATCATCGCGTACTGAAAGTGGCCCGCACGCTCGCCGATCTCGACGACAAGCAAACCGTCGGGCGCATCCACCTCGCAGAAGCCATTTCCTACCGCATTGCCGGCGAACGGCTGACCGCTGCGGCGTAAGCGCAAACGGCTGAAATGACAAAGGGCACCGCAGCGCCCTTTGAATCCCTGACGATCGAAGCTGACCGTGTCAGCCGCCCAGCCCTTCGAACAGCGCCGTCGAGAGATAGCGCTCGGCGAAGGAGGGGATGATGATGACGATATTCTTGCCTTCGTTTTCGGGACGCTGGCCGATCTTAATTGCAGCCGCCAGGGCCGCACCGGAGGAGATGCCGACTGGCACGCCTTCGAGCTTGGCGATGTGGCGTGCATGCTGGAAAGCTTCGTCATTGGTGACGGTGACGACTTCGTCATAGATATGCGTATCGAGAATCTTCGGGGCGAAGCCGGCGCCGATGCCCTGGATCTTGTGGGGACCCGGATTGCCGCCGGAGAGGATAGGCGAGTCAGCCGGCTCGACGGCGATGACCTTGATATTCGAATTGCGGGCTTTCAACACCTGGCCGACGCCGGTGATCGTGCCACCGGTACCGATGCCGGACACGAGGATATCGACTTGGCCGTCCGTATCGTTCCAGATTTCCTCTGCTGTCGTCTTGCGGTGGATTTCCGGGTTGGCCGGGTTTTCGAACTGCTGCGGGATGATCGCGTCGGGCAGCGTCGATGCCAGTTCCTCGGCCTTGGCGATCGCGCCCTTCATGCCCTTCGGACCCTCGGTCAGCACCAGCTCGGCACCGAGCAGCAGCAGCATCTTGCGGCGCTCGATCGACATCGTCTCCGGCATGGTGAGGATCAGCCGGTAGCCCTTAGCGGCGGCGGCGAAAGCGAGTGCTATGCCTGTATTGCCGGAGGTCGGCTCGATCAGCACGCTTTTGCCGGGGGTGATCTTGCCCTGTGCTTCAAGGCTCTCGATCATGGCAACGCCGATACGGTCCTTGACGGAAGCGATCGGGTTGAAGAACTCGAGCTTCGCCAGCAAATTGGCCTTGACGCCCTTCTCCTTGGCCAGCTTGTCGAGACGCACGATCGGCGTGTCACCGATGGTGTCGGTGATCGAGGCATAGACGCGGCCGCGGCCTGGTTTGCGGGTGTCGGACATGGGTAGCTCTCCCTCCATTGGAATTGTACAGGCACAATAGGATTAAACGTCGGCGGAAACCAGTCTGGGATCACTCTGCCGATCCTCTACCGTGGGAAAAGAATCTCCCGCGTCGTTGTGCCGAGAAAGGTTTTTTCAGGCCGCGCGGGCAGCGATGAAGGCAGCCGTGCCGGCGAGAATGCTGGCGGCGACCCGGTTCAAAATCTGCAGCGCTTTTGGCCTCTTAAGGAAGGTGCGGGCCCGGGAAGCGAGCAGCATATAGGGGATCAGCACCACCAACAGCACGATGAAGGTCGCCGCAAGCAGCGTGGCATATTCGCGAAGCCCGATGCTGCCGATGTCGATCAGGGTTGGCACGAGCGCCACGTAAAATAACATGACCTTCGGGTTGCCAAGGGTCACCAGAAGACCGGAGAGGAAGGACATGCCGGCGCTCATCGATTTTTTCGCTGCGACATCGGTGGAGAGCAGCCCAGCGGTCCAGAGCTTCCAGGCGATATAGCCGAGATAAAGCGCACCGGCAATCTTGATGACGATGAAGATCTCCGTAAAGGTCTGCGCCACGAAGGCTAGGCCGAGAATGACCGCTGTCAGGTAGATCATATCGCCGAGCACGAGCCCGAGACCCATGAAAAAGGTCTCCCGGAAGCCGGAGCCGAGAGCGCGGGCAACAATCGCGGTGATGCCCGGCCCGGGAATCGCGGCGGCGATGAAAAGCGCGCCGCTATAGGCGAGCAGGGCTGCAAGCGTCATGGTGCGATCCTCCAGGAATAGGCAATTGCTGTATCGCAGCACTCTTGCGTTTTCAAGCGATTGCGCAAACGGCGCGAACATACTACCAAGGGTAACGGCCCGTCGAAACCGTGTTGCATAAGGCTCCCATGTCGTCCGCATTGCTCCTGATCGACCTTCAGAATGCCATTTTGAGCGGCCTCGGCTCGCCAGAGCGCCAACCAGCGATCGACGCCGCTCTGGAGGCGGTCGTAGCCAGGCTTGCGGAATTGAAGCGAAAGGCCCGCGCCGCCGGAATTCCTTCCTTCATCGTCCAGCATGATGGCCAGGGAACGCATCGCCTGGCAAAGCGCGGCGAAGGCTGGCAGTTGCGCCGCGAAATCGCACCGGAAGCCGGCGATGTGGTCGTGCATAAAACGAGCTGCGATTCCTTCTTCGAGACCGATCTCGAGGCGCGCTTGCGCGCAAAGAGGATCACCCATCTCGTCATCGGCGGCTGCATGACGCAATTCTGCGTCGACACGACTGCACGACGCGCGGTTTCGCTCGGCTTCGATGTGACGCTGCTCTCGGACGGTCATACCACCGCCGATATGGGCAAGCTGACATTCGAGGCGATCATCGCTCATCATAATATGCTGCTGGACGGCTTCGATGCCGGCCCGCATGAGATCAAGCTTATCCCGACCGCCCAAATCGCCTTCTGAATTCCCCCCCGGAGACCTCCATGCCGCATCTCGCCAGTATCATCACCTTTGCCCTGATCGCTGCCGGAATGGTGCTGACGCCCGGGCCGAACATGATTTATCTGGTGTCGCGATCGATCTCGCAGGGGCCGGGGGCCGGGCTGATCTCGCTCGGCGGTGTGGCGCTCGGTTTCGTCTTCTACATGCTTTCGGCCGCGCTCGGCATCACGGCCTTCTTGTTCGCCGTGCCCTTTGCCTATGACGCGCTGCGTCTTGCCGGTGCCGCCTATCTCGCTTGGCTTGCTTGGAATGCGCTGAGGCCGGGCGGCCGTTCGGCCTTCCAGGTCCGCGATCTCCCGAAGGATGGACCGCGCAAACTCTTCGGCATGGGCCTGGTGACCAGCCTGCTGAACCCGAAGGTCGCGGTCCTTTATCTCTCGCTGTTGCCGCAGTTTATCGATCCCACGATCGGCAGCGTCTTCAACCAATCCGTCATTTTCGGCTTTACCCACATTGCCGTCAGCGTGACGCTCAACTCCATCATCGCGCTGACGGCCGGCTCCGTCGCGCTGTTCTTCTCAAGCCGTCCGTCCTTCATGCTGGTGCAGCGCTGGCTGATGGGCACGGTCTTGGCCGGGCTCGCCATGCGCATGGCCTTCGAGGCGCAGCGCTGATCAGAACACGGGCCGCATGAAGCTGCGTTCATAGCTGACAATGCAACGCGTCTCCTCCGCATAGGCAAAGGCGGCGCGGCATTCGGCATCCTCGGCCATCGCCTGCCGGTAGCCCTCGTAGGCAGCAAGGCTCGGGAAGCTGAAGAGCGCCAGTGCGATATTGTTGGCGCCCTCGTGCGGCAGGAAATAGCCGTGATGCGTGCCACCGAGCCGGTTGACCAGCGGGATCCAGAGTTTCGCGTAATGTTCGAATTCCGCAAGCTTGTAAGGATCGATCGTATAGCGAAGATAGCAGGTGATCATTCGGCGGCTTCCTTTGAAAGATCATCGCTTTTAGGACGCGGCAAGGTAATCGTCCAGCCGAGGTTCATGCCGGCCGCCGCGGCCAAAATGATCACAGCGCCGATGATCTGCGCCATGCCGAGCACATGCCCGAAGGCGAAGCGATCGACCACGATGGCGGCGATCGGATAAATGAAGGACAGCGCGCCGGTCAGATGCGTCGGCAGCTTCTGGATCGCGCCGTAGAGCAGCACATACATCAAGCCGGTGTGGACGATGCCCATCGTCATCAGAATGGACCATCCGCCTGCGTCCCGCGGCAGAGCCGAGAAATCGGCGAAGGGCGCAAGCATCAGAATGCCGGTCGAAACCTGGATCAGGGCGATCAAATGCGGCGGCGTGCCCTTCAGCCATTTGGCGGCCAGAGCGGCCAACGCATAGAAGAAAGCGGCGCCGAGCGAAAGCAGGATGCCGATGGCATAGCTGCCGATGCCCGCCGTCTCCGCGGGTTTGCCTTCGACGATGACAGCCATGCCGGCAAAGGCGAGACCCAGCCAGAAAAGCTTGGTGAGCGTGATCTTTTCGCCGAGAAACAGCGCGCCGAGGCCGAGCAGCATGAATGGTTGCGTATTGTAGACCGTTGTCGCGATCGAGATGGAGGCATGCGAATAGGCAGCGAAAAGCAGCAGCCAATTGAGGACGATAGCGATACCGCCGGCAACGGCGATCGCAAAGGTCCTGAGGCTGAGAATGCCGGGGCGCAACAGACCCATGGCTCCGCAGACAACAAGAAGCGTGAGTGCACCAAACAGGCAGCGCCAGAAGACGACGCCAGTAACAGGCTGCCCCGACATCAGCACGAACCAGCCGATCGTCCCTGAAATCAGCATTGCTGCTGTCATTTCCGCTGTTCCGCGTCTTATCTCGTTCATTGTCGGGCTTCCCGTTTTCCGGAGCCTGATAATATTGCGGGAAGGAAGCGGATGATATAATCTGAATAAACAGTAGTGGATAGAGCGCCTAATTATATGAGGTGGAAATATGGGTGCGCCTAATGCTGCCATAGAGCTCGACGCGATCGACCAGCGTATGCTGGAGGCCCTGGCCCGCAATGCCCGGATTTCGTTGAAGGAGCTGGCTGAAGTCGCTGGATTATCCTCGCCAAGCGCTGCCGAGCGGCTGCGCCGGCTGGAGGAGCGCGGTGTCATCGCGGCCTTCACCGTGGATATCGCGCCGGAGGTGATCGGCTATCCCCTGCAGGCGATCGTGCGCATCCGGCCGCTGCCCGGTCAATTGCATGTGGTCGAGCGTATCATCCAGGAGACACCGGAATTCATCGAATGCGACAAGGTCACCGGCGACGACTGCTTCATCGGCCGCCTTGTGGTGCGCTCGATGGGCGAACTGGACGGCATCCTGGACAAGATCGCCGAGCGCGCCGAGACGAACACGTCGATGATCAAGGCGACCCCGGTCAAACGGCGCCTGCCGCCGCTCTCCCGCTAAAATTCCGCCGTCACACGCCGGTAGAGCCGAAGCCGCCGGCGCCGCGCGTCGTTTCGCTGACGTGGGCGATTTCCGCGACACGCGCCTGCGTTACCGGCGCGATCACCATCTGCGCGATGCGCATGCCGCGGGTGATGTCGAACGGCTCGTCGCCAAGATTGATCAGCAGCACCTTCACTTCGCCGCGGTAGTCGCTGTCGATCGTGCCAGGCGTGTTGAGGCAGGTTATGCCGTGCTTGAAGGCGAGGCCGGAGCGGGGGCGGATCTGGGCTTCGAAACCATCGGGAATCTCGAAGATGAAACCGGTCGGCACCAGCGCCCGTTTGCCGGGCGCGAGCGTCAGCGTCGCGCCTTCCTCGACGGCCGCGCGCAGGTCCATGCCGGCCGCGCCTTTGGTCTCATAGGCGGGCAAATCGAGGCCTTGGCCATGGGCCAAGCGGATGAGGTTCAGCGTCGGGCGCGTATCGGTGTGAATGGTCATGCGGCATTAGTTTGTGCTGGAATCGCTGAGGTCAATTGCAATCCCGTCTTTGAATCGCTAGATACAGCCGCAATTCACAGGATTTCACAAGCATGGCCGAAAGTCTCGCCGAGGCGGTCTCCCGCCGCCGCACATTCGCTATTATCGCCCACCCGGACGCGGGCAAGACGACGCTCACCGAAAAGCTGCTGCTGTTCGGCGGCGCCATTCAGCTTGCCGGTGAGGTCAAGGCAAAGAAGGATCGCATGCAGACGCGGTCCGACTGGATGAAGATCGAGCGCGAGCGCGGCATCTCGGTCGTGACCTCGGTCATGACCTTCGAGTATGACGGCAACGTCTTCAACATTCTCGATACGCCCGGTCACGAAGACTTCGCCGACGACACCTATCGCACGCTGACCGCGGTCGACGCCGCCGTCATGGTCATCGATGCTGCCAAGGGCATCGAGCCGCGGACGCTGAAGCTGTTCGAAGTCTGCCGCATGCGCGATATCCCGATCATTACCTTCATCAACAAGATGGACCGCGAAAGCCGCGACCCCTTCGAAATTCTCGATGAAGTGGAAGAGAAGCTGGCGCTGGACACCGCCCCGGTCACCTGGCCAATCGGCCGGTCGAAGACCTTCTGCGGCTCCTATCATCTGGCTGATAATACCGTCCGCGGCTCCGACACAGAAGTAGAGGCTGCCCGGGTCAATGGCCCGCAGGCCGTCGCCGACCGTCTACCGGAAAATGAACGGCAAGCCTTCATCGACGAGACCGAGCTTGCTATCGAAGCCTGCCGTCCCTTCGACCGGGAATCCTTCCTGGAAGGTCACATGACGCCGGTGTTCTTCGGCTCGGCTCTTCGCAATTTCGGTGTGCGCGATCTCATCAACGCGCTCGGCGCTTTCGCGCCGCCGCCGCGCGATCAGGTCGCCGATATCAGGACCGTGCAGGCGACTGACGACAAGATGACGGCCTTTGTCTTCAAGATCCAGGCGAACATGGACCCGAACCATCGCGACCGTATCGCGTTTGCGCGCATCTGCTCCGGCAAGCTGGAGCGTGGCATGAAGGCCCGGCTGTCGCGCACCGGCAAGCAGCTTGGTTTGACCGCACCGCAATTCTTCTTCGCCTCGCAGCGTCAGCTCGCCGATACCGCCTATGCCGGCGACGTCGTCGGCATTCCCAATCATGGTACGCTGCGCATTGGCGATACGCTGACGGAAGGCGAATCCCTCGTCTTCCAAGGCGTACCGAATTTCTCGCCGGAAATCTTGCGCCGCGTTCGTCTTGAAGACGCGATGAAGGCAAAGAAGCTGAAAGAAGCGCTGCAGCAGATGGCCGAAGAGGGCGTCGTGCAGCTCTTCTCGCCGGAAGATGGCTCGCCCGCTATCGTCGGCGTCGTCGGCGCACTGCAGCTCGACGTCTTGAAAGAGCGGCTGATGGCCGAATACGGCCTGCCGGTCTCCTTCGAAATGTCGCGCTTCTCCGTCTGCCGCTGGATTTCCGCCGATCAGACCGGCGATCTCGACAAGTTTGTCACCGCCCGCCGCGGCGATATCGCCCGCGACCTCGACGGCGATCCGGTCTTCCTCGCCCAGGACGGCTTTTCGCTGCGCTACGAATCTGAACGTTATCCGGCTATCAAGATGGTCGCCATCAAGGAATATCACGCCGTCAAGGCGGCGTGATATCGGTTCTTTGCCAACACGACGGCAGTGCTCTATGCCTGCACTTTCCGTGTGACCAATCGGAATTCCGATCGTCCGGATATCGGTCGAGCGCTACCGATGGCATCTTATCTGGATCGTTGTAGAGTGCCATGATGGCCGCCTCGGTGATGGCGGCGGCTGCCTGGATATTGGCGTCGCCATTGCCTTGCTCCCAGGCGGCCTGCCAGATCTTCGCCAGATAGCGGGTGCCGCGCGCCATGCAGGTGATGGTGCGGTCACCGAAGTCATCCCACATCGCCGCCGCCTTCTCCTTGGCTGGTTTGCCTATGAGCTCAACCCATTTGTCGACGATATCCCGCGGCGCTATATCTCTTTGCGTCGCGCTGATGAGAGCTATGACCGCCTTGCTGGCCTCATAGCCATCGGTGATGGGCGGCATCGGCTCGGCGGCAAGATCCGTAATGCGCTGTGCGAGTTCCGCGCCGAGATTCTTCTGCTGATAACCATAGGCGATCATGTCGTCTTCGTAGCCCACATGCACGCCATCGGCTTCCAGTTTCATTTTGCTGGATCGCGGGCGCGGGACAACCTTGGCCGGATCGCCCTGCGAGAGATAGGAAGTGTGCAGCGGCTGGCAGGCATCGCCCATATAGTGGATGAGGACGCCGCCGGCACAAAGAAACATCGCCGCATCGCCATCCCTGGCCGCCTTCACCATGATGTCGAATAGCTGGTGAACTCTGAAGGGCAAAGCTCCCCAATGTTTGTTGCGCAGGTCGGCATTGGGATCGAGCAATTGCGCCCAGGCGTCATATTGGGGCTCTATCTCGGCAAAATAGTCGATCCAGGCTTTAGGATTGAGGTAGGTGTCCGGCGCGGATTGATTGAGAGCGAGAAACGTCTCGCCATTCTCATAGGGGAGATCCAGATCGGCAAAATGGTTCGGATTGTCGTTCTGTCCGCGACTGCCGGGTCCAACCTTGCGCTGCTTCTTGCCGTCGGGCCCTTCCACCATGATGAAATTGACATTGCTTTTCCAGACATTGTCGGGAACGTCGGCCAGCGGCACGAAATGAACCTCGTCATCGTCCTTTTCGAGAACGCGCGGATCGTTGCCGAGCGCAGCGTCCGGCGTGAGCGCCAAGAGATCGAGATTATTGTCGAGGAACCCTTGCAGCTTCTGTGATGTCACGAGATCTGCGGACAAGGGCAGGGAGCGGCCGATAATATAGTGTCCAACCCATCCCCAGATGAAATCTTGATCCAGATTGATGTCGCGTACGAAATCAAGATCCAGGTGATCGAGCGCCGTGCTGAGGGATGTGGCGAGCGCATAGGGCTGGGACAGGCTTTCACCGTCTTCGAAGAACTCTTCTTTCCCCCACAACAGCGCGAACGGATAATAGCTGATCTTTTTAACGGCCTTTGTATCCTCGCTGTCGGTCTTTTCAACATGCTCGATGAAGAGAGCTGTGCCGGAATCGCCATGATGAACGCCGAGACTGATATTCTCCGCCGGATTGCGCGCTTCCGCATCCTCCTCAGTCTTCAGGCGTTCCTTGTCGATGCCATAGGTCTCCGGGCCGATCAGGAAATCGCTGATATATTCCGATCCGCCCATCGCCTTGTAACGATAGAACAGGCCGTGGATTTCGCCTCTGATGGTGCCGGTGACCGCGGACTGGCCAATCACTTTCATGGTGATCAGCTTGAGGCTGAAGCTGTTGTCGTAAAGGTCCAGCACCGGGCCGATGGGCGCGATGCCCGGAAACTCGGTTTTCCATTGCAGGATGTTATCAAGTTCCACCAATCCCACGTCCATCAGCAGGCGCTGGTTCGTCGAGGCGAAATTCGGATAGATCGTTCGAAAGTCCTGCCGGCCCAGGCCCTTTTTCGCGCTGACACCGATCTTGGGGCGGCGATGGGTCTGCAAGGCGCTGATCTCGGTGCCCGGTTCGCCGACGACATGCCGATTGGTCATCACGAAATAGCGTTCGCTATCGCGCACGACGCAGCCCGCGGTCGCCAGACGGGTCATGCCCTGACCATCCTCGTTGATGATGGCCGAGCCTGGCGCGAGCAGATTGCGCGGCGTCCGGCCGTCGAGCTTGATCTTCAGGTCCTTGGATAGCTGCTGTTTGCGCGCTTCGATGACACAGACCGGCACGGTTCGCCCGTCCGGCAGATAGAGCGTCTTGGGGACGACATCGGAAGGATTCGTCTTCGCCAGGTCCTTCTCATATTCCCAATTGGACACGAAGACATAGATGCAAGGCCAGGAATAGGGGCGTACTTCCGAGTTGAAAAGCGTTCGTCGCTCGCTCTCCGGAGAACGCTTGCGCGTCGCGTCCTCATGCTTGGAGGGCCAGGGATCGCTCTTGCGAATTCTATAAAGACCCAGCGCGGTCGCCACCACGTTCTTCTTGTTCATCAAATGGTAGTGGAAGAGATCGCGCGCCTCCACCAGGTCCTTAAGGGAAAGAGAGGCGAAGTTGCTGCTGCTTTTGAAGAGGATATCCATGGGTCCGCCCACCAGGTTTCAGAGTTGTTTGGATGTGGCTTTCGAAAAGCATGCGCCGCGAGCGAAATGATTGCATCAGACGGCATTTCATCACGATTGGTGTGATGGCATTCTGCATTAGAGACACATGATCCTACAATTTTTGTGACAGTTTATCCATCGGCAATACAACTGCCGTAGAGGCCAAAAAGCCGGCTAATATTGCCGATTACAGGACGCGGCGCAGCGATCAGGGAAATTGCACTTTCGCGATATTCTATCGAATATAACGCCATGCCGTGCTACGGCTTTACGAGCTATTCTATCAGGTGGATTTAGCGGATGATCGCGCCGCAACGCTTCGGAGGGAAATATGGTCCGCGAAAACGAAATTCGGGAAAACGAAGTGGCGATTGAGCCGCCGGCAGCGACAGATGCCGGTCTTGTCTTCATCGGCCGCATTTCGACACCGTGGACCTCTCGGATGGAGACGCCGCGTCAGGGGCGGCATGACGGGCCGCTCTGCCGCATCGAGATTTTCGAGCCCTGGGTGCCGGCGCTGAAGGGGGTGGAGACTTTCGAGCGGCTGGAAATCCTCTATTGGCTGGACCGCTCGCGGCGCGATCTCGTGCTGCAGAGTCCGGCCAGCAACGGCAAGGTGCACGGTACTTTCTCGCTGCGCTCGCCGGTGCGGCCAAATCCGATCGGCACCTCCATTGTCAAGCTGGAGGCGGTCGAAGGTGGCATCCTGCTTGTGCGCGGTCTCGATTGCCTGGATGGGACGCCGCTGCTCGACTTGAAGCCGGATCGGAGCTTGTTCAAACCCATCGCGCCGCCGCAATCTGGCGATTTCCAGACCGGCGACGGCGAGACAGCGCATCATTGTCAGAAGGCGTGAAGCATGATCCCGAAAAGTGTGAAGCGGTTTTCGGACAAGATCATACTCACTTTGGATGTCAGTCGACAGCCACCATGACATCCGAAGCCTTGATGACCGCATAGGCATCGGCGCCGACCGTCAGTCCCAATTCGTCGACTGCCTCATTGGTGATCGACGAGGTGACGATCGAGCCGTTGCCGATATCGATGCGGATATGGGCCGTCGTGGCACCCTTGATGATGTCGACGATCTTGCCTTTGAGTCGGTTACGTGCGCTGATTTTCATGGATACCTCTCCGATATGTCGGCGCGACCATATCGCCTCCCGAAAATCACGGCCACAAAAACCTTACTCGCCCCGTGGAAAACGCTGGTTCTCCTCCAAGACGTTCAGATCCATATGGTTGCGCATATAGCGCTCGGATGCCTTCTGCAGCGGCTGGTAGTCCCAGGGATAATAGGCACCGTTGCGCAGGGCCGCATAGACCACCCATCGCCGCGCCTGGCTTTCGCGCACGGCGGCGTCGAAGGTGGAAAGATTCCAGCGCTGTTTCGCTTGCGCCGTCAGCCGCGCCAGGATTTCGGCGCGCGCCGGATCGTCGGCAAGATTGATCAGTTCTTTGGGATCGGCGTCGAGATCGAAAAGCAGGGGCGGGTCCTTGTCGCAGAGCGCCAACTTGTAGCGGCCGTCGCGCAAGCAGACGAGCGGCGCTTCCGATCCTTCCGCCGCATATTCCATTGGCACCGGGCCACGGCTTCCGGTGCCATGAACGAGGGGAGCAAGGTCTTCCCCATCCGTCCATTGCTTCAGCGAGGCGATATCGAGCCCGGCAAGGCCGGCAAGCGTCGGTGTCACGTCGAGCGTCGACACCGGCTGGTCGATGCGCCGGGCATTCCAGCCGGGCGCCGCGATCATCAGCGGCACACGCGCCGAGCCTTCGAAGAAGTTCATCTTGAACCACAGCCCGCGTTCGCCGAGCATATCACCATGGTCGGAAACGAAGAGCACGATGGTGTTGTCGGCCATGCGGCCGCGCTCCAGCGCGTCGAGGATTTCGCCGATCTTCTCATCGACATAGGAAATATTGGCAAAATAGCCGCGGCGCGCCCGGCGAATCTGTTCGGGTGTGATGTCGAAGGCGGTATGATCGCTCGCCTTCATCAGCCGTTGCGAATGCGGGTCCTGCCTGTCGAAGGGAATTTCCGCAACGTCCGGGTCAAGTGCCAGGCAGTCTTCATAAAGATCCCAGAAGCGGCAGCGGGCGACGTAGGGGTCATGCGGATGGGTGAAGCTGACGGTCAGGCACCACGGCCTTTCATCATGGCCGCGCGACAGGTCGAGCAGTTTGCGCGTCGCGTGATAGGCGACCTCGTCGTCATATTCCATCTGGTTGGTAATCTCGGCGACGCCGGCCCCGGTCACCGAACCGAGATTGTGATACCACCAGTCGATGCGCTCGCCCGGTTTCGTATAGTCGGGCGTCCAGCCGAAATCGGCGGGATAGATATCGGTCGTGAGCCGCTCCTCGAAGCCGTGCATCTGGTCCGGCCCGACGAAGTGCATCTTGCCGGAGAGCGCCGTCTGGTAGCCCGCTGCCCGCAGATGGTGTGCGAAGGTCGGGATATCGGAGGCAAACTCGGCGGCATTGTCATAGACGCGGGTGCGGCTCGGCAATTGCCCCGACATGAAGGACGCCCGCGCCGGCGCGCAGAGCGGGCTTGCCGTATAGCTGTTGGCGAAGCGCACGGAGCGTTTCGCCAGTGCCTTCAGCACGGGTGCATGGAGAAAATCGGCGGGGCCATCGGGAAACAATGTTCCGTTCAACTGATCGACCATGAGGATAAGGATGTTCGGGCGCGCCATGTTGGATGTCCTTTACTGGATCAGAGGCCGACTGCGGCCTTGACTGCATCGAGACCGGGCTTGCCGTCGATCGTCGTCACGCCGGCAAGCCAGGGTGTCATAGCCTCCGGATGCGCCTTCAGCCAAGCGGTTGCCGCCGTCTTCGCATCCTCGCCGCCGAGGATCGAACCCATCAGCGAATTTTCCATGCCGATGTCGAAGGTCAGATTGTGGAACAATTTCGCCGCGTTCGGGCAGGCGGCCGCCCAGCCCGTGCGTGCCAGCGTGTAGACCTGTGCGCCGCCGTAGTCCGGACCGAAATAGGCGTCGCCGCCTGCGAGATAGGCAATCTGGAAACGCTCATTCATCGGATGCGGCGCCCAGGCGAGGAAAACGATCGCCTGCTTGTCCTTCCCGGCGCGCTCGACCTGCGACAGCATCGCCTGCTCGCTCGATTCCACCAATTCCCAGCCCTTCAGGCCAAAATCGTTGGCATCAATCATCTTCTGGATATTGGCATTGGCCGGCGCGCCGGGTTCGATGCCGTAGATCTTATGGTCGAATTCGTCGGCATGCTTCTGCAGGTCGGCGAAGTTCTTGACGCCCTTGTCCGCGACATAGGTCGGAACGGCGAGGGTGAATTTCGCGCCCTGAAGATTGCGGTTCAGCACTTCGATGGCTTTGGCTTTGTTGAGGTCGTCGACGAAGGCCTTCTGCGCCGGCATCCAATTGCCGAGGAAGACGTCGGTTTCGCCGGTCTTCATCGATTGATAGCCGATCGGCACGGAAAGCGTCTTGATGTCCGGCTCATAGCCGAGCGCGCCGAGCAGCACGCCCGTGACGCCGTTGGTCGAGGTGATGTCGGTCCAGCCCGGATCGGACAGATGGATAGTGCGGCAGGAATCGACATCGGCCCTGGCGATGCCGGCGAAGGACAATGCAGAAAGGAGCGCGCCGACAGCAAGCCGGCCGATAGTAGAAATTCGCATGATGACAGTTCCCTTTATATTTGCTCATTTTATTGAACATCACTAGCATTCGGCCTGTGAAGCGGGCTTTTTTCGATGGATGGCAAAAGGAATTTCTATGGCTGAACGGCCCGTAGACCTCGGATGGCTGCGGATTTTTGTCGAGGTGGGGCGCTCGGGCAGCCTGTCGTCCGCGGCGGCAAGCCTCGGGCTGACCCAGCCGGCGGTCAGCTATCAGATCCGGCGGATCGAGGAGCAGATGGGCGTGACGCTCTTTCATCGCCAGCATCGCGGTGTCGAGCTGTCCCCGGAAGGTCGTCGTCTGTTCGAGATCGTGGAGAAGGCCGTCGGCGGCGTCGATTCACTGGTGCGCAGCTTTCGCGCCGAGGCGCAGCGGCCGACAGTGCGGCTTCGGACCGATTATGCCTTCTCGGCGCTATGGCTGATCCCCCGCATGCATCGGTTTCGTCTCCTTCATCCGGAGCTGGATATTCAGATCGTCGCGACGCAGCGACAGGAACGCGGCCATTCGGAAAGCGACGACGTCGCCGTCGTCTTCGGAGCACGGGAGGAGTTCGGGCCGGAAGCCGCATTGTTGTTGCCCGAGAAGGTAGCGCCGATCTGTACGCAGGGCTTCGTCGACAAATACGGTCCCTTCAGCGATCCAAGCCGCCTGGCGCAAGCAACGCTCGTGCATCTCGACACGGAAACGCCGTCGCCCTGGTTCGATTGGAAGAGCTATTTCGCCGCACTTGGCATCAGCCGCGACACCTATGCTGGCCATGGCGATCTGCGGTTCAACACCTATTCGCTAGTCGTTCAGGCGGCGATCGGTGAGCAGGGATTGGCGCTCGGCTGGATAGGACTGGTGGATTCGCTGCTGGCCGGGCGCATGCTGGTGACCGCCGGCCCGGCGCTGGAAGGACCGAATCGCGGCTATTGGCTTCTGCCGCCAAAGTCGCAGAGCATGCATGCGGAACAGTTGACGGAATGGCTCGTCAGGGAAGCGGCGGCTATGTAGCCGGTGCCCGTCACTCTGCCCGCAGATCCGCGAGGAAAGTATCGCACCAGCGCGAAACATCGTTTTCCAGCAGATGGTCCATCATGCCGCGCCAGCGTTCACGCCGTTCTTCCAGCGGCATATTGATGCCCCGCGCCAAGGCATTTGCCGTGCCGTCGACGTCATAGGGGTTGACCAGCAACGCGCCCTTTAATTCGCGCGCCGATCCGGCGAAACGCGAGAGCACCAGCACGCCGGGATCGTCCGGGTCCTGCGCCGCCACATATTCCTTGGCGACAAGGTTCATGCCGTCGCGCAGCGGCGTCACCAGGCCGACTTTCGCCAGCCGGTAGAGGCCGGCCAGCACCGGTCGGCTGATCGAGCGGTTGATATAACGGATCGGCACCCAGTCGACGGTGCCGATCGCGCCGTTGACCCGGCCGGCCTGCTCGGCGACGGCATGCTGCATCGCCTCGTATTCGGGCACTTCCGAGCGCGATTTCGGCGTGATCTGCAGATAGGTGACGCGGCGCTGATGGGCCGGATTGTTAACGATGAAACGCTCGAATGCGTCGATGCGCTGCGTGATCCCTTTGGAGTAATCGAGCCGGTCGACGCCGATGATCAGGTCGCGGCCTTCGATGCTTTGCTGCGCCTTGCGCACCATGCTGTGGGCTGCGGCCTTGCGGGCAAAGGCGGCGAAGGCCGCGGTCTCGATGCCGATCGAATAGGCACCGCCGCGGAAGTTGTGACCGTGGGCACTGAAATGGCCAGGGCTGTTTTCGACCCCCATGCCCTCGCGCTTCAGGCAGCCGGCGAAATTTTCGAGATCGTATTTCGTCTGGAAGCCGAGGAGGTCATAGGAGGAGAGGCCTCGCATGATCTCTTCGTGCACCGGCATGGTGAAGAGCACGTCGGCCGGCGGCCAGGGAATGTGCAGGAAGAAACCGATGCGGTTCTTGAACCCCATTTGCCTCAGCTCCGCCGCCAGCGGAATGAGGTGGTAGTCATGCACCCAGATGATATCGTCGGGTTCGACCAACGGCGCCAGCCGATGGGCGAAGAAACGGTTGACGCGGAAATAGCTGGCCATTTCCTTGCGGCCATATTCGGCCAGGTCCAGCCGGTAGTGGCAGATCGGCCAGAGCACCCGGTTGGCGAAGCCTTGGTAATATTCCTCGACATCGGTCTGGGTGAGATCGGTCAGTGCATAGGTGATGTTGCCGTCTTCGGTCAGCACCAGCGGTTCGGGCTCGATGTCGCCGCTCGATTTGCCCGACCAGCCCATCCACACGCCGCCGCGTTCGGCAAGGGCAGCTTGCAGCGCCACGGCAAGCCCGCCGGCCGCCGCCGCACCTTGGTTGTCAGGGACGGAAACGCGGTTGGAAACGATGATGAGACGACTCACGGAATGCTCCTTTCGAGAGGGCCGCGGCGGTAGGCCGAAATGACCAAAAAATGATTATTTGGCTAGCGCTGCGAGTATCTCTCTTAAACGCGCGGGTGAGGGAATGGATGCGCGTGCAAGCGTCTTGCCGCTGGGCGGGCCGACGCGCACAGATTGACCGCCGAGGCGGTTGGCGACGGCGAACATGGTCTCGTCGGTGACGTCGTCACCGATCGCGAGCGGCCGCCGCCCGTTGAAGGGAGGCTCGTTGAGAAAGGCTTCGACGGCATGCCCTTTGCTCGCATGCGCGGGGCAAATTTCGACGACGAGCTTGCCATGCTGCAGGATCCAGTCCGGGCCGGCTTCCTGCAGATAGCGCTGCATCGCTTCGGCGACGTCGGCTTGGCGCTCGGGTGCCAGCCGGTAGTGAACGGCGACAGCAGCCCCTTTATCTTCGACAAGAACGCCGGGCCAGGCCTCGACCTCCCGCGCGATCATGCGCTTCATCTCCTGGAAGGCAGGCGGGATCAGCGCGCGCCGTAAGCGTCCTGCCGCATCGCGCCGTTCGGCGCCATGCAGGCCGGCGACGGAGAAGTGGAAGGGAGTAAACAGAGGATCGACAAAAGCAACCCCGCGCCCGGTCACCAGCGCCAGCGCGCCGCCGAGCTGGCGGGAGAGCGCCTGAAGCACAAAGGGCAGGGACGGAGGTACGACTATCGCGTCCGGGGTCTCCGCGAGATCGAGCAGCGTTCCGTCTATGTCGAGGAACAGCGCCCATTCGTCAGGATACAATGAGAGTGCGGTGAGCGCCGGCTCATTCGACGGCGCGGGTTCGGCTTCACCCTGTTCGGGCTGTTCCTTGTAAGTCATGGAAGCTTAGCTATGGCGCGCTTTCCGTTCGGCAAGAGAAAAACGACCACACGAAAACGTTTATTCCGGGAAAGAGAGCCCGAAGCGCCGCGATATCGGCAACCGATAAATGCAAAAAAGGGCCGCGCGAAGCGACCCTTCCATGAGTTTTGGCCCGTAACTGGCCTGAAGCAAAACGCTTCCGGAAGGCTTGATCAGAGCGAGGACTGCCTCGCAGCGCTCACAACCATTTCCATGCCTGATACGCGGACCGAAATCTCACTAGACATTGGATCACCTTCCTTTCGTTACGTTGACGATATGCCTAACGTAACTCAAATTTTGCTGAATTCAAGAGTGCAGAAGGCAAGAGGCTTCACTCTTCGTGTCGCATTGAAACGCAAGGCTTCGTTCAACTTTTGCGTGATATTGATTGCCGCAGTTGGCAGCGAAAGCAGCGCCTGTCCCTGCCAGCGGGCAGGATCGCGGGGAAGATGGGCAACCTCGACCGTGGCGATCGGCCTCGCCGTCAACAAGGAGGTGAGCTATGTGGTTCCACTTAGCATCACGTTTCGCATAAGAAAAACCCGGACTAGCTGGCAGCTTGAAGTCCGGGTAGCTTTCTAACAGCGAAATAAAGAGGGGTGGGCTGCAACCTGCCCCTCACTCCAGCAATATAGGCCAAGCCGACATTTTCATCAAGCTAGGCAGCGAGAGGCCGAAAAAGCCGATTCGAAGCAGGCATGGTCACAAAAGAATAATGCTGCGACGCCGAAATGTGATCGGACGGCGTGTCAAGAATCTGTCACCTTCAACCATCAATCCTTGGTAGATTAAGAGTTTATTACCTATTCCGCACAAACAATCGTCCTTGATTTTGACATTCTCCCGCGGGACAGGAAGCAAGCGGGAATTGGAGCGAAAGACGCATGTGTCGCTGGGCAGCCTATCGTGGAGACCCCCTCTATCTGGAGGAGCTGGTGTCTTCGCCTGCCCACTCCCTCATCGAACAATCCCATTGCGCAACGCGCGCCAAGACGGCGACTAACGGCGACGGATTTGGCATTGCCTGGTATGGCGATCGGCCGGAGCCGGGCCGTTATCGCGACATCCTTCCGGCTTGGTCCGATTGCAATCTCAAGAGCTTGGCGCGGCAGATCCGTTCCCCGCTCTTTCTCGCCCACGTCCGCGCCGCAACCGGCGGCGGCACGCGGCGCGACAATTGCCATCCCTTCGTCTACGAGAACTGGTCTTTCCAGCACAACGGGCAGATTTCCAATTTTGACCGTTTGCGCCGGCCGATGGAAACGATGCTCGATGATCAGCTTTTCCACGCCCGCGGCGGCACGACGGATTCCGAGCTTCTGTTCCTGTTGGCGCTGCAATTCGGCCTTGCAACCAATCCGTTCGCCGCGATCGCGGAAACCATCGGTTTTGTCGAGGGCCTGTCGGTTCATCTGACCGGCTCGGCGCTGGTGCGCTTCACGGCCGCTTTTTCCGATGGCAAGTCGCTGCATGCGGTGCGCTACGCCACCGATCGCAAGGCGCCGACGCTTTACGCCTCGCCCGTGGGCATCGGCTATTGCCTCGTCTCCGAACCGCTGAACGACGATATCGATGCCTGGACGGAAATTCCGGATGGCAGCGCCGTATTGATCGACGATATGGGCGTTCACATCACGCCCTTCCAGCCGGAAACGCGCGCATCCTCCACCGGACCGCAGACGCCCGTCACTATCCCTGCTTGAACTGTTCGGCAATCAAAGCCGCCAGACGCGCCGCCACTTCGTCCTTGTCGAGATCGGGCCATTGCTCCACGCCGTCATGGCGGATGAGTTTCACGCTGTTGCGCGTGCCGCCCATGATACCGGTTGCCGGCGAGACATCGTTGGCGACGATCATGTCGGCGCCCTTGCGCTCCAGCTTCGCCCTTGCATTCGCCTCCATATCCTGCGTTTCGGCCGCAAAGCCGATGACGAGTTTCGGCCGCTGCGTGTGATGGCCGACGGTTTTCAGGATGTCGGGATTTTCCGTGAGCGCCAGTGTCGGAATGGATTCGCCCGGATGTTTCTTGATCTTCTGATCGGCGGCCGAGGCGACGCGCCAATCGGCAACAGCCGCGACCATTACGGCAATATCGGCCGGAAGGGCTGAAAGCACGGCATCGCGCATTTCCTCCGCCCGCTCGACATGAACAACATGCATGCCCATCGGATCGGGGATCGAGACAGGCC
This sequence comes from Rhizobium sp. NXC24, assembly GCF_002944315.1. NCBI lineage: Bacteria > Pseudomonadati > Pseudomonadota > Alphaproteobacteria > Hyphomicrobiales > Rhizobiaceae > Rhizobium > Rhizobium sp. NXC24. The sequence continues at coordinate 413,662 of NZ_CP024311.1, forward strand.
CGGAAACGAGCGTGACGTCGGCCCCGAGGGCGGCAAGCGCCGAGGCGATGGCATGGCCTTGCCGGCCGGAGGACCGGTTGGCGATATAGCGCACGGGGTCGATCGGCTCATGCGTCGGACCCGACGTGACGACGGCCTTTCTGCCGGCGAGCGGCCTTGCCCCGTCGTCCAGTCGCATTTCGGCGGCAGCAACGATCTCCAGTGGCTCGGCCATGCGGCCGGTGCCGGCCTCCTTGCCCTCAGCCATTTCCCCGGACATCGGCCCGACGAAACGGATGCCGTCGCCCCTCAAGATCTCGACATTGCGCTTCGTCGCCGGATGCGCCCACATCTTCGGATTCATGGCAGGCGCTGCGAGCACCGGCCGATCGGTCGCGAGCAGTACGGTCGACGCAAGGTCGTCCGCCAAGCCATTGGCCATCTTGGCCAAGAGATCGGCCGTTGCCGGCGCAATGAGCACCAGATCGCAGTCGCGCGCCAGCCTGATATGGCCGACATCCTGCTCGTCCTGTCGGGAAAACAGGTCGGTGAAGACATGGTCTGCCGCCAGTGCGCCGACGGCAAGCGGCGTGATGAATTCCTGTGCCCCCGATGTCATGATCGGGCGGACTGTGGCGCCGCGTTCGCGCAGCCGCCGGATCAGGTCGAGGCTCTTATAGGCCGCGATGCCCCCGGAAATGATGAGAAGGATGCGTTTTCCCGCGAGAACCATGGCCCGAACCCGTCGCCTGTTTTTATGCTCATGAACCTAAGCCTTTGGCGCACAATAGGCAATCGGCTCTGATGGTCAGCCGAGAATGTCGACACAGAAGTCGATGAAGACACGCACCTTTGCCGGCACGTGATGACGGGACGGGTAGAAGGCATAAAGCGGATAAAGCTCGTCCTTCCAGTCGGGGAAAAGGTCGACAAGCTCTCCGCGCTCCAGAAAATCCGCAATGCCAAGCGTGAAGACTTGGGCGATGCCGAGGCCCGCAAGACAGGTTCCCAACGTCGTCCCGGCGTCATTGACCAGGATGCGGCCGCGCGTCTCGACGGGGATGACCTTGCGCCCGCGCCGGAATTCCCATTCGAATGCGCGCCCGGTGCGCGGATCCTGATAATGGATACAGAGATGGTTCGCGACGTCGGCCGGCGTTTTCGGCCTGCCATAGCGCTCGATATAGGCGGGTGCAGCGACCGTCATCACGCGGGTTTCCAGAAGCAGCCGGGCGATCAGGGAGGTTTGCGGCGGCTCGCCGAAGCGCAGGGCGACATCAATGCCGTCGGCAACGAGATCGCCGATCTCGTTGCGGGTCAAAATCTCGATCTGCAGCTCGGGATAGCGATCGAGGAAGGCACCGAGGCGCGGCGCCAAGATGAGGCGAGAGAAATAGGGATCGACATTGATACGCAGGCGGCCACGCACGGATTGGGCGACGCCAGCCACTGTCGTCGCGGCCTCCTCGATGCCGCCGAGCAGCGGCACCACCTGCTCGTAGAAACGAGCCCCATCATCCGTCAGCCGCAGCGCTCGCGTCGTGCGGTCCAGCAGGCGCACGCCGATGCGCGCCTCCAGCCGCGAAACTGCCCGGCTGACCCCGGAGGGCGTGAGGCCAAGCACTTCCGCCGCCCGCACGAAGCTGCCGCCTTCCACTACGGCTGCCAGCACGCTGACGCCATTCAGCAATCGTCCGTCGAACATCGTTCCATCCATGATTTTCCGTCAGCAATCATGGAGGGGCGGTACATTTCAGTCAAAGTCTTTCGAATGCGGAAAGGCCGCGGAGAAGCTCCGCAGCCTCGCTTCAGTCACCCCGGGGTTCCGACCTCGGCGATTGTTCGTGCCGCCGTCGATTACGTGCGCGTGATCGAGGCGCCGCCATCGACCAGGGATGCCGTGCCGGTGACGAAGCTCGCATCGTCGGAGGCGAGGTAGAGGACCGAGCGGGCAAGCTCATCGGGGCCAGCGACACGCTTTAGCGCATGCAGATTGGTGACGAAGCCCTGCTTGTCGGGGGTATCGTTCATCTCGCGGTACATGTCGGTATCGACGGCGCCCGGCAGCACGGCATTGACGCGCACATTCCGCGGGCCGAATTCGGCAGCGAGTGCCTGGGTCAGACCGATCAGGCCGGACTTGCTGGCGGCATAGGCGGCGACGCCGGGGAAGGCAAAGCTGTAGCCCACAAAGGTCGACGTGAAGATCACCGAACCACCGCCATGCTTGACCATTTCACCGATCTGGTGCTTTGCCGCAAGGAACGAAGCGGTGAGGTTGATTGCCAATGCATCGGCAAAACCTGCCTCCGAGACTTCAGTGCTCGGGCCGGCTTCGCCCAGCGTGCCGGCGTTGTTGAAGGCGATGTCGAGTTTGCCGTAGCGCTCGACGGCGAGGGCGACCAGCGCCTTGTGATAATCTTCAGAACGCACATCGCCGGCGAGTGCGGCAGCTTCGCCGCCCGCGGCCTTGATTTCCGCGACAAGGCTTTCCAATTCCGGCTGGCGACGGGCGCCGACGATAACCTTGGCGCCTTCGGCAGCAAAGAGTTTCGCTGTAGCGCGCCCGATGCCCGAGCTTGCGCCGGTGACGATTGCGACTTTTCCATTCAAGCGGTTCATTGTTCCATCTCCTGTGTGAGGACGTGTCTGTTGTTCCGTCCGATGCAAAGAGAATGGTGTTTTTCGATCGTTCGGATTAGTCTTTAAATCATGGAATTCGAATTCGGGATTGCCGAACGATGCTCAAGATTGAAGGAATCGCTGCTTTTGTGGCCATAGCCGAAGCGGGATCGATCAGCGAAGCGGCGCGCCGGCTGCGTCTATCGAAATCCGTCGTGAGCGAGCGGTTGGCGGAGATGGAGAAGACGCTCGGCGCCACGCTGCTGCATCGCACGACCCGCAAGCTGACGTTGACGGAAGACGGTGCCGCCTTTCTGGAGCGCGCCTCGCGGATCGTGCATGAGGTGCGGGAGGCAGCGGCCGATCTCGCCGAACGGCGCGGCACGTTGGCGGGCCCCTTGCGCATCGCCGCCCCCGTTACCTTCGGCCGCATGCATCTTGGTCCGGCGCTTTATTCTTTCCTGGCCGATCACCCCGAAATCGAACTGACACTCGATCTCGACGACCGTCGTGTTGATGCCTCCTCGGACGGTTATGACGCCATCATCCGTCACGGGCCGATTGCCGATTCACGCCTCGTTGCCTGGAAACTCGCCCCCAGCCGCCGGCTTCTCGTGGCATCGCCGGACTATCTCGCCCGCAATGGCTCACCGACTTCGCTGGCGGACCTCGGCGATCACCGGGGGATTTTCTACACCAACCGCGGTGTGGCCGATTGGCGCTTCCAGGGGCCGGAGGGTCCAGTGGTCATCAGGGGCAAGCTGGCGCTCGGTATCAACAATGGCGACGTATCCCGCGATGCGGCCATCGCCGGTCTCGGCATCGCGCTGCTGCCGACCTTCATCGCCGGTCCGGCGATCAACGAGGGGCTGCTCGTCGAAATCGATGTCGGCTACAGGCCGGAGGGCGAATTCATCTTCATGGCACATCCGGAGGGGCGCAATCCCTCGGCAAAGCTGCGCGCCATCGCCGATCATCTGAAGAAGACATTCGGCAATCCGCCGTATTGGGATCCTATTGGATAGTCAGCCGATCAGGCTCATCAGATTGGCCGCAACCGGCGAGCGCTGCGCCTTGAGGATGGCAAGCCCAAGGCGCGCCACCAGTGGCGGCCCGTCGATCGGGCGATAGGCGACGCCGTCGAGCTTGATCTGCGCGATCGAGGCCGGAACGATGGAGACCCCGAGATTGGCGGCGACGAGATTGACGACGGAAGGGATCTGCGGCGCTTCCTGCGTCACCACCAGTTCGAAACCGGCATCGCGGCAGGCGGCGACGATATCGTCATAGAGGCTCAGTCCCACCATGCGCGGGAAGAGGATGAAGGGCTCGTTTGCCAGCGCGGCGACCTGCACGCGGTCCTTGCCTGCAAGAGGATGATGGGCAGGCAGCGCGATCACCATCGGCTCGTCGGCGAAGCGCTTGAGCCGGACGTCGTGCGGATCTTCCAGGCCGGGTCGAATGAAGGCGGCGTCGATTTCGCCGCGCATCAGCCGTTCCATCAGCGCATTGGTATTCATCTCGGTCAGCGACAGGCGCACCGCCGGCCAGCGGTTGCGGAATTCGCGAATAGTGGCGCTGACGATCGTGTTGAAGGCCGAGGATGCGGTGAAGCCGAGCGACAGGCGGCCGATCTCGCCGCGATTGGCGCGCTGGGCGGCGAGCTTTGCCTTTTCCGCTGCATCCACGGCGGCCTTCGCTTCGGCAAGGAAGGCCTCGCCTGCTGCCGTCAGTTCCGCCCCGTGTGGAACACGATGGAAGAGCGCTGCGCCCACCTCGTTTTCGAGATCGCGGATCTGCTGGCTGAGCGGCGGTTGTCCAATGCCGAGTTTGGCGGCCGCACGGGTGAAATTCCCTTCCTCCGCCAGCGCCAGAAAATAGCGGATATGACGTAGCTCCATCGCTATCTCCAAAACATATTGAGATCGTCTGTTCCATATATTGGACTAATGAGGCGCACCTGACTAGATTTGCGGTCAAGAAAGGTTGTGTGCCTCATGTCCCGCGCCGTGCAACAGCAAGAACTCACCGTCTCTGAAGCCCCCTCTCGCCCCGAATTGAAGCTCGTCGAAACCGAGCCGAAGCTCGAGATTCGCCAATTCCTGACGCGGGGTACGCCCGCGTTCAAGCGAGCGACCATTGGGCTGTTCCTCTCCGGTTTTGCGACCTTTTCGCTGCTTTATTGCGTGCAGCCGCTGATGCCGCTCTTTTCCGAGGATTTTGGCGTGACACCGGCTGCGAGTTCGCTGTCTCTGTCGCTCTCGACCGGCTTCCTCGCCTTCGCGATCTTCTGCGCTGCTGCCGTTTCCGAAAATCTCGGCCGCCGCAGCCTGATGTTCTTTTCGCTGCTGGGTGCCGCCCTGTGCACGATCGCCTGCGCCATTGCGCCGAACTGGCAGATGCTGTTGATCTTTCGCGCACTGGAAGGTTTCCTGCTCGGCGGCGTGCCTGCGGTCGCCATGACCTACCTGGCGGAAGAGATCGATCCGCGCGGCCTTGGCGGCGCCATGGGACTCTATATCGCCGGCAACGCCTTCGGCGGCATGGCCGGCCGTGTCGTGACGGGCACGATCGCCGAATTCTTCACCTGGCGTCCGGCGCTTGCCGCCGTCGGCGTGCTCGGGCTGATCGCCGCCACCGGTTTCCTGCTTTTGCTGCCGCCGTCGCGCAATTTCACGCCGCGCAAGGGGTTTGACATCGCTTTCCATGTCAGGGCCTGGGCGGAGCATTTCCGCAATCCGGCGTTGCCGCTGCTCTTTGCCATCGGTTTCCTGGTCATGGGCTCCTTCGTCACGGTCTATAATTATGCCGGATTCCGGTTGGTGGCCGATCCCTATGATCTCAGCCAGACCGAACTTGGTCTGATCTTCACCGCCTATCTCTTTGGTATCGTCGCCTCCTGGGTGGCGGGTCTCCTTGGCGACCGCATCGGTCATTTCGTCGTACTGCCCGCCGGCGTGTTGGTTGCCGCCCTTGGCGCGGCGACTACGCTCGCTACGCCGTTGCCTTTGGTCATTCTCGGCATCGTCTTGGTGACGATCGGGTTCTTCGTCACCCATTCTGTCGCGAGCGCACTGGTCGGGCGCTTGGCCCGCGGAGCCAAGGGCCATGCCTCGTCGCTCTATCTGCTGGCCTATTATCTCGGCTCCAGCATAGCCGGTTCCGTCGGCGGTTATTTCTGGCATGCTGACGGCTGGTCCGCTGTGGTTGCCTTCATCCTCGCCATGCTGGCCATCTGCCTTGTGGCCGCGTTCGGAGTGGCTAGGCTGGCGCACCGCTGAGCAATAGGATTGGAGGCTTGCGATGATCTGCATCGACCATCTCGATCATCTGGTGCTGACGGTCGCGAGCATCGAGGAAAGCTGTGCGTTCTACGCCCGTGTCCTCGGTATGGGCATCGAAACCTTCGGGGAGGGCCGCAAAGCACTGACCTTCGGTAATCAGAAGATCAACCTGCATCGCGCCGGGCATGAATTCGAGCCGAAGGCCGATCGGCCGACACCGGGCTCGGCCGATCTTTGCTTCATCAGCAAGACGCCGCTGGAGGACATCATCGCTCATCTGGGAGCCGAGGGTGTCGCGATCGAGGAAGGCCCCGTCCGCAGGACCGGCGCGACGGGCCCCATTCTCTCGGTCTATTTCCGCGATCCGGATAGCAACCTGATCGAAGTGTCCAATACGCTCTTTTGAGATCGTCGGCTGACGGATCTCCCTCCCCAGGCTGTCTCCAAACGCAGCCGCTTGACTTCCAGATTGTCGACCTATACTAAACCAATAAGTTAATTAACTTTCTGGTTTAATATTTCATATGGATACCTTGAGCATGACCCTGTCAGCCCTTGCCGATCCGACCCGCCGGGCGATCCTGGCGCGGCTGGCAACTGGCGAGGCGTCCGTCTCCGAGCTGGCTGAACCTTTCGATATGTCGCTGGTCGCCGTGTCCAAGCACCTGAAGGTGCTGGAGAAAGCCGGTCTGATCTCGAAGGGCAGGGAGGCGCAGTGGCGGCCCTGCCGGCTGGAGCCCAGGCCGCTCCGGCAGGTGGATGACTGGCTGGAGAGTTACAGGCAGTTCTGGAACGATAATCTCGATCGTCTGGAAGCCTACGCGGCGCTGTTGCAAAGGGGAGGCGTGGATGACCCCAGCCAATGACGGCGGCAGCGGACGCCCGCTGCGCGAGATCGTGCTGACCCGCGACATTGCCGCGCCACGAACCTTGCTGTTTCGCCTCTGGACGGAGCCGGAACATTTGATGCGCTGGTGGGGGCCGCAGAACATGACGGCGCCATCCGTTTCCGTCGATCTAAGGGAAGGAGGCGCCTGGCGGCACTGCATTCTGACGCCGGAGGGCAGGGAATATTGGAGCCATGGGCGCTATCTGGAGATTGTCCCGCCCGAGCGTCTCGTCTTCACCTTCGCCTGGGAAAATCAGGACGGCAAGCCCGGCCATCCGATGCAGGTTAGCGTGGAATTCCATGAGCTTGGCGAGAAGACGCGTCTCGTTTTCCGCAAGGCCGAGCTGCCTGACGACACCGAACTGAAGCTGCAGACCGGCGGCTGGGAACAGGCGCTCGACAAATATGTCGCCTATGCAGAAGCCACCTCAGGGGAAGGATGAGAGTGATGAAGAAGACCTACCATGGAAGCTGCCATTGCGGCGCCGTCAGCTACGAAGCGGATCTCGACTTGCAGGGCGGCACGTTCAAATGCAACTGCTCGATCTGCAAGAAGAAGCGCAATTGGCTGGCAGTTGCCACGCCCGCCGATTTCCGCCTGACCTCCGGCGAAGACAGTATCGGCGAATACCAGTTTGGCCCACGCATCCTGCATCACCTGTTCTGCAAGACTTGCGGCATCAGCTCTTTCAACTGGGGTGAAAACCCGGCACTCGGCGGTAAGTTCTATGCCATCAGCATAAGCTGCCTGGACGATACCACCGACGCGGAACTCGCCTCGCTTCCCGTCGGCTATTTCGACGGCCGCGACGATCGCTTCGATCGCGCGCCGGAGGAAACGCGCTATCTTTAGCTACTCGGCAAGGACTCCCAGTCTTCGAAACGTAGCTTGTGAACGCGCTCAAATTCCCTGACGTTGCGCGTTATCAGGATCAGATCGCGGGCGACTGCCTGACCCGCGATCAAAACGTCATAGGCACCGATTGGCGTGCCGAGCGAAGCCAAGTTGGCACGAATTTCGCCCGCCACGCGGGCATCTTCCCTATCGAAATCCAGTGTCTCGAATTGCAAAGCATCGACACGCACAAGATTGTCTGCAACACGCTGCCCCTTATAGGCACCATAAAACAATTCGTGCGCGACGATGGCCGAGATGGCGAAATCCTGCGGCTTGTGTCTGCGAAGCTCGCTCACGAAGCCGGTATGCCCTTTCATCAGAGCGATGACAGCATTGCTATCGAGCAAATACTTCACTTGAAGATATCCAGTTCGGGGCGCTGCTGCTCGGCAGGCTGTTCGGTCGCCGCCTCTTCAAAATCGTGGTCGACCGGCCCTGTAACGGATTCCAGCCAATCCCAATCTTCGGCGATCGGCTCCAGAATGATTGCCTTTCCCTGCCGCCGGATGCGCACTTCTTCGCCGTCGAGACGAAATTCCTTTGGCAGGCGTATGGCCTGCGAGCGGCCGGACCAGAAGATTTTTGCGGTGTCCATGCCATAGCTCCTTTGAGATATGACATTGATATATAGCAATTGGAGCGCGATTTCAATTCGAAGCGTTACGATCCCGTCTTCGTCGCCAGCCAGATGACATGACGTGCGCCTGTCTTGCCATTGGCGCGCGTATTGACCACCTCGGCAGCGAAACCGCTGTCGTTGAGCCGTCTCGTGAAATCCCGGTCTGGTCCCGATGACCAGACCGCCAGTACGCCGCCCGGGCGCAATGCGTCGCGCGCCGCCTTTAGGCCTCTATAATCATAGAGACCGTCATTGGCTTCGGACGTGATACCATCAGGACCATTGTCGACGTCGAGCAGGATGGCGTCATAAGTTGCCTTGCTGGCTCGGATGAGCGGACGCACATCGCCCTCGTGAATGGCGACGCGCGGGTCGTCGAGGCAGCCGTCGAAGACCGTTGCCATCGGCCCGCGGGCCCAGGTCACGACAGCCGGAACCAGTTCCGCAACCGTGACCTTGGCGTCCGCACCGAGTTCGCCGAGTGCTGCGCGCAAGGTAAAGCCCATGCCGAGCCCGCCGATCAGTATGTGCGGCGCCTTCCGGCTCTTGATCTTCTCGCAGGAAAGGGTTGCAAGCGCGCGCTCTGAGCCGCTCAAGCGGCTGTTCATCAGCTCGTTGGTGCCGAGCATGATGGAAAATTCCTGGCCGCGCTGCTTCAAGCGCAGCTCGCCGCCACCGGGGATTTTCGCAGTGTCGAGCAAGGTCCAGGGGATCACGGGCAACTCTCCAAAGCAATTCCAGGAAAAATGCGTAGCGGCTTTCCGCCCGGAATTGCGGTGAAATAGGTGGTTTCGAATTGCGCGGGACCATAGTCGTTCAAAGCTGGTAAGAACAGATGTGCTTATCCGAGACGGATATAGGGCACATCCTTTTTCGCAACTTCGTCCAGCGCTTCCTCATAGCCGGCATCGGCATAGCGCATGACGCCAAGTGCGGTGTCGTTGGTCAGCGCGTGGTCGAGCCGTTCGTCGGCGGCAGGCGTGCCGTCGGCAACCACGGTGACGCCGCAGCTCGTCATGTAGCCGGCATAGCCGCCGCCGCCGGAATGGACAACGACGAGATCGGCCATCGACGAGCAGAGCATCATGGCGTCGATCAGCGGCCAGTCGGCGATGGCGTCGGAGCCGTCCTTCATGCGCTCGGTCATGATGTTCGGATGCGCCATGGCGCCGGCATCGAGGTGGTCGCGCGAAAACGCGATCGGCCCCTTAAGTTCGCCGCTTGCCACAAGCTCGTTGACGCGGCGGGCAAGCGCTGTGCGCTCGCCATGCCCGAGCCACGCGATACGCGCCGGCAGCCCTTCGAAAGGCACATGCTGGCGGGCGAGGCGGATCCAGTTGGTGATGATCTTGTTGTCCGGGAACATCTCCAAGAGCAGATCGTCGATGTGGGCAATATCGCTTTCCTCGCCGGAAAGCGCCATCCAGCGGAACGGGCCGATGGCGCGGCAGAAGAGCGGCCGCAGATAGGCTTCGGTGAAGATCGGGATATCGAAGGCATTGGCGACGCCGCCTTCCTTCGCCTGAGTCCGGATCAGGTTGCCGTTGTCGAAGACTTCGGAGCCTTGTCTCTGGAAGTCCAGCATGGCCTTCACATGCTCGACGATCGAAGCGCGGCTCGCTGCCATGAGCTGGCCCTGGCCGTCGTCGCGCAGGTCCTTGACTTGGCTCAGGGTCATGCCCTTCGGCACATAGCCATAGACGAGATCGTGAGCCGAGGTCTGGTCGGTGACGATATCGGGGACGATGCCGCGCCGGGCAATCTCGGGATAAATCTCGGCCGCATTGCCAACAAGGCCGACGGAAAGCGCGCGCTTCTCCTTGACGGCGGCGTCGATCATCGCCAGCGCGGAATCGAGATCCGGCGCGATTTCCTGCAGATAGCCGATGTCCTGGCGCTTCCTAGCACGCTCTGCATCGATATCGACGCAGAGTATCGCGGCTCCCGCCATGCGGCCGGCAAGCGGCTGCGCTCCGCCCATGCCGCCGAGACCGGCGGTGAGCACGAAACGGCCGAAGAGATCACCGCCGAAACGGCGCTCGGCGATGCGCATGAAGATTTCGTAAGTGCCCTGGATGACGCCCTGGCTGCCGATATATTGCCAGGCGCCCGCTGTCAGACCGCCCCAGCAGATCAGACCCTTGCGCTGCAGCTCATAGAACACCTCGGCTTTCGCCCATTGCCCGACGAGATTGCAGTTCGCCATGATGACGAGCGGCGCCTTATCATGCGTGCGGATGAGGCCGATCGGCTTACCGGACTGAATGAGCAGGGTCTGGTTCTCATCCATTTCGATCAGCGCCTTCACGATGCCCTTGTGCGCCGCCCAATTGCGGGCTGCCTTGCCGAGTGCGGCGTAGACGACGAGATTATCCGGATCTTCGCCGACCGAGAGCACGTTTTCCAGCAAACGCAGCAGGGCCTCCTGCCGCCAGCCTTTGGCACGCAGCTCCGGGCCGCCCGGTATAGGGAATTTCGGGTGACGTGGATTGGCTTTTGGCATTGATTTCCCTTCCCTATTTTCGTTGTTGTTTCGGCGGCCCGGCTATTTCGGCGGCAGGCCTTCGACGAAATTCAGCGCGGCCAGAAGCAGCCTCTTGCGCAGCATGTCGTTGCCATAGGCCTCCGGCCCGGCGCGCACCCATCCCTGCATTTCGCGGCTACCTGACAGCATGGGTTTGACGTCAGGCTGCTCCAGCGCCCAGGCATCGCTGCCCTTGCCGAGGCGGATCAGCATCCCGTCTTCACGGGCGCCGCAAAGCAGGTGACCGTTGAGCAGAAAGGCCCAGCCGCCGAACATCCCTTTTTCGCTGAGCCCGGGCCGTTGTCCGAGCTCCTCTTTCAGCAATTCTTCGAGACCGGCGTCACGCGCCATCTGCGCCTCCCGCGCTTTTCAACCCCTCTTGCCGGCCAGAGCGTATTTCGCGATCTCGATCCCCATGGCCTTTTCGACAGGGGGATAGACGGTCGGATCGAGCACGCTGGCAGACAGCGGAATGATATCCATTGGCACATGCAGGATAAAAACCTTCATGCCCTCGTGTAACTGGCCGACGCTCAAGGGTTCGCCCTCCGGCGATAGCGTCGTGATGACGGAGGGGAAGGTCGCTAGGCGCTTACCATTGGCATCCTCGACGGCCATGTATTCGTTCATCACATGCATGATGACGGCCTTGTCGCTGCTACCGACCGTGACCGTGCCGATGTCGAAGGCTTCCTTCGTATAGACGACATCCTTCTTGGTGATCGTGCCTTCGGCCAGGATATGTCCGCCGGTGGTCTTGCAAATGGCATCGATGACGGCGCTGCCGCTCTTCTTTTCTGCCTCGATGATCGCTTCGCCGAGCGAGAGCGCCATGGAGATGCCGCCAAGGGCCGCATGCGTGCGGACATAGGAGGCCCGCAGCGGATTGCGGCAGGAGGCGATGAAGCCGCCGGACTGGTCGGACGCCGCGCGCAGGATCGGCGAGATCTTCGCCGTCGCGCCCTTCACCACCAGCTCGATATAGCGGTTCTCGGCGCGATTGCCGCCGACGGCTGTCTGGATCATCTGCTCGGGCGAACCCGCCATGCCGATCGAGCCCATGTCGCCGGTCGGATGGGCGCGGATGTCGCCGACCGCGTCCACGACCTTCGTTCCGAGAATGGCCGAGGGCAGCCAGCCGTTCAGCGTCGAGGATTTGCCGTTTTGGCCGATGATCAGGCCGGAAAGCTTCTCGCCAAGCTCGTCCTGCAGGAGCTGCACGGCCTTGACGTAATCGATACCCTGCATTTCCCAGGGGGTCGTGGAGGCCGGCGCGCCGATGGCGGCTGCTGTGGCGATCCAGTCGTCGTCATCAAGTTCGTCGATCGAGACCAGCTCGGGCTTGCCGACATTGACGGCCGCATAGCCGAGCATGCGGCCATGATCGGCCCAGCCGCCGCCGCCGGCTGCATAAACCGAACCGCCCTTGACGGCCGCTTCCACATCCTTGGCAACGAGTACGCGTCTCATCGGCTACTCCCGGTTCTGTTTGAGGTTCTTGTCCATGTCGCGCACCGCTTCGAAAAGAACGGCGGCGCCCATGGCGATATCGTCATTCTCGGCCCATTCCTCGGCGCAATGGCTGCGGCCTTCCTTGCAGGGCACGAAGATCATGGCGGCTGGGGCGACCTTGGCGATCCAGGCCGTGTCGTGGCCGGCGCCAGACGCCATGCGGCGATGCTTTGCGCCGACTGTGTCGCAGGCGCGCTCGAGCGTTTCGAGCAGAGCGGGAGCACCCGGCGTTGGAAAATTGTCGGAGACGCGGACGGGTGGCTTGATCGTCACTCCGTAAGCCGTAGCTATCTGTTGAACGGCACCATCGATCCAGGCCAGGAACTCTTCCATGTCGCTGCGAATTTCGGCGCGGCCGTCGATCAGCAGCACCACCTTGGAAGGCACCACATTGGCGGCATTCGGCTCGATGCGGAATTCGCCCACGGTCGCGGCGAAATGACCCGGCGTCTTCGCCTGTTCAGCAGCGCGCTGGCGGATGTCGAGCACGAGCTGCGAGGCGGCCACCAGCGCATCCGCGCGGCGGTCCATCGGCGTCGTGCCGGCATGGTCGGCGCGGCCTTCGACAGTGATCTCGATGCGGGTGATTCCGGCGATCGCGGTGACGATGCCGATATCCTTGTTCTCGGCCTCCAGCACGGGACCCTGCTCGATATGCAGCTCCAGGAAACCGGCGAGATCCGGGCGCTTCTGTGCGAGCAGCACGGAGGGGTCGCCACCGACTTCAGCAATCCCCTGGGAAAGCGTGCGGTTACCGCTGGTGCGTGTGAGCCACGCCTCGGGGATCTGCCCGGTCATGCCGCGGCTGCCGATGCAGGATACGCCGAAGATGCTGACTTCCTCAGCCAGAAAATCGACAATCTCCAGATCATGATCGAGCTCGATATCGCGATCTCTCAAGGAGCGCGCGACCTCGAGCGCGGCAATCGTACCCGCGATGCCGTCGAAACGGCCGCCATCGGGAACGGTATCGGAATGCGAGCCGACGAGGATCGTGCCGAGACCGGGCTTTGTGCCTGCGCGCCTGCCGATCAGGTTGCCGCCGGCATCGATGCGGGTTTCCAGTCCGGCGGCTTTCATCCGCGCCTCAATGTAAGCACGACCTTCCAGAAACAGCGGCGAGAAGGCGCGGCGCGTCCAAGGGTGATCGGGTTCGGTGATCCCTGCCAGCGCATCGATATCTTCGGCGATGCGGTCGGCGTTGACGGGCAGATTGTGGCGTTTCGGTTGGTTCATCAGGCAGTCTCTCCGGCGATAATCTGGCGAGGAAGCGGGCGGACAAATCTGCCGCTGCCGGGCTCGGCCAGCACTTTGTTTCCATCGGCAATTTGTGTGCCTCTGAGATAGGTGGCGGATACCGTCCAAGGCAGGCGGATGCCGTTATAGGGGCTCCAGTCGACGACATTGTTGCCGCTCGAAGCGGCGTCGTAGACGGTTTCGCGCGGTTCCAGCACGACGATGTCGGCATCCTTGCCAGGCGTCAGCGCGCCCTTGATATGATCGAGACGAAAATGCCTGGCGGGATTTTCCGCCATCAGCTTCGCCGCCCAAGTAAGTGGCACGCCACGCTCCAACGCGCCCTTGACGAAAAGCGGCACCATGACTTCAAGGCCTGGAACGCCCGACGCATTCGCCAGCATATCCGGATTGGTCTTGCGGTTCTCCGACCAGCTCACATGGTCCGTCGAGACGAGCCAGACATTGCCTTCCGCCACCTTGCGCCATAGCGTCTCCACTTCGGCGCGTGGGCGGATCGGCGGATTGATCTTCGCCTTGCCGCCAAGGCGCTTCACGTCGTTTTCCTCGTCCAGCGTCAGATAGTGAATGCAACATTCTACCGTCGCCTCGAAGCCGTCGCGGCGGTAAGCGCGGGCAATATCGTAGCCGCGGCCGAGCGAGCAATGCACCACATGCGCCGGGCAGCCGGTGTGGGCGCCTGTCTCGAAGATCGTATGCATGGCGAGCAATTCGGTGATCGGCGGCCGTGACAGGCCGTGCGCGCGGTAATCGGTGATGCCGCTTGCCTTGATCTGCTCCATATAGGTCCGAACCGCTTCATCGTCCTCGTTATGCACGCCGGCCGTCACTCCCGTCGGTGCAATCGCTGCAAAGCAGGCGTCGAGCAGGGCGGGCGGAATGCGCGGGAAGCGCTTGGGGTCCGTGCCGAATGTCGAGAATTTGACGGCGGCGACACCGGCCTCCACCATTTCGTGGATGCGTGCAGGCCCTTCTTCCGGGTCGACCGTGCCGTAAAGCGCGAAGTCGACGCGGGCCTGCGGAGAGGCATGGTCGACCTTCTTCTTCACCGCCGTCGCCGAACAGACGAGATTGCCTTCATCATAGGGCATGTCGACGATGGTGGTGACGCCGCCAGCCGCGGCCGAGCGCGTCGACCAGATGAAATCCTCTTGGTCTTTCTGAGAGAGCGAATGCACCTGCGCGTCGATCGCGCCGGGCAGGATCAGTGCTTTTCCGAGCAGATGCCGTTCATGCGCTGCGGGTGGGACGCCGATGCCGATCTCAGCGATCTTGCCGTCGCGCACGGCGACATAACCCTGTTCCACGATACGCTCGGGCAGAACCACCGTGCCTTGCAGAACGAGATCGAAGTCAGCCATATCCAGTCTCCCCGTTCACCGGTTTGTTCAGATCACGACGGTGTCGCGATAAAGCCGCTCTTCGACCCGCTCCAGCGAGCCAAGGGCAAAGAAGTCATCGTAGGCGAGGATCGGCGCCTGGGCGATCATTTCGGATACGAAGGCCTCTGAACCCAGTTCTTCTTCGATCGCTTCCACTTCAGCCGACAGCGGTCGGTCGACGACATAGAAGTCGGCATGTTTGCGTACGACGTCGTAAAGCATGCGGGCCACGCCTTCCGGCTTGTCGCCGAGAATGTCGATCGCCTGCGCCGAGAGCAGGGCTTCCAGTGCCGCAAGGCGCTTCAACGCCCGCATCTGCCGCTCAAAACGTTCGATGACCAGCGGCAGGAAAGCGGCTTCATCCTCCATGCCAGCGGCGACCACCAGCGACTGCGCCGATACCGGATTGGACATGGAGAGCACCCGCGAAAAGATCTCGCCGGCAAGCTTGATGATCGGGCCGAAGCCGGTGGCGATTTTGCCCTCCGGCACCAGATTGACCGGCAGGCCGCGCCGCTGGCCATTGCCGAGCAGGACGCAGCGGTTGAAGGCATTGCGCGCCGCATGCGCCATGCAGATGACTGCTGCCTCGAGCAGGATCGTTACATCAAGGGGCAAGGAACCACCCGACGTCATGACGCGACCGTCGACGATGACGGGATTGTCGTCGGAGCGGCCGGTCGCGGCCAGGATTTTGTGACCGGCGGACAGGAGATTTTCGATCACCGCGCCGAAGACCTGACCGATCATGCGCAGGCTCAAGGGGTCCTGCACATGCGTTGCGACGGGCCAAGGCCATTCTTCGGAGGCGTTGCAGAGCCAGGAGCCGATCAGCGCTTCGCGCGCCGTGCCGACATGGCGCACCGAATGCCAGGGATCACGCGAGGCACCAAGCGCGCCGGCCGCCATCATGCCGGTTGCGAGCAGCACGCGGATCGAGGAGGCGGCATTGCGGGTCGTCTCGGCCGCCGCCGCGAAACTGACGGCGTTGACGCTGAGCGAGGCCAGGCTGTCGCGCGGCAGCATTCTCACCGGCCTGATGCCGGCCGCGGCAAAGGCGTCGGCTGCCTGCATGCGCCGGCCGTGATAGACGGCTTCGCCGACCCCGGTCAGCACCGCGCCGATCTGGCCCATGAGGCCGATATCGGCGCAGCCGATCGAGCCGGTGCGCCGCACGACGGGAATGACATCCGCGTTCAGAAGCTGGAGATAGGCGTCGATCAGTTCCGGCGAGCAGCCAACCCGGCCGGTCAGCGCAGTATTGACCCGGATCGCCATGGCATTGCGCACGACGGACATGGAAAAAGGCGCGCCGGTGCCGAAATGATGGGCGCGCACCAGGCCGAGATTGAAGGTGTCGAGGTCTTCCGGAGACCACTCCACATCCTTCATCGCTCCGACGCCGGTGGTCGAGCCATAAACGGGCATGCCGGACTCGATCGTGCTTTCGAGGACTTCGCGCGCCGCGCGCACGCGCACCAGGCCGCTTTCCGATGCCGTGGGCATCACGACGCCTGCGCCGATCCGCACCAGATCGCTGAAGCCCAAGGGCTGTCCGGTGAGTTCGATGCTGGCTTTCTGACGCTCCATCTCTGCTGTTCTCCTTTCCCGCAAGGCTATGCGAGCATCATCGATAATGGGATATCCCAAATCGCGAACACCTGTAGCGCCGTGCATACAAAGCCTGCGCAAGACCTGCCGCAGCACCTTCAATGACCCATCACGGCCGAAAGGGGGAGGCATCCATTTCTATGAAACGGCGTGGCCTTAGAAATAGGTCAGCTCAAATGCCATGCAATGTAAAGCAGCGTGAGCGCGATGATCCAGAGCGCCAAGCGCCCATAACGGCTGTGCTTCGCCTCGGCCTTGCCGATCGCCTCCGCCGTCTGAGGGTCGAAGCGCAGACCGTTTTCGCTCATGGCGAGGAGTTCATGGTGGAATTTCTCGGTCTTGGCGGCGATTTCGGGGGCCGCTTCGGCGAGTTTCACAGCCGCTTTCAAACCGTCCTTCAGGTCGGTTACGATACGTTTGGGACCGAGATTGGTGCGGATCCAGTCGCCGACGACAGGTTCCGAAGCCTTCCACATGTTGAAGCGCGGATTGAGCATGCGCGACACGCCCTCGACCACGACCATGGTCTTCTGCAGCATGACTAGTTCCGGCCGCGTCTCCATATCGAAAAGTTCGGTCACTTCGAAGAGCAGCGTCAGCAGCTTACCCATGGAGATCGTTTCGGCCGGCTGGCCGTGGATCGGCTCGCCGATGGCGCGGATTGCCTGCGCAAAACTTTCGGTATTGTGATGCCCCGGCACGTAACCGGCCTCGAAATGCACCTCGGCGACGCGGATATAATCGCGCGTGATGAAGCCATAGAGGATTTCGGCAAGGAAACGGCGTTCCTTTTTGCCGAGCCGTCCGACGATGCCCATGTCGACGGCGACGATTTGCCCTTGGGCGTCGACGAAGAGATTGCCGGGATGCATGTCGGCATGAAAGAAGCCGTCGCGCAGCGTATGCCGCAGGAAGGATTGGATCAGCGTGTCGGCGAGCAGATTGAGATTATGGCCGGCGGCCTTCAGCCCCTCGACATCGGACATCTTGACGCCGTCGATCCATTCCATGGTGATGACGTCGCGGCCGGTGCGCTCCCAATCGACCTTGGGGACGCGGAAGCCCGGGTCCTTCTCGGTGTTTTCGGCGATCTCGGAAAGTGCTGCCGCCTCGAGCCGCAGATCCATCTCGACCTTAGTTGTCTGCTCCAGCGTTCGCGTTACTTCGACGGGCCTCAAGCGGCGACTCGACGGCATAAAGCGTTCCTGCAGACCGGCGACAAGATACATCGCCTTGATATCGTTGACGAAACGCTGGCGTACGCCGGGCCGGACAACCTTGACGGCAACGCGCTTGCGGCCTTCCGCCGTCTGCACTTCCGCTGGATGTACCTGGGCAATCGACGCGGCGGCAATCGGTTCGTCAAAGCTTACATAGAGGTCATCGATCGGACGGCCGAGTGAACCCTCGATCGCGGCCCTTGCCGCCGCATTCGGGAAGAAAGCCATGCGGTCCTGCAACTGCGACAGGTCGTTGGCCATGTCGACGCCGACGACATCGGGGCGCGTCGCCAGGAACTGGCCGATTTTCACATAGGAAGGTCCGAGACGCTCGACGGCCTTGGCGAGGCGATCGCTGCGCGCCTGGGTCTTGGCGCGTTTGCGGGCAAAAATGCTGACGAAGGATTTCGCGAGGCTGACGGAGGGCGGCAATCCCTCGGACGGAAGCGCGATGACCACGCCTTCGCGCACCATCACCCAGCCGACCCTGATGAGGCCGAAATATGCGTTAAAAGCACTCATCGGGTCTCAAGGTCTCGCTTGATGCCGGCCGAAACCCGCGTCACATTTTTCGGAACCATGCGTCAGAGCTTCCAGCCGGAGTGCAGGGCGGCGATGCCGCCGGTATAATTGGTAAAGCTCACGCGCGAAAAGCCGGCCTCGCGGATCATCGTCGCGAAATCCTGCTGGTTCGGAAATTTACGGATCGATTCCACAAGATACTGATAGGGTTCGGCATCGCCGGTGATCGCCTTGCCGAACTGCGGAATGGCGTTGAAGGACCAGGCATCGTAGACACGGTCGAGCAGCGGCAGGTCGACTTCGGAAAATTCCAGCACCAGCAGCCGCCCGCCCCGCTTCAGCACGCGATAGGCTTCCTTCAGCGCCACATCGATACGCGGCACGTTGCGGATGCCGAAGGCGATCGTATAGGCGTCGAAGGAATTGGTCTCGAAGGGCAGTTCCTCGGCATTGGCCTCGACAAAGGTGAGATTATCGGTGAGCTTCTTCTTCGCAGCGCGTTCCGCGCCGACACCCAGCATCGAGCCGTTGATGTCGAGCACGGTCGCGTGCGCCAGCCGGTTCGAGGCCTCGACGATGCGGAAGGCGATGTCGCCCGTACCGCCGGCGACGTCGAGGACCTTATAGCCAGCGTCCTTGCGCGGATTGAGCACGGCGATCATCGCATCCTTCCAGGCCCGGTGCAGGCCCATGGACATGACGTCGTTCATGATGTCGTAGCGCTTGGCGACCTTGTGGAACACCTCGTTGACGAGGCCCTGCTTCTCACCATCGGCCACTTCGCGGAAGCCATAGGATGTTTCCATGCCGCCATCGGCGGAGGTGCGGCTTTCTGCCATCAGCTCAACTCCGTTACACCACAGCGCCGCGCGTCGCATGTGACGCGCAAGGGTCGCTGTAGCACTTTAAATCTGCTGCATAATTTTATCCTTAAATCGATTCCGACCTAAGGAATTATGCAGTAATCAGCGACGGACCATAGCGAAATCGCGTTTGCCACGCTATCTCATCAACCAGGCCACCAGCCGCAATGCCTTGGGCTATAGCTCAGATCATAAGCGGTTGAAACATAAAGATGGATAGCGATGCCGGAATTACCAGAGGTCGAAACCGTCAGGCGCGGGCTTGCTCCCTCCATGGAAGGCGCGCTGCTCGCTGAACTGGAGTTGCGCCGCAACGATCTGCGCTTTCCCTTTCCGGCCGAGTTTTCACGCCTTGTCTCCGGCCGCGGCATCACGTCGCTGTCGCGGCGCGCGAAATATCTGCTGATTGATCTCGACGACGGCATGACGATCGTATCGCATCTCGGCATGTCCGGTTCCTTTCGGGTCGAAAGCGATGCCGCCGCCGAGGCGCCCGGCACATTTCACCATCCGCGCTCCAAGGACGAGAAGCATGATCACGTCGTCTTCCATCTGAAGGGCGCCAACGGCAGCGCGCGCGTCATCTACAATGATCCCCGCCGCTTCGGCTTCATGGACATCGTCCGGCGTGCAGATCTCGCCAGCCATCCCTCCTTCCGCGATCTTGGCCCGGAGCCGACCGGCAATGAATTGAGCGCCGATTATCTGGCCGAACGCTTCTCGGGCAAGGCGCAGCCGCTGAAGAGCGCGCTGCTCGACCAGAAGAATATCGCCGGACTCGGCAATATATATGTGTGCGAGGCATTGTGGCGTTCGCATCTGTCGCCGCTGCGGGCCGCTGGGACATTGGTGAGCGAAGCCGGCATGCCGAAAGAGGAATTGCTTCGGCTGGTCGTCGCGATCCGCGAGGTCATCGCCGATGCCATAGCCGCCGGCGGCTCGTCATTGCGTGATCATATCCAGACGGATGGTTCGCTCGGTTATTTCCAGCATTCTTTTTCCGTCTACGACCGCGAGGCTGAGCCTTGCAGCACGCCCGGTTGCGGCGGTACGGTCGCCCGCATCGTCCAGGCGGGGCGCTCTTCTTTCTATTGCGCCTCCTGCCAGAGCTAATGTGAAGGAGAGACACATGGCCTATGAAACCTTGATCATCGAAACGCACGGGCCTGTCGGTCTCATCAGGCTCAATCGGCCGCAGGCGCTGAATGCGCTGAATTCGACGGTGCTCGCCGAACTGAAGCAGGCCTACGGCGCTTTTCACGCCGATGAGACGATCGGCGCAATCGTGCTGACGGGCTCGGAAAAGGCTTTTGCCGCCGGCGCCGATATCAAGGAAATGCAGCCGCTCGAATTCGCCGATGTCTATAAGGGCGATTTCATCAGCGGTTGGGACGAGATCGCCAAGGCGCGCAAGCCCGTCATCGCTGCCGTCGGCGGCTTTGCGCTCGGCGGCGGCTGCGAGCTCGCCATGATGTGCGACTTCATCATTGCCGCCGATACGGCAAAGTTCGGCCAGCCGGAGATCACGCTCGGCATCATCCCCGGCATGGGCGGTTCGCAGCGCCTGACGCGCGCCGTCGGCAAGGCGAAGGCGATGGATATGATCCTGACCGGCCGGATGATGGATGCGGCCGAAGCGGAGCGTTCGGGTCTGGTGTCCCGCGTCGTGCCGGCCGACAAGCTCCTCGATGAGGCGCTTGCCGCCGCCGCCAAGATCGCCTCGCTGTCGCGCCCCTCGGTGCTGATGGCCAAGGAGGCGGTCAACCGGGCGCTGGAGACGACGCTGGAAGAGGGCCTGCGCTTCGAGCGCCGGCTTTTCCATAGCCTGTTTGCCACCGAGGATCAGAAGGAAGGCATGGCGGCCTTCATCGAGAAGCGCAAACCTGTCTTCAAGAACAGGTGAGAACGAGATTCCGGAATTGCGCGGGTTCCGTGAGAATCCGCGTTGACGCCGCCGCTCATTCCGGTTATATGCCCGCCACAGTTTGGAAAGCCGATCTGGTTTTCCGCAATTGCTCCCGCATTGCTGGATGAAGTGGCCGCAGGGCCCGCGCTGCACTGACGGAGTTATGTTCGAATTCTAAGAGAGGCATACATGGCCAATACCAGCTCGGCGAAAAAAGCGACCCGCAAGATCGCCCGCCGCACCGAAGTCAACAAGGCTCGTCGCTCGCGCGTTCGCACTTTCGTCCGCCAGGTCGAAGAAGCCATCGCATCGGGTGATGCGGATCGTGCGAAGGAAGCCTTCCTCGTAGCGCAGCCGGAACTGGCTCGCGCTGCCACCAAGGGCGTCCTGCATGCCAACACCGCTTCCCGCAAGGTCTCGCGTCTTGCCAAGCGCGTGAAGGCACTTTCGGCTCCGACCGCGTAATTTTTCCTTAACGATTTAATCGTTAGACTTGAGCCCGGCCCTTGTGCCGGGCTTTTTGGATTCAGCCAAAATTGGCTCGTATCGTTAAAATGTAGCCGGCTGACCATGTCACTGAGGTGACAGAAAAAACCTTTTAAAAACAAGCGGTTATAGCAGGATGTCTTGACGTTGGGTGATCTGCATGACGGCCTGCGGGCTCCCGAGTGAGTCAAGGATTTTTTTATTTTTTTTGTTTTGAAAGCTGTGGGAATCGCGCTGAACGCGAATCTCCTTGATTCAAAAGCGATTCTTTTTTGACGGGGTTGTGACACTCAAAAACGGCCTCCAGAGTCAAGGACCGCCTCTTAATTTTGTGTAAAATTCATCGTTGATCTCCGCCTACGATCCTGCCTAAATGGCTTTCAACAAGGGGCGCGGAACATCATCTGAAACGGCTTCGGCGAACACTGCCAGTCATGGCAGCGGGGGTGGTTTTTGTTCCTTGTGACGGAGCGGTTCAGTTCCGTTTTTTCAAACAGTTGACGAGTTAAGGCCGTAAGCGGTAACGCCTGCGGAACGAGGACACTTGTCTGCTCTTTGCAGCCTAAGTCCCAAGCGTGGCTGTGGGGAGGGGAGAAAAATTGACAGCCGTTTGGCGCAGTCGGTCGGAGTACGAGGACCGAGCGACTGCTCCAGATGCAGATACCAAGACGAAGGCCGCTCGGGGAGCAGTTTTCGCCAGGGTGTTTTGCGTAAGGTCCGTTTGGCTGGACCCGGCTGATGAACCGGTATGCGGCGAAGCTCCGACAACGAGCGCGACCGCTATGCCATGGCGTAGACCTAAGGGCGGCGGTATCATCCAATTTCCGCCCTATAAAAAGAGACTGTGGAAGGCGGCATTATGCAAATGATTACGAGAACGACGGGTGCGTTGGAGAATGGGGACAATGCACAGCAGGCGTTCAGTGCGGTTTGCCTTGAAGCGGCGGGGGAAAAAGGAGACATGAAGCATAACGTATTGTTCGAGCGTGTCAGTGCACGCTTGAAGGCTCAGGTCGGTCCGGATGTTTATGCTAGCTGGTTTGCACGGCTGAAGCTGCACTCGGTATCGAAGAGCGTCGTACGGCTGACTGTTCCGACGACGTTTCTGAAGTCCTGGATCAACAATCGTTATCTCGATCTGATCACCAACCTGTTCCAGGCAGAAGATGCTGAAATCCTGAAGGTTGAGATTCTTGTGCGCACGGCGACCCGTCATGGTGCGAAGCCCTGTGCGGACGAACATGTCGCGGCTCCAGAGGCGGCTTCGGTGGCGCCGATCCGCCGCCCGGTTGCCCAGCCTGCCGGTCAGGTCGTTGCCCAGACGGTTAGTGCTGCAGCCGCCGCCCGCCCGGCGACCGTGGGCGCGCCGCTGTTCGGCTCGCCGCTCGATTCCCGCTTTACCTTCGATACCTTTGTCGAGGGCAGCTCGAACCGCGTCGGCCTTGCCGCCGCCAAGACGATTGCCGAAGCCGGCTCCGGCGCCGTGCGGTTCAATCCGCTCTTCGTCCACGCGACGGTCGGCCTCGGCAAGACCCACCTTTTGCAGGCGATCGCCAATGCCGCCGTGCAGAACCCGCGCGGGCTGCGTGTCGTCTATTTGACGGCGGAATATTTCATGTGGCGCTTCGCCACCGCCATCCGCGATAATGATGCGCTGACCCTGAAGGACTCGCTGCGCAACATCGATCTCCTGATCATCGACGACATGCAGTTCCTGCAGGGCAAGATGATCCAGCACGAGTTCTGCCATCTGCTCAATATGCTGCTCGACAGCGCCAAGCAGGTCGTCGTTGCCGCCGACCGCGCGCCTTGGGAGCTGGAATCGCTTGATCCGCGCGTGCGTTCGCGTCTGCAGGGCGGTGTCGCCATCGAGGTCGAGGCGCCAGACTACGAGATGCGTCTCGAAATCCTCAAGCGCCGCCTGGATGCCGCCCGTCAGGACGATCCGTCGCTGGAAATTCCGGCCGAACTTCTCTCGCATGTCGCCCGCAATGTGACGGCAAGCGGCCGTGAGCTGGAAGGCGCTTTCAACCAACTGATCTTCCGCCGTTCTTTC
Organism: Rhizobium sp. NXC24; assembly: GCF_002944315.1. Lineage (NCBI taxonomy): Bacteria > Pseudomonadati > Pseudomonadota > Alphaproteobacteria > Hyphomicrobiales > Rhizobiaceae > Rhizobium > Rhizobium sp. NXC24. The sequence goes on from NZ_CP024311.1 coordinate 437,292, forward strand.
GAGCCGAATTTGACGGTCGAGCGCGTCGACGAGCTGTTGGCCCATCTGGTCGGCTCCGGCGAGCCGCGCCGGGTGCGCATCGAGGACATCCAGCGTATCGTGGCGCGTCACTACAATGTCTCTCGCCAGGAGCTGGTGTCCAATCGCCGCACCCGCGTCATCGTCAAGCCGCGCCAGATCGCCATGTATCTGTCGAAGACGCTGACGCCGCGCTCCTTCCCGGAGATCGGCCGCCGCTTTGGTGGTCGTGACCATACGACCGTGCTGCATGCGGTGCGCAAGATCGAGGAGCTGATTTCCGGTGACAGCAAGCTGTCGCATGAAATCGAGCTGTTGAAGCGTCTGATCAACGAATAATCGGCGATATTATTCGCATTTATCCACGGCCGGCTTCATTGCCGGCCGTTTTCATTTATGCGGCTTTTATTCTATAGATGTCTGAAATACGGAATCGGACACCGGCCGGAGGAGGCCGGAGCCGACTGGGAGGATGCCTATGAGTTTTAACAGGATTGCCGTTCTCGGCCTCGGTAAGGTCGGGCGGCTCGCCGCTACATTGCTGCATGAAAGCGGTTTTGCCGTCACCGGTATCGACGCGCGTTTGCCTGCCGAGGCACTGCCTTTCGCCTGCGAGGCGGGCAATGTCTCCGATCCGGCCTTGATCGGCAATCTCTTTTCCCGCGTCGATGCCGTGCTCTCCTGCCTGCCGTTTCACCTGAACGCCGAACTGGCGCGCCTAGCCCATGGCGCCGGCATTCATTACTTCGACCTGACCGAGGATGTGCCGACCACGAACGGCATCATTGCGCTTGCGGAGAGCGCGCGTGGCCTGATGGCGCCGCAATGCGGCTTGGCGCCCGGTTTCGTCGGCATCGTCGGCGCAAGCCTTGCCGACGTCTTTGATCGCTGCCGCTCGATCCGCATGCGTGTCGGTGCCTTGCCGCAGAATCCGACCGGACTGTTGGGTTATGCCTTCAACTGGTCGCCGGAAGGTGTGGTCAACGAATATCTGAATGATTGCGAAGTCATCGAGGGCGGGGTGCGCAAGCTGGTCTCGCCGATGGAATGGCACGAGACGCTCTATGTCAACGGCGTCAAGCTCGAAGCCTTCACCACCTCGGGCGGCCTCGGGACCATGTGCAGCACCATGCTCGGTCGGGTGGAAAATCTCGATTATAAAACAATGCGATATCCCGGCCATATGGAGCTGATGAACTTCTTCTTCCATGAGTTGCTGATGCGCGACCGCCGCCAGCTTGCCGGCGAGATCCTGACCGAGGCCAAGCCGCCGGTCGATGACGACGTCGTCTATGTCCATGTCTCGGCCGAAGGAACGATCAACGGCAATCTGCGCCGGCGGGAATTCGTGCGCGCCTATTATCCGATCGAAGTCGCCGGGGAGAGCCGCACCGCCATTTCCTGGACCACGTCGGCCTCCGTCGTCGCCGTTATCGAGCTGGTGCGCGCCGGCCGCCTGCCTTCGACAGGCTTCCTGCATCAGGAGCATATTCCGCTCGACACTTTCCTGGAAACGCGGACCGGCCGCCTGTTCAAGGGTGGCATCACCCATCACGGATGATGCGCGCGCCTATGCCGGCGCCGTCGTGTGCGGGACCTCGGTAAGCAGCCAAGCACGAAAGGCGGCGACGGCCGGCCGCTCCAGCGCGGTTGGCGGATAGACCAGATGGTAGGCTAGCGTGCTGGCAAGCCCCATCGGGAAGGGCGCGACAACAGAGCCCTCAGCCAATTCCCTTTCGATGAAAGAGCGCCGCATCAGCGCGACGCCGAGCCCCGCCTTCATGGCATGGTAGGCGCCGGTGCCGTCGGTGAAGATCGGCCCCCGCATAGCGTCAACCTTGGTTGCGCCCGCCGCCTGCAGCCAGAGCTGCCAATCGCGCCGATAGACATCATGGATCAGGGTCAGGGCGGCCAGCGCGTCGGCCGTGGGTGAGGGGCCGAGGGAGGCAGCGATCTCGGGCGTGCAGACCGGCACATATTCGTCATCGAGCAGCCGCTCGCTCGCCAGCCCTTCATAGCCGCCGAGCCCATGGCGGATGGCGATGTCGATGCCGTCGCGCTGGAAATCCATCATCCTATGTGAGGCGCTGATCCGTAGATCGATCTCGGGATGCGCCTGCTCGAAGCGCATCAGCCGCGGCACCAGCCAGTGTGTGGCAAAGCCGGCAGTGCAGGTGACGGTGAGCACCGTGTCCCGCGCCCGCATTGTCAGCGCCGCCGTCGCTTCTCGCACCAGGCGGAAGGCGGTGCGCAGCGTCGCGAAATAATCCGCACCGTCAGCCGTCAAGGTGAGGCCCCGCGCACGGCGGTCGAAAAGCCGCACACCGAGCGCGGTTTCGAGATCGCGTACCTGCAGGCTGACCGCACCGGGGGTCACATGCAGCTCCCTGGCTGCAATCGTCATGCTCAGATGCCGCGCCGAGGCTTCGAAGGCGCGCAGCGCCGAAAGGGAAGGCAATTGATCCATGACGATTGAGTTCAGCTAAACAATTTTGCGAAAAAGACTCGTTTGCAAGAGCCCTATAATCGCGAGATTATTCCATCAATATCGATGGTTGACAAGAAAGTGCATCCCCGCCGCCATCGAGCCAAACTAATAGACTGGAAAACAGGAGATATCGCCATGGCGCAGAAATCAATGGGCGCGGCGGAATGGGCCATGCTGTTCGGATTGTCGATCCTCTGGGGTGGCTCGTTTCTGTTCAACGGCATCCTGGTACACGAACTGCCGCTCTTCACCATCGTCGCTGCGCGCGTCGCCCTGGCGGCGATCGCCTTGCATGTCATCGTCCGGATGACCGGGCAGGTGATGCCGCACGACCGTCGGGCCTGGGCCGCCTTCTTCGGCATGGGCGTCCTCAACAATGCCATTCCCTTTCTGCTGATCGTCTGGGGCCAGACGCATATTGCCAGTGGCCTGGCCTCCATCCTCAATGCGACGACCCCGCTTTTCGCCGTCGTGGTGGCGCATTTTCTGACGACGGATGAGAAGATGACCGGCAATCGCCTGATCGGCGTTATCGTCGGTTTTGCCGGCGTGGCGCTGATGATCGGCCCGTCGGTGCTGAGCAGCCTCGGTTCGAACGTGCTGGCACAGCTCTCCGTGCTGGGCGCCGCCTTCTCCTATTCTCTCGCCGGCATTTTCGGCCGCCGCTTCCGCCGCATGGGGCTTGCTCCCATTATCCCCGCCGCCGGGCAGGTGACGGCCTCCACGATCCTCCTGCTGCCGCTTGCCCTTCTCGTCGACCACCCCTGGACGCTCGGCATGCCTTCGGCGGAAACCTGGATGGCGCTGGCCGGCCTCGCGATCCTCTCGACCGCGATCGCCTATGTCCTGTTCTTCCGCATCCTGGCGACGGCAGGCGCCACCAACCTGATGCTGGTCACCTTCCTCATTCCCGTCAGCGCCATCCTGCTCGGTGCGCTGATCCTCGGCGAGCAATTGCAGCCGAAGCACTTTATCGGCATGGCGATGATCGCCGCCGGCCTTACGGCGATCGATGGACGGTTATTCGCTTTCACGAGGAAAAACGTGGCGGCGGAGTAGGAAAGACGATTACCGTCTCAGCACGCCAGATCCGCAACCACGGAATCGAGAATCAGCATGCCCGCCGGCGTGCAGCGCAGGCGGGAATTGCCGAGGCGTTCGATGAAGCCGTGCTCCAGCAAGAGCTGCTCGCGTTTCGCATCGGGCTCCCTGCCGGAGAGCTGCTGCCAGCGCACGAGGTCGATGCCTTCTTTCAGACGCAGGCCCATCAGCAGCAGCTCGTCGGCCTGTTCGTCGAAGCCGAGCATTTCCTGTTCGACCATGCCGTGGCCGTCGCGCTCGACCAGCTCCAGCCAGCTTTCCGGCTTCCGCTCGGTGGACGTTGCCAATTTCTTGGGGCCGTGGGACAGCCGGCCGTGGGCGCCGGGGCCGATGCCAGCATAGTCGCCATAACGCCAGTAGGTGAGATTGTGGCGGCTCTCCGCGCCGGGACGTGCGTGGTTGGAGACCTCATAGGCCGGCATGCCCTCGCGCTCGGTGATCTCCTGCGTCGCCTCGTAGAGCAGCGCCGATTGGTCGCCATCCGGCACGATCAATTTGCCCGCCTTGTGCAGCCCAAAAAAGGGCGTGCCTTCCTCGATGGTCAATTGATAGAGCGAGAGGTGATCGACGGCATAGGAGATCGCCTCCTTCAGCTCGCGCTCCCATTCCTCGACGGTCTGGTTCGGGCGGGCATAGATGAGGTCGAAGGACATGCGCGGGAAGATCTCGCGTGCCAGCTTGATCGCCTTCAACGCATCGGCGACGTCATGCAGTCGCCCTAAGAATTTCAGATCGCGATCGTTCAGCGCTTGCACGCCCATCGACACGCGGTTGACGCCGGCGGCGCGATAGCCGCGGAAACGCTCGGCTTCGACACTGGACGGATTGGCCTCCATGGTGATCTCGATCCCTGCAGGCATGTGCCAATATCTGGAAATGCCATCGAGAATCGTGGCAACCGTCTCCGGCTTCATCAGCGAAGGCGTGCCGCCGCCGAGGAAGACGCTGGTCACCGTCTTCGGGCCGCTGATCGCCCGCATCGACGCCATCTCCTTCAAGAAGGCGGCGGCGAAACGCTCCTGGTCGACCGGCTGGTGGCGGACATGGCTGTTGAAATCGCAATAGGGGCATTTAGCGGCGCAGAAGGGCCAATGCACATAAACGCCGAAACCGGGTTCGCCGGTATCGGGCAGCAACGGCGCCTCACGCGTCATATTTTGCGCTTCCAGGGTGTCCACGGGCTTGAGCTTACGCCTCCAGGCAGGTTTCAACAAAGATTTTGAAGGCACGGGCCCGATGCGAAAGGGCCTGGGGTTCACCTGGCTTCCAGCCATGCTTCTGTTCGGCGCTCATCTCGCCGAAGGTCACGTCGTAACCCTCGGGCTGGAACACCGGATCGTAGCCGAAGCCCTGCGTGCCGCGCGGCGGCCAGACGACACGGCCTTCGACTTCGCCGCGGAAGAGTTCGGTGTGCCCGTCCGGCCAGGCAAGGCACAGCACGCTAACGAAGCGCGCCGTACGGCTCTCCGGCGAAGCGGCACCGGCCTCTTCGAGCGCGCTCTCGACCTTCCGCATCGCCATGGCGAAATCGCGGGTACCATCCGGTGTTTCCGCCCAGTTGGCGGTATAGACGCCGGGATTGCCGTCAAGCGCATCGATGACCAGGCCGGAATCGTCCGATAGCGCCGGCAGACCGGAAGCTTGCGCCGAGGCCAGCGCCTTGATCGTCGCGTTTTCCTCGAAGGTCGTGCCCGTCTCGTCCGGCTCGATGAAATTGAGATCGGCGGCCGACTTGGCTGTAAAGCCGAACGGGCCGATCAAATCCTGGATTTCACGGATCTTGCCGGCATTGTGGCTGGCGACGACGATAGTCTTGGTATCGAGCTTGCGCATATCCTGTCCTGTCATAGCCCCCAGATGCGGGGTTCGGCGCATTCCAGGCTGTTGCCGGCCGGATCGCGGAAATAGATCGAGCGGCCGCCATTCGGCCAGTTAAAATCGGCTTCGATGGCGACGCCGGCAGCCTTCAGTTTCTGCGCCATCGCTTCGATATCGTTGCCGCTGACCCGGAAGCAGGCGTGGCCGTGGCCCTTCGTGCCATGCGGCGGCACCGGCAAGGAACTCGATTCCGGCGGCTTCACTGTCTCATGACTGTTGAAGATGAGCAGCACGCCCGGCCCGCAGCGATAAAAGACATGACGGTTGCCGCCGCGCGAAATCTTCTGCAGTCCGAGAACGCCGCCATAGAAGGCCTCGGCTGCATCGAGATCGTCCGCATAAAGAGCGGTTTCCAGAACGCCTTCCATCAACGGGTTCATCGGTTGACCGCCTCTTCGGTCAGGCTATCGCCTGCTTCTGCAGCTCCACCAGTTCGGCGATGCCGTTCTTGGCGAGATGCATCAGGGATGTGAATTCTTCTTCGCTGAAGGGCGTGCCTTCGGCCGTACCCTGGATCTCGACGATGCCGCCGGCGCCAGTCATGACGAAATTGGCATCGGTCTCGGCGGATGAATCCTCGAGGTAGTCGAGGTCGATCACCGGCTGGCCGGCAAAGATGCCGCAGGAAACCGCAGCGATATGATCCTTCAGGACACGGTCGGTCTTGATCATATTGCGGCTTTCCATCCACTTCAGGCAATCGTAGAGCGCGATCCAGGCACCGGTGATCGAGGCCGTGCGGGTGCCGCCATCGGCCTGGATGACGTCGCAGTCGATCGTGATCTGGCGCTCGCCAAGCGCCTGCAGGTCGACGATGGCGCGCAGCGACCGGCCGATCAGACGCTGGATCTCCTGCGTGCGGCCGCCCTGCTTGCCGGCAGCGGCTTCGCGCTTCATGCGTTCGCCCGTGGCGCGCGGCAGCATGCCGTATTCGGCCGTGATCCAGCCCTTGCCGCTGTTGCGCAGCCATGGCGGCGTCTTTTCTTCCAGGCTCGCCGTGCAGAGCACATGCGTGTCGCCGAATTTGACCAGGCACGAGCCTTCCGCATGCTTGGAAAAATTGCGCTCGAACGACACCTTGCGCATCTGGTCGGTTTTTCTGCCTGAAGGCCGCATTCTACTCTCCTGAACGTTATTGACCGCTTCTACGATCCACAGGCGGCTTTTGCAAAGGAAAAGCAGGCGCAAGGGCCTTGTTGTGATGGCCTTGACATTTTTCCCTTTTGCCATTGCTAACTGAATGATTATATTTTGACTAAGGCTCAACAGAACGGGTTTGACAGCGAAATGGGGTTCACGACATCGTCGGTTTCGGATGCCATTGCAGCGCTGGACGAACGCTCGAAGGAAATCTTCCGCCGTATCGTCGAAGGTTATCTTGAGAATGGCGAACCGCTCGGCTCGCGCAATCTTTCGCGCTTGCTGCCCATGTCCCTGTCGCCGGCCTCCGTGCGCAATGTCATGAGCGATCTGGAAGAGCTGGGGCTGATCTATTCGCCGCATATCAGCGCCGGTCGCCTGCCGACGCAGCTCGGCCTGCGCTTCTTCGTCGATGCCTTCATGCAGGTCGGCGATCTCTCCGCGGAAGACCGCGCTACCATCGAACGCCAAGTGCGCGGCAGCAATCGCGATCAGCCGATGGAATCGGTCATGACCGAGGCGAGCCGCATGCTTTCTGGTATTTCGCGCGGCGCCGGACTGGTGATCACCTCGAAGAGCGATCCGGTGCTGAAGCATGTCGAATTCATCCGCCTGGAGCCGACCAAGGCGCTCGCCGTGCTCGTCGGCGACCACGATCAGGTGGAGAACCGCATCATCGAATTGCCGGCCGGCGTTACGTCCTCGCAGCTCACGGAAGCGGCGAATTTCCTCAACGCCCACATGACCGGCCAGACTTTGCCGGAGCTGCGCCGTCAATTGCAGACGTTGAAGGAGAGTGTGCGCCAGGAACTCGATATTCTGTCGCACGAGCTCGTCGAACGCGGGATCGCCGTCTGGTCCGGCGACGGGGATGACGGCAAGCCGACGCAGCTCATCGTGCGCGGCCGCGCCAATCTCTTGGCCGAAGTGGGCGGGGCTGAAGATCTGGACCGGCTACGCCTGCTGTTCGACGATCTCGAAAAGAAGGACAGCCTGATCGAGATTCTGAATCTTGCCGAAAGCGGGCCGGGCGTGCGCATCTTCATCGGCTCGGAAAACAAGCTCTTCTCGCTCTCCGGCTCCTCGCTGATCGTCGCGCCCTATCGCGATGACGACGACCGCATCGTCGGCGCCGTCGGCGTCATCGGCCCGACACGGCTGAACTATGCCCGCATCGTGCCGATGGTGGACTATACCGCCCAATTGATTTCCAGGCTGTCGCGGCCAGGAATTTGACGAAAGCCTCTGGAGAGCGGGCGCCCATTCGAACGCGCAAAGAGCGTTTAATCGGGTAGCAGGGTTCCCGATCCGCCCATCTCCGCCGGCATGTCCTTCTGCTTCGGCAGGCCGTCCCTCAGGTGCAGCACGGTGTTTTCATAATTGACATGAAGCATCGGCTGAAAATCGAGGGTTGGAATGATGGCGGCGTAGACATCGGTCACGCCCCATAAAGGATGTTCGGTCAACAGATGCCCGCCGCAAATCTTGCACCATTTGCGCACGCTCTTTTCGCTTCGCTGGTAGCTGCCGATGTGGTCGGCGCCCTTGGTGACATGCACGGCTTCCGGCGGCCAGAGCGAAAAGGCGTTGACCGGCCCCGCCGACCACTCCCGGCAGGAGTCGCAATGGCAATAACCCATTGCCGCCGGCTCACCACTGACCGTGATTTCCACTGCGCCGCAGAAACATTTACCCGAATGGGACTTGCTGCTGGACATGGACGATACCTCATGTCGTGTTGAAACGGCCCAGACTATACCGGGAAAGGGTCTTCGATAGTAGAAGCCCCAACGGGGGAGGCTCTCTCACCCGATTGGTATCCGGGCAAATATGAACGGATTGCCGGGAAATGCCTGTTCTTCACGACAAAGCCTTGATTTTTTCCGGCCAAACCTCGATATCGGGCACATCAAAAAGACAAAGCAATTCGGAGACCGTCATGACCGACGAAACAACGAAAACCGGACCTGACGCCACGGCGACTGATAATCCCGCGGGCTTTGCGCAGGAGGCTGCGGAAGCCGCGGATGCGGCCCAGCCTTCGCAGCCGGATCCGGTCGAGCTGCTTAGGGCCGAAAATAGCGATCTGCGCGACCGCTATCTGCGCCTTGCCGCCGAGATGGACAATTTGCGCCGTCGCACCGAGCGTGACGTCAAGGACGCCAAGTCCTATTCCGTCGCCAGCTTCGCCCGCGACATGCTTGCCGTGTCGGATAATCTGCGCCGCACGCTGGAAGCCATTCCGGCGGAAGCCCTCGCCGAAGCCGATGCTGGCCTGAAGACGCTGATCGAAGGCGTGGAGATGACCGAGCGCTCTATGCTGTCGGCCTTGGAGCGCCACGGTGTCCGCCAGATCGAGCCGGTCGGCCAGAAGTTCGATCCCAACTTCCATCAGGCGATGTTCGAGGTGCCGAACACCGAAGTGCCGAACAATACGGTCGTTCAGGTGGTGCAGGCCGGCTTCGTCATCGGCGAGCGCGTTCTGCGCCCAGCTATGGTCGGCGTCGCCAAGGGCGGCCCGAAGGTTGCCGAGATTTCCGAGCCGGGCGCCAACAGCCCGTTCGATGAAAAAGACGCTTGATCTTTAAGTCGTCTGTAAAGAAGAAGAGCCGGATGACGAGGTCATCCGGCTCTTCTTTTTTCCGCGTTAAAATTCGAGTCGCTCCTCAGGCAGCGTTGGACGCCTGCTCCTCGTTGAGGAAGGCGTAGATCGCCGAGGCGGATTCGGTGGCGCGCAGCTTGGCGACGAGATCCTGGTCGCGCAGCACGCGGGCAATGCGCGACAGCGCTTTCAGATGGTCGGCGCCGGCACCCTCGGGGGCAAGCAGTAGGAAGACGAGGTCGACGGGCTGGTCGTCCAGCGCCTCAAAATCGACGGGCGCTTCCAGGCGCGCAAAAATACCGATGATGGATTTGATGCTGATGAGCTTGCCGTGCGGAATGGCGATGCCGTTGCCGACGCCGGTGGAGCCCAGACGCTCCCGCTGCAGCACGACGTCGAAAATCTCGCGCTCGGGCAGTCCGGTTATTTTGGAGGCTTTGGCTGCCAGCTCCTGAAGCAGTTGTTTTTTGGAATTTGCCCTCAAGGCGGGGATGATCGCATCTTGGTGCAGCAAATCTGCCAATGCCATTCTCTTTATCCTTCGTGTGGCAGAGATCCGATGACGGAGGAGCGGCGGCCGGCAGACACTGCGCGGGGCCGTCGCTCATCTTCTTTTCTCAGCCCTTGATATTGGCTGCGTCGATCCAGCCAATGTTGCCGTCCTGACGACGGTAAACGATATTCAGATGTTCCTTGCCGGGGCTGCGGAAAAGCAGCAACGGCTCGTCGGTCATGTCGAGCGCCATCACGGCGGTCGCGACGGACATGGTCTTCAGTTGTTTCGTGCTTTCGGCGACGATCGCCGGCGCGAAATCTGCAGGGATTTCATCCTCGTCGTCCGGAACACCGTCCATGACGGTATAGGCGACTTCGGCGAGGCCATTCGTGTGGTTGCCGGCCTGGTGATCCTTGAGCTTGCGTTTGTAGCGGCGCAGGCGCTTTTCGATGCGCTCGGATGCCGCGTCGAAGGCCAATTGCGGGTCCATCGCCTCTCCGGCGGCGTGCAGGACGACGCCACTGTCGAGATGAAGCTTGCAATCGGCTGCGAAGCGGGAACTGGATTTCTGTACCGTCACTTGGCCCGAATACCCCCCGTCGAAGTATTTCGTAACGGCCATACCGATCTGGTCTTCAATCCGTTGGCGGAAGGAGTCACCAATTTCCATATGTTTCCCGGAGACACGCACACTCATGGAGTTTCCCTTCTTGTAGCGGTTATTGGGCGCGCCAGTTTACGCCAAGCCTCAAGCTCATCCAAGCACTTCACGCAGTCAAAGACAAATTGCGTTTGTCAGGCGCCCTGGGGATGGTGGGGATAAGTTCATGGCAGTGATGTCCTGCAACGATTGCGGCGGGCTTCTAGCTCCGCCACATCGGAAAGTCAACTGAATCTTAAGGATCCGTTAGCGGATTCGCAGTCTGCGGTTGAACCTGGGCAATTGCTAGAAGCTGGCGACTTTTGCCAGTGCACGCTTCTCCCGGCGGCGCTGTACCGAGGAGGGGATGTTCATCGCCTCGCGGTATTTTGCAACCGTACGGCGAGCAAGCTCGATGCCGCCCTTCTTTAGCGTATCGACGATATCGTCATCGGAGAGCACCGCGTCCGGGCTCTCATGCGAGATCAGCAGACGGATCTTGTGACGCACGGCTTCGGCCGAATGGCTGTCGCCGCCCTCGACGGCACTGATCGAGACGGTGAAGAAATATTTTAGCTCGAACAGGCCGCGCGGCGTCAGCATGTATTTGTTCGAGGTCACGCGGCTGACGGTCGACTCATGCATCTTGATGGCATCCGCCACGGTCTTCAGATTGAGCGGCCGCAAATGGTCGACGCCGTGCACGAGGAAAGCATCCTGCTGCCGGACGATCTCGCTCGCGACCTTCATGATCGTCTTGGCACGCTGATCGAGGCTGCGCGTCAGCCAATTGGCATTCTGCAGGCATTCCGAAAGGAAGGCGTGATCCTGGCTCGTCTTGGAGACGGAGGCGAAATAGGACTGGCTGACCAGGACGCGCGGCAGCGTATCGGGATTGAGCTCCACCAGCCAGCTTCCGTCGGAGGCCGGGCGCACCACGATATCGGGCATGATGGCCTCGGATATGCCGGTCTCGAAGCCGCTGCCAGGTTTCGGGTTCAACTGGCGGATCTCTGCCATCATGTCGAGCAGATCTTCCTCATCGACGCCGCAGAGCCGTTTCAACGTCGCGAAATCGCGCCGGGCGAGAAGCTCGAGGTTCTGGATCAGCCGTTCCATGGCCGGATCGAAACGATCCTTCTGGCGAAGCTGGATCGCCAGGCATTCGCTGAGAGAACGGGCAAAGACGCCGGGAGGGTCGAGCAACTGCAATGTGCCGAGCACGCGCTCGACGTCCGCAACGGTGGCGCCGAGGCGCTCCGCTGCTTCGCTCAAATCGGCCTGCAGATAGCCGGCATCGTCGAGCTGATCGACGAGGTACTGCGCGATCAGCCGGTCGGCCATGCTGGGCAGGGAAAAGGGGATCTGTTCGTTCAGGTGGTCGCGCAGGGAAACTTGGCCGGCGACGAAATCGTCGAGATCGTAGCTTTCACCGGCTTCGCCGCCGGGCATCGACTTCCACTGGCTGAGCAGTTCCGGCGCATCCGCACGCTGCGGGCTGCCGTCGTCGGGAAAGACATTGCTGAAATTGGTATCGAGCTCGTCGCTCAGCCGGTCGGCATGGCCGGTATTTTCGCTCTCGTACCAGTCGCTGGCGAGATCGCCGCTGTTGCGCTCGAAACCGTCATCGCCCTGGCTTTCCTCCGCCGCGTCGAACCTGTCGTCCTTCGCCTCGCGATCACCGCTGCTGCCTATATCCTCGTCATTTGACGTAAATTCGAGCAGCGGATTCTTCTCGACTTCCTGGGCGATGAATTGGGTGAGTTCAAAATGCGTCATCTGCAGCAACTGGATGGATTGCATCAGTTGCGGTGTCATCACCAGGCTTTGGCTTTGGCGCAGGAAAAGATTGGCCGATAATGCCATGGCGGACGCGAGACTCCCCTTGATCTCTTCGGGAATCTGCGTTCTTCGCTCAAAAAAATCCGCAAAATTCCAACTGGCCCAAAAATTGCTTTTTTATTGGGTTTGGTCAAGCGGAACCGTGATGGGATGGTGAATTTCCGGAGCGCTACGCCCTGTGGTAAGGCATAGAAGCGCCCCGGTTCAACCTAAGCTGTTTAAAGGCTGAAATTGTCGCCGAGATAGAGTTTGCGCACTTCCGGATTGCTGACGATGTCATTGGCCCTGCCATGGGTCAGCACTTCGCCGGCATGGATGATATAGGCGCGATCGATCAGGCCGAGCGTCTCACGGACGTTGTGGTCGGTGATCAGCACGCCGATGCCGCGCGCCGTCAGGTGGTGCACGAGATTCTGAATGTCGGCGACCGAGATCGGGTCGACGCCGGCAAAGGGCTCGTCGAGCAGCATGAAGGTCGGGTCGGTTGCCAGTGCGCGGGCAATTTCCAGGCGCCGCCGCTCACCGCCGGAGAGGGCGATCGCCGGCACCGTGCGCAGATTGCGGATGTGGAATTCCTCCAGCAACTCGTCGATCTTGCGCTCCCGCTTCTTCTTGTCCTTTTCATGGACTTCGAGAACGGCGCGGATGTTTTCTTCCACCGTCAGGCCACGAAAGATCGAGGCTTCCTGCGGCAGATAGCCGACGCCCAGGCGAGCGCGACGATACATCGGCATCGAGGTGACATTGTTGCCATCGATCTCGATCGTGCCTTCATCGACCGGCACCAGGCCGGTGATCATGTAGAAGCATGTCGTCTTGCCGGCACCGTTCGGTCCAAGCAGGCCGACGGCCTCGCCGCGCCGCACGACCAGCGAGACGCCGTTGACGACGCGCCGCGTGCGGTAGGTTTTGGTGAGGCCGCGCGCGATCAGGGTGCCCTGATAACGCGCTTTGTCTCCGGCCGCCGTGCTGGATGCCGCAGTGCTCGATCCGGACGCGCCGGGCAAGGTGGGTGTGGTCGATATCGTCACGAGAAGACCGGGATCAGTTCTTTTTTTGCTGTTGCTGCTGCACTTGCTGCGATTTCGGATCGAGCTGAATCTGGACGCGACCCCCGCAGGCATCCAGTTGCGCTTCACCCGTGGCCATATGCACGGTGAGCTGACAGCCGGTGAACACGTTCGGCCCGTCGGTCAGCACGACCTTCTGGCCCTTGAGAATGGCAAGCTGGTTGGCCATGTCGAAAGAGCCGTCATCCGCCGTCGCCGTCTGCGTGCCGGACACGAGATAGACCTTGTCGGTGACCAGAATGTGGTCGATGTCGGCGTCGCCCGAGACCAGCGACTGGTTTTGCTGCTTGGCGGCGTTTGCGACCGGATTTTCCGTTGCCGGCTTGGCATTGGCGTCGGCAGGCTGCTTCTTCTTGTAGAAGACCGTCATCTTGCCGGCCTGCATCGTCGTGGTGCCCTGGACGACCTTGACGTTGCCGGTGAACACTGCCTGGCTTTCCGCGTCGTGGATTTCCAGCTTGTCGCTTTCGATCTGGATCGGCTGATCCTTGGAAAGCTTCAGGCCGGGCATGTTGCTTGTCGTTGCCTGGGCGCCGACTTCCGTCGCCGCAAAAATCGCAAGTGCGCTGAAGGCGCAGAAGAGGCCGGCCTTGCGCAGGCCAGAGTTGAAAAGAGAATGACGCCAATCGTTTGTCATGAACCGCCCGGCTGTTGGTCGCTAGCTGAATTATGGAGTGTGGCTGGTTCGATATGCATCTGAACCTGCCCGTCGAATACGATTACGCTCCCCTTATCCGTCATCTTGAGCGACTGTGCAACAATCGACATGCCTCCTCTGTAGATTGCAACCTGGTCCTGGCTGGAGAGGTCACCCTTCTTCACGTCGAGGAAAGCTGTTTTGAATTCGGCGCGCAAACCGTTGTCCATCAGAATGGTAAAGGGTGCGGTGAGCTGCAGCGTGTCGGCCTGGCGGTCGAAATCCGCGCTTTGAGCCGTCACATGCGCGATCACCTGGTTGTTGACCGGCATGGAGGCCTTGATGGTCTTGAGGGTGATCATATTGGGATTCTTAATGTCCTGCAGCGCCTTCTCGGCGAGCATGGAGTAGTTGATACCGTCCTTGTTGCGGCCGGCAATGGCAGGGCGCTCCATCACGACCTTGCCATCTTCGATCCTCGCGCCTTCGATCTGAATACTCTCCGGCAGATATGCGCGCACGACCGAAACCGCGATGAAGATCAGCGAGACGATGAACGCAGCCAAGGGAAGCAGGATTTTCAGTCTTCTCACGCGCGCGGAATGAAAGATCGCGTCCTTATACGCGTTTCTTTCTAGCTCGGAGCCGATCGCCTGGCCGGAGGTCTCGATAGTATTGAGCATGCAACAGGTCCGTCTTCTCTGATCCGGAAAAACACGTTCGAGTCATGCACAGACTGTGCCAACAAGCCTGGCAGATCGTTTCGCATTATTGCATTGGCTTGCCAATATGGATTTTTTTCTGCAACAAGCAATTTTAGCAAAAAAATATAATACGCAGCGGTTTCGTCCGATCGGTCATCGCCCTATCTGACGAAACGCCGCATGGAAAGCCTGGAGCACAATCTCGAAAATCGAGATGGATTTTCGCGAAGGATTATGCCCGTTTCATGGTGTTGGTCTATCCGGTTCGTTGTGTATCCAATTTATGACAAGGGGAGAGATAAGGCGTCATGGACAGTTCTGCAATCGCAGATCGGCGGCAATTGCGCCGCAAGCTCGGCTTCTGGCGCGTCGTCGCCGTCCTTCTCCTGGTGGCGCTCGGCTTTGCGCTTTATAGTTTCGCTGCGGGCGATTTGCCCGCCATACGCGGGCCGCAGATCGCCCGGGTCAAGATTTCCGGGCTTATCCAGGATGACACCGAGCTTTTGGAGCGGCTGAAGAAGATCCAGGACAGTGATCAGGTCAAGGCGCTGATCGTCTCGATTTCTTCGACCGGCGGCACGACCTATGGCGGCGAACGCATCTTCAAGGCCATTCGTGCCGTTGCCGCGAAGAAGCCTGTGGTTTCCGATATCCGCACCGTTGCGGCGTCTGCAGGCTATATGATCGCCACGGCGGGTGATGATATTGTCGCCGGCGACACCTCGATCACCGGTTCGATCGGCGTCATCTTTCAGTATCCGCAGGCGAAAGACCTGCTCGACAAGCTCGGCCTTTCGCTGGACGAGATCAAGTCGGCGCCGCTGAAGGCCGAGCCGTCGCCATTCCATCCGGCGAGCGAAGAGGCCAAGGCTATGATCCGCAGCATGGTCATGGACAGCTATGGCTGGTTCGTCGATCTCGTCGCCGACCGCCGCAAATTGCCGCGCGAGGACGTGTTGAAGCTTGCGGACGGCAGCATCTTCACCGGCCGGCAGGCATTGCAGAACAAGCTGGTCGACACCCTCGGCGGCGAGGACGAAATCCGCGCCTATCTCGACACGCGCAAGGTCAAAAAGGACTTGCCGATCATCGATTGGAAGGCACAGGACAAAACCTCATCCTTCTTTTGGCCGAGCGCCGCTTCCTGGTTGCTAAATCGTCTCGGTTATGATGATTTTGTGAAGGGAGAGGATCTCCAGAAAATTATGACAGAGAAGTTGTTTCTTGACGGCCTGCTTTCTGTTTGGCAGGGTGCAGCCAATTGATAAATCAATGATTTAAGGGGGCCAACCGTGATCAAGTCGGAATTGGTGCAGATTGTTGCGGCACGTAACCCACATCTTTACCACCGGGACGTCGAAAATATCGTCAATGCTGTCCTCGACGAGATCACCGATGCGCTCGCTGCGGGAAACCGCGTTGAGCTTCGCGGCTTCGGCGCTTTCTCCGTCAAGAACCGGCCCTCGCGCTCCGGTCGTAACCCGCGCACGGGCGATACGGTGTTCGTCGAGGAAAAATGGGTTCCCTTTTTCAAGACGGGTAAGGAGCTACGCGAGCGCCTGAATCCTGGCGCCGGTGACGAAGAAGACGACAATTAATCGTCGTTTTGACCAGTACTCTTCGCGAATGTTCCTGGTGGACATGATTGTGCCGTGACCGGGTGGCACTTGAACTCGGCCCGGTCTTTCTTATTCTGCGGCTATAGGCGATAGGAGTGCATGGCACGGATGCGCCTGGACAAAGGAGCGTTCGCAATGGCCAAGAAGATCATCAACCTGCTGATATTGCTGCCGCTCGGCATCATCCTCATCATCTTCTGCGTCGCCAACCGGCAGTCCGTCACGCTTGCGCTCAATCCGTTCAGGCCTGAGGATCAGGTGCTGTCGCTGAGCGCGCCGCTGTTCGTGCTGCTGTTTGTGGCCCTGATTATCGGCATGTTGGTCGGCGCGGCTGTCACCTGGTTCAATCAGGGCAAACACCGCAAGCTTGCCCGGAGTCAGTCGCGCGAAGCCGTGCGCTGGCAGGCGGAAGCCGACAAGCACCGCAACCGCGCCGAACAGATCGCCGGCCAACTTCCGTCAAAGTGACTGGTCGCCACCGAACTGCATATCCTTGTAATCACCCTCCGGCGATGAGCCGTCGCCAATGATCGCAAAACCAAGGCCGCGATAAAAGGCGATGGCGCGCGTGTTTTTCACCAGGCATTTCAGCCGGTAGTGCCGCTTCGGCCATTCCGGCAGGGCGGCAAGCAGCGCCTTGCCGGCGCCCCGGCCCTGGAATGCGGGCAGGATGTAGAGCATATGGATAAAATCATCCGGTTCCCATAGCGCCATGAAGCCGGCGATGGTGCCGTTCCGATCCTCGCAGACGAAGACGCGCTCACCTTTCGTGTGAATGGCGAAGTCCTCGCTATGGAATTTGCCGGGGTCGACCCAGAGAAACGTCATGCGACGGACGCGCAGATAGATATCGGCGAGAATGTCCGTATCCCGCTCGCGTGCCGGCCGGATGGTCCAAAGATCTGATTTTGACGTCATGAGCAGTCTATGGCGGGTCGGATGACGATCGCAATCAGGCGCTGGCCTGGCCGTTGAGGGCCGCCGTGAAATCGGCGAAGAATTGCTGCGCCAGTTTCTTCGCACTGGAATCGACCAGCCGCGAGCCGAGCTGGGCGATCTTGCCGCCGACCTGGGCCTTGGCCTCATAATGCAGGATCGTCTCGCCGCTTTCCTCCTTCAGAGTGACATCGGCCCCACCCTTGGCAAAGCCGGCAATGCCGCCCTTTCCTTCGCCGAAGATCGTATAGCTCTCCGGCGCATTGATGTTGGAGAGCGTCACTTCACCGTTGAACGTGGCGGAGACCGGGCCGATCTTCAATTTCACCGTTGCCGTCAGTTCTGTCGGCGAAATCTTCTCCAGGCTTTGGCAGCCGGGAATGCACTGCTTGAGAATATCGGGGTCGTTCAGCGCGGCCCACACGACGTCCCGCGGCGCGGCAATCCGTTCTTCACCGGTCATATCCATGCGCAACCCTCCCGATCTGGCATTTCATCCGGGGATAATCGCAGATCGGAAAGCGCTTTGCCAAGTGGCGGCCAGATGCTATTTGCACGCACATATCAATTTTGAGACAAGCATGGTGAAACAGAAGGAACGCCGGCCCGGTTCGAAAGCCGCGGGCGGCCCCGGCGCAAAGCCCCAAAGGGATGCCAGGCGCGACGCGCCCCTCAAGACCGGCAAGCCACCGGCAAAGCCCGCACGCGATAACGGCCCGCGGTCTGCTCCGGCCGCGCGCGACAGCGGTGAGCGAGTGTCGGAATCCCGCGGCGCGGCGCCTGTCGCGGTCGCGTCCGAACGCCCGTTGATCGTGCGAAACGGTGAGCGTCCCGTGGAGCGCGTGCCCGTTATCCTTGAATCGCTGGGCGCCGGGGATTTCCACCTGATCGACAGCGGCAACGGGCTGAAGCTCGAGCAATACGGTCCCTATCGCATCGTCCGGCCGGAGGCGCAGGCACTGTGGCAGCCGTCGCTTGCCGCCCATCTCTGGGACAATGCCGATGCGATCTTCACTGGCGACACTGATGAGGACGGCATGGGTCGCTGGCGGTTTCCGCGCGAAGCGCTCGGCGAGACCTGGCCGCTGCAATTGCTCGGCATCGATTTTCTCGGCCGCTTCACCGCCTTTCGCCATGTCGGCGTCTTCCCGGAGCAGATCGTGCACTGGGCCTGGATGAAGGAGCAGGTCGAAGCCGCAAAGCGGCCGCTGAAGGTGCTGAACCTCTTCGGCTATACCGGTGTCGCCTCCCTGGTCGCCGCCGCTGCCGGCGCGGAAGTCACCCATGTCGACGCCTCGAAGAAGGCGATCGGCTGGGCGCGGGAAAACCAGGCGCTCGGCCGCATGGAAAAGCTGCCGATCCGCTGGATCTGCGAAGACGCCATGAAATTCATCCTGCGCGAGGAACGGCGCGGCAATAAATACGACATCATCCTGACGGACCCGCCGAAATTCGGCCGCGGCCCGAATGGCGAGGTCTGGCATCTCTTCGAACACCTGCCGTCGATGCTCGATATTTGCCGCGAGATTCTGTCGCCCAAGGCGCTTGGCCTAGTGCTGACTGCCTATTCCATCCGCGCCAGCTTCTATTCGATCCATGAGCTGATGCGCGAAACCATGCGGGGCGCCGGTGGCGTCGTCGAATCCGGCGAACTGGTGATCCGCGAGGCAGGCCTCGACGGCAAGACGCCGGGCCGGGCACTCTCCACATCTCTCTTCAGCCGCTGGGTGCCCAAATGAACCATGATTTCCGCAATGACGGCCCTCGCAAGGTCGGACATGTCAAGGAGGTCACCTCCCTTGCCAATCCGATCATCAAGGATATCAAGGCGCTGACCAATAAGAAGTCCCGCGAGGAGAGCGGCGCTTTCCTGGCGGAAGGCTTGAAGCTGGTCATTGATGCCCTGGAGCTCGGCTGGACCATTCGCACGCTGGTCTATGCCAAGGCAGCCAAGGGCAAGCCGCTGGTCGAGCAGGTGGCCGCCAAGACCGTCGCGGCCGGCGGGCTGGTGCTCGAAGTCAGCGAAAAGGTTATCGCCTCCATCACCCGCCGCGACAATCCGCAGATGGTGGTCGGCATATTCGATCAGCGCTGGCGGCAGCTTCGTGACGTCAAGCCGAAAGCCGGCGATACCTGGGTGGCGCTCGATCGCGTGCGTGACCCCGGCAATCTCGGCACCATCATCCGCACCTCGGATGCAGCCGGCGCCTCTGGCGTCATCCTCGTTGGCGAGACGACGGACCCGTTTTCGCTGGAAACGGTCAGGGCAACCATGGGCTCGGTCTTCGCCGTTCCCGTCGTCAAGGCGACGCCGGAGGAGTTTCTGGCCTGGAAGAAGACGGCGGGTGTTTCCGTCGTCGCCACCCATCTGGCCGGCGCCGTCGACTACCGCACGATCGACTACAAGAAGAAGCCCGTCGTGCTGCTGATGGGCAACGAACAGTCCGGCTTGCCGGATGCCTTGGCGAAGGAGGCCGATGCGCTTGCCCGCATCCCCCAGGCCGGCCGCGCCGATAGCCTCAACCTGGCAGTGGCGACGGCGGTGATGCTGTTCGAAGCCCGCCGCCATCTTCTGACCCTCAGCGAGACGCGATGACTGACAGCGAGATAAACGAACAGGCGCCCGTAAAACCCGCACTGTTTTCCCGGCCCATGCCGATCCTGATTTTCATTGTGGCCGCTGTCATCCTCGACCAGGCCGTCAAGCTCATGGTCGACAACTGGCTGCCTTTGCAGGAGATGGTGCCGGTCATTCCGATGCTGGCGCTCTATCGCACCTATAATCTTGGGGTCGCCTTCTCGATGCTATCGGGCATGGACGGCTGGTTCATCGTCGGCATGCGCCTCGTCATCGTCGTTTTCGTGCTCTGGCTCTGGCGACGGACGCCCAATCATCGCTGGCTTGCCCATCTCGGCTTCGCGTTGATCATAGCCGGTGCGCTCGGCAACCTGATCGACCGGTTCCTCTATGGTCATGTGATCGACTATATTCTCTTCCATACGGAAACATGGTCGTTTGCCGTCTTCAATCTCGCCGACAGTTTCATCACTGTCGGGGCCGGTTGCGTCATTCTGGACGAGCTGCTTCTGCCGAAAAAGGCAAAAGCTTAAAATTCTAGCGAATCCCTGAAGGCATCGGGAACAGTGCTCATGTTAGTAAGGCCACATGAGCACTCTGGCAAATCTGCAGGAAAAGCTTGTCGCCGCCACCACCGACGACCACGACGCGCCGCGCGAACGGCCGGTGGGCGGCACGCCGCTCATGGCCACCGGTCCCATCGAGATTTCGCCGGCTAACAGACCGGATACGTCGCCGTCCGATTTTTCCCTATGGCTGCACCGCCATTGGTTGAACGGTGGCGGTTTGATCGCCGGCGTGGCGCTCATGTCGGTCGGCTATGCAGGTGGACCGCTGGCGCTTGCCGGTTTGCTGGGACTGATAGCGCTGGCGATCGTCGGCGCTGGTGTCTTGCACAGGCGACATGCTGCCCGTAAGGTCATAGCGGATATGCTGGCGCTCAGCGAACACGAGCATGACCGTCTCTGGGAGAGCAACGAAAGCACCAGTCTGCTCGCCACCATCCACGATGCGCTTGGCGATATCACTGTGACACGCGACATCGAACGCCGCATCGTCCATGCCAACGCCACCTTCCGTAACCTGACCGGCAAGTCGAACCCGGAGGGTTTGACGCTGGAGGAGGCGGGTCTTGTCTTCCGGGTTGCGACGGATTCCCAGCGCCAGGATGCGGAGATTTCCACGCCGGAAGGCCCGCGCATCTTCGCATGGCACGATGTCATGTTCCGCGACCCCGCCACCGGACAGTTGAGAATCCAGAGCGTCGCCCGCGACGTCACCGAGGAACGGCAGGCAGCGCGCCTTCGCGAGGAGGCAAGGCTGAAGGCGGAATACAACAGCGCCGCCAAATCACGGCTGCTCGCCACCGTCAGCCACGAGATCCGCACGCCCCTGTCGGGAATTCTCGGCATGAACCATCTGCTTGCCCAGACGCCGCTCACCCTGGAGCAAGCCAATTACCTGACCGGCATCCGCCAATCCGGCAATGCCCTGGTGCAGCTCGTCGAAGACCTGCTGGATTTCTCGACGATCGAAGTCGGCCGCTTCCAGCTCCGGCCACGCGCCGAACATCTGCGGCCGCTGCTGGAAGGCGTTGTCGAGATGCTCGCCCATCGGGCCCATGAAAAAGGCATCGAGATCGCCGCGACCGTCGCGGCGGATGTTCCCGAAACCATGGAGTTCGATCCTGCCCGGCTGCGCCAGGTGTTGTTCAATGTCATCGGCAACGCCGTGAAGTTCACGCAGACCGGTGGCGTGCTGATCCGCGCCGGCCTCGATGGTGACGACCTGGTGATATCGGTCAGGGATAGCGGCCCGGGAATGACCGAGGAGGAGCAGGCACGCATCTTCGGCGAGTTCGAACAGGCGGGCAATGTGTTGGACAGAAGCGCCGGCACAGGCCTGGGGCTGGCGATCTCCGCCCGCATCCTGCGCGAGTTCGGCGGCACGTTGAACGTTTCCAGCGCGCGGGGCGAGGGCAGCGAATTCACGGTCCGTTTTCCGATTTCAGTCGTCGCTGCGGAGAACGAGCCGGCTAGGCGCAGCGAACTGCTCAAAGGTTCCCGTGTCTTGTTGCTGGCCCCGGAAGGCGCGGCAAGCACCGCGATTGCCGGCACCATCCGCACGCTCGGCGGCCACTGCCGCGTGATCGGTCCCGATGATGTGAAAAACCTGGCGCAGTCTGCGCCTCACGACGCCGGCATGTCGCTGACGGATATCATTGTCGATCATCGCATGGCGCCCTGGTATTTCCGCGAAGGGACTGAGCTTGCTGCGCTCGGTCTCAGAAAGATCTTTCTGGTCAATCCGGAAGAGCGCAACACGCATCCGCTCGATCTCTTCGATGCCTGGCTCATTCGGCCGCTGCGCGAACAATCGCTGATCGATGTGCTGAGCGGCCGCATGCGCGGCATGGAAAAGCGCGATGTGCTGAGTAGCCCGCCCCAGATCAGTCTCGTGACGCCGGAGGCGGCAGATGCCGCCCTCAACGTTCTCTTGGGCGAGGACGATCCCGTCAATGCCATGCTGGTGCGCGCCATGCTCGCCAAAGCCGGCCATAGGGTTCGTCTCGTCGAGGATTTCGATAATTTGCTCGCCCGCGCCGAAAACAGCGAGAACCGCCCTGATGTCGTCGTCACCGACCTCACCATGCCAGGCGGCGAGGGCGCGGCTATGCTCGCGCAACTGAGGGCGCTGGAGCGCCGATACGGCCTTTCGCCGCTGCCTGTGATCGTGCTGACCGCCGACAGCCGCGACGCCATCCGTCGCCAGGCCCTGCTTTCCGGGGCCGATGCCGTCATCGTCAAGCCGGTCGATCCCGATCGCTTGATCGCCGAGGTGCAAGGCCTGTCGAAACAGGCTTTCGGACGCGCCTAGATTGAAAACATGTCCCCGAATCGCGATTCGGCCTTATCCGCCCACGCGATGACGAACTGAGCCAAAAGCCGCTTCGCATCTTTTAAGAGCATCCCCTGGGATACAAGGGCTTTGTCCAAATTCGATGGTGGAAACAGGCACGGTTCTTGCTTTTCGCAACGCACCATGTCACTTTCCTGTCGCACGAATTTGCTTTATGGCGCCTATATTAACCCGTAGAGGGGGAGTCGCCATGTCCATCGAAATTTTGAATCGCGAAGCTCAGGGCGAAATGGTTCAGTCTTCAAAGGCAACGGTTGCGCCGGTTGCCAGCGATGTGCTCGGACGCATCGGAAATCTAGAAACGCGCCTTGCTCGCACGGCGCGGGAAATCGATGCCGCGCAAGCGGTGCGCTATCGCGTCTTCGTTGAGGAGATGAATGCGCAACTCCCGGCCGATGCCATGCGTCGGCAGCGCGATATCGATAGCTGGGATTCGATCTGCGACCATCTGCTGGTTCTCGACCGCTCGCTGGAAGGTGATTCGGAAGACCAGATCGTCGGCACCTATCGCCTGCTGCGTCAGGACGTGGCGATGGCGAATGGCGGTTTCTATTCCTCTTCGGAATTCGATATCGACGCTCTGCTTGCTCGCCATCCAGAAAAGCGCTTCATGGAACTCGGCCGTTCCTGTGTACTGCCGGAATATCGCACCAAGCGCACGGTCGAACTGCTGTGGCAGGGCAATTGGGCCTATTCTCTGAAACACGGCATGAACGCCATGTTCGGCTGCGCCTCCTTCCCCGGCATCCGTCCGGAGCAGCATGCGCTGGCTCTCTCTTTCCTCTACCACAATGTCATTGCCAAGGATGAATGGGCCGTCAGCGCGCTGCCGTCGCTTGCCCGCACCATGGACCTGATGCCGGTCGAAGCGGTCAATTCCAAGAAGGCGCTGATGGCGCTGCCGCCGCTGATCAAGGGTTACTTGCGTCTCGGTGCCATGGTCGGTTCCACCGCCGTCGTCGATCATGCCTTCAACACGACGGACGTGTTGATCGTCTTGCCGATCGCCAGCATTTCGGACCGCTACGTCAACTATTACGGCGCCGACGCCGGTCGCTTCGCGAGCTGATCGGCGCAAGCCGGGCTGGGCGGGCAACGGCCATCCTCAGGGAATCGCAAAAATATCAATCTCATCCGTAATGCCGCGGAGCGAGACGTGGTGGGTCTGCGGCTTCAAACCATGGGTCGTCAGCAATTCGCTGGCGCGGGGGTTGTCGAGTACGGAGCCGGTGGCGAATATTTCGTGCGAATTGGCGAGATGCTGGACGCGGGAAGCGATGTTGACCGTCTGCCCGAAATAGTCCTGACGCTCGTTCAAGCTGACCGCGATGCACGGCCCTTCGTGGATGCCGATCTTTAAAAGAAGATCGTCGTTGCCGCGCTCCTTGTTGAGGCTGACCATTGCTTCGCGCATCCGCATTGCCGCCGCGAGTGCCCGGTCGGGAGTTGGAAACGTCGCCATGACGGCATCGCCGATGGTTTTGACCACCGCACCGGCCTCTGCACCAACGATCTCATGCAGAATGCTGAAATGGGTCCTCACCAGATCGAAAGCGGCAAGGTCGCCGACCCTCTCATACAGGGCCGTCGAGCCGCGCAAATCGGTGAACAGAAAAGTGAGGCTGGTGATCTTCAGCCGCTGGTCCACGTCGATCGTGTCCGTGCGGTGGATGTCGCGGAAGGTTTGGTTCGAGAGCAGTCGCTTCGCGGTCAGAAATGGACGCCGCTGACCCAGCAGGCCGTGAAGCACGTCATTGGCCACGCAGATTGATGGCAGCGTGCGGACCTCTGTGTGGTTTTCCATCAAAATGCGCAGAGGGCCGGGTCGTAAGGTAATGGGTTCGCTGTGCCGGTGCATGCGATCGAACACGAGCGTGAGGGTCTGCCGCTCCTTCGATGGTTCGCCTTTCACATCGACGAATTGAGCCGCATGCGTAACCGGCTCGAAGATGATGACGTACTCCGCCGGCAACTGAAGCGACACGACGGCTTTTTCTCCGGCAGGCAGTTCCAGCGCCTCCAGAACGAATTGGTCGACCTTCGCTTCGTAACCCTTGTCGGGAAGATCTACGCCGGAACCCCAATAAATCTGCCGAAAATATTCGAAGGGCGGCAATTCGTGCGGATTGTGAGCCTCGATGTGGCGGACGCGCGGGCTGACGGTGAAGGTGACTTCGACCATCTCGTCGAGGGTCGGCTCATAGCCGGCAGCGCAAAGCGCGCAGCTATAGGTGTCGCTCTGAACGGTTTTCAGCGAGGTATTGGCATCCAGCACTCCGCCGCAGCCGGGGCAAAGAACATTCCAGGAGATCTCGAAGAGGCCGAGGCGAGACGCATGCAGGAAGGCGTTGATGGTCTGCTCTTCATCGAAGCCGTGCTCGGCTGCGAAGGCAAGCGCGTTCACCCGGTTGAGCTTGCGATCGGGCGCGTCACGGACGAGCTGCTCAATAGCGTCGACAATATCTGGCCGCGCTGAATGGCGCAGCACTTCGAAAAGGGACTGGGCTTCACTCATTTCCCTATTTTACACCGAATTGACCCGGCGGCCATTGCCTTTCTCCGACCGCCGGCTCCACTATTCAGCGTAGTTGATTACGATCCTGCCCCATAAGCGGCAATCGCCGCCATGTTGACGATGTCGGAATCCTTTGCCCCCATCGAGGTGATCTGCACCGGCTTGTCGAGGCCGACGAGCAGCGGGCCGATGACGGTGGAACCGCCGAGTTCCTGCAGCATCTTCGTCGAGATCGAGGCCGAGTGGAAGGCGGGCATGACAAGCACGTTGGCGGGACCGGAGAGACGCGAGAAAGGATACTGGGTCTCGATGATCTTGCGGTTCAGCGCCACATCGGCGGCCATTTCGCCGTCGAATTCAAAATTGACATAGCGCTTGTCAAGAATGTTCACCGCCTCGCGCACCCGTTCGGAGCGTTCGCCCGAGGGATGGCCGAAGGTGGAGTAGGCGAGCATGGCGACACGCGGTTCATAACCCATGCGCCGGGCGAAGCCGGCGGCTTCCTCGGCGATATCAGCCAGTTCTTCCGCAGTCGGCATATCATGCACGGCGGTGTCGGCAACGATGACGGTGCGGCCGCGGGCAAGCACCAGCGATGCGCCGATGACCCTGTGCCCCGGTTTGGCGTCGATGCAGCGGCGCACATCGTCGAGCGCGGTCGAATAATTGCGCGTCACCCCCGTCACCATGCCGTCGGCATCGCCGAGCGCCACCATGCAGGCGGCGAAATGGTTACGGTCGTTGTGGATCAGGCGCGTCACATCGCGGTGCAGGTAGCCTTTGCGCTGCAGCCGGGCATAGAGATAGTCGATATAGGCCTCAACACGCTTGGAAATGCGGGCGTTGACGATCTCCAGGCCTGGCCGGTTGAGGTCGATCCCGGCGCGGTCGGCGGTTGCGTGGAGAAGGTCCTCGCGGCCGAGCAGGATGGCGGTGCCGAGCCCCTGGTTGGCATAGGACAAGGCGGCGCGCATGACCTGCTCTTCCTCAGCTTCGGCGAAGACGATCCGCTTTGGATGCCGGCGTACGCGCTCGTAGAGCTGTGCAAGCGTCGAGGCGATCGGGT
This sequence comes from Rhizobium sp. NXC24, assembly GCF_002944315.1. Classification (NCBI taxonomy): domain Bacteria; kingdom Pseudomonadati; phylum Pseudomonadota; class Alphaproteobacteria; order Hyphomicrobiales; family Rhizobiaceae; genus Rhizobium; species Rhizobium sp. NXC24. The sequence continues at coordinate 463,541 of NZ_CP024311.1, forward strand.
CGCGCCGCGCCGAAAGTTCGCGGGCATAAGCGGCCATGTCCGGCATCGCGCGGCGGGCGACGCCGCTTTCGATCGCGGCTTGCGCGACGGCAACCGGGATCGCCGAGATCAGGCGCGGATCGAAGGGCACAGGGATGATGTATTGCGCCCCGAAACGCGGCCGCGCGCCCTGATAGGCGGCGACGACATCGTCCGGCACGTCTTCGCGCGCCAGGCTGGCGAGCGCCCTGACGGCGGCGATCTTCATTTCATCGTTGATCGTCGAAGCCCGCACATCGAGCGCGCCGCGGAAGATATAGGGGAAGCCGAGAACGTTGTTGACCTGGTTGGGATAGTCGGAGCGTCCGGTCGCCATGATGGCGTCGTCGCGGATGCGGGCGACTTCCTCCGGCGTGATTTCCGGATCGGGATTGGCCATGGCGAAGATGATCGGCTTGTCGGCCATGGAGCGGATCATCTCGGCGGAAAAGGCACCCTTCTGCGACAGGCCGAAAACCACATCGGCGCCCTTCATCGCATCTTCCAGCGTGCGGCTGTCGGTTTTCACCGCATGTGCCGATTTCCACTGGTTCATGCCCTCGCTGCGGCCCTGGTAGATCACGCCCTTCGTGTCACAGAGCACGATGTTGTCCGGATTGAAGCCCATCGCCTTGATCAGCTCGACGCAGGCGATCGCCGCCGCACCGGCGCCGTTGCAGACGAGCTTGGTGGTCTTGAGGTCGCGGCCGGTCAATTCCAGCGCATTAATCAGGCCGGCGGCGGCGATGATGGCGGTGCCGTGCTGGTCGTCGTGGAAGACGGGAATGTCCATCAGCTCGCGCAAGCGCTGCTCGATGATGAAACAGTCGGGCGCCTTGATATCCTCGAGGTTGATGCCGCCGAAGGAGGGGCCGAGGTAGCGGACGCAGTTGATGAACTCGTCGACATTTTCGGTGTCGATTTCGAGATCGATCGAATCGACATCGGCAAAGCGTTTGAAGAGAACGGACTTGCCTTCCATCACCGGCTTGGAGGCCAGCGCTCCGAGATTGCCGAGGCCGAGAATGGCCGTGCCGTTGGAGATGACTGCCACCATATTGCCGCGAGACGTGTAGTCGTAAGCCGTGCCGGGATCGGCGGCGATTGCCTTTACCGGAACGGCGACGCCGGGCGAATAGGCGAGCGAAAGATCGCGCTGCGTTGCCATAGGCTTGGTCGGGTTGATTTCGAGCTTGCCGGGGCGGCCCTGCTTGTGGAAGTCGAGCGCTTCCTGATCGGTAATCCCCGTTCCCGAACGCGACGTGCTGTTGGTGTCAGGCATGTATCCTCCAAACCTCCTGTGGGCGACCGGTCCCTCTTGCCCGATAGCTGTTGTCTTCTATAGCGGCGCGCGGATAGGGTGGCACCTCATTTTTTGGGAAAAACTGCACCTCCGTGAACGAACGAATAATTGCCAGCATCGACGCTTTCTCGACCGCCGAGCTTGCCTCGGAGGAAAGCCGCGCTTCGGCGACGCCGATGATGGAGCAATATATCGAGATCAAGGCGAACAATCCCGGTTCGCTGCTGTTCTATCGCATGGGCGATTTCTACGAGCTGTTTTTCGAAGACGCTGTCGATGCATCGCGCGCGCTCGGCATCACGCTCACCAAGCGCGGCCAGCATATGGGTCAGGATATTCCGATGTGCGGCGTGCCGGTGCATGCCGCCGACGACTATCTGCAGAAGCTGATTTCGCTGGGTTTCCGCGTCGCCGTCTGCGAACAGGTGGAAGACCCGGCGGAGGCGAAGAAGCGCGGCGGCAAGTCGGTTGTCCGGCGCGATGTCGTTCGCCTTGTGACGCCAGGCACCATCACAGAAGAAAAGCTGCTGTCGCCCTCGGAATCCAACTATCTGATGGCGCTCGCCCGCATTCGCGGCGGCTCGGAGCCGCAACTGGCGCTCGCCTGGATCGATATTTCCACCGGTGTTTTCCGTCTGGCGGAAACCGAAGCCTCGCGGCTGCTCGCCGATATCCTGCGCATCGATCCGCGCGAGCTGATCCTGCCGGATACGATATTCCACGATCCCGAGCTGAAGCCGGTCTTCGACGTGCTCGGCCGCACGGCGGTGCCGCAGCCGGCGGTCCTCTTCGACAGTGCCAGTGCCGAAGGGCGTATCACGCGGTATTTCGAAGTCTCGACACTCGATGGCTTCGGTTCGTTCACCCGCGCCGAGCTTGCCGCCGCTGCTGCCGCCATTGCCTATGTCGAGAAGACGCAGATCTCCGAGCGGCCGCCACTTGGGCTGCCGGAGCGCGAAAGCGGCGCGTCGACATTGTTCATCGATCCCGCCACCCGCGCCAATCTCGAACTGGTGCGTACGCTTTCCGGCGACCGCAACGGCTCGCTTTTGCGGGCGATCGACCGGACCGTGACTGGCGGCGGTGCGCGTCTACTTGCCGAGCGGCTGATGTCGCCGCTGACCGATCCGGCGCGCATCAATGAACGACTGGATTCGATCGGCTTCCTTTCTGAAGAGCCTTCGCTCTGCAGCGATCTCAGGATAGCGCTGAAACACGTGCCGGACATGCCGCGCGCATTGTCGCGCCTGGCGCTCGACCGCGGCGGCCCGCGCGATCTCTGGGCGATCCGCCAGGGCCTCGCTGCGGCGGCCGGCGTTGCCGATCTGCTAGTGGCTGCGTTGCTTCCCGAGGAGCTGGGAACAGCACTTGCCGGGCTCCGCGCCTTGCCCGCCGATCTCGAAGTGCTACTTGCCGGCATGCTCGCCGATGAATTGCCGCTCTTGAAACGCGACGGCGGGTTCCTGCGGGAAGGGGCGAATGCCGAGCTGGATGAGGTCCGGGCGCTGCGCGACCAGTCGCGCCGGGTCATTGCCGGATTGCAACTGCAATATGCCGAGGAAACCGGCATCAAATCGCTGAAGATCAAGCACAACAACGTGCTCGGATACTTCATCGAGGTCACGGCCGGCAATGCCGGGCCGATGACCGACAGCGGCGAAGCTAAGGCGCGCTTCATCCATCGCCAGACCATGGCCAACGCCATGCGCTTCACTACGACCGAGCTTGCCGATCTCGAAAGCCGCATCGCCAATGCCGCCGACAAGGCGCTTGCGATCGAGCTGGCGGCCTTCGACCGTATGGTCGCAGCCGTCGTCGCCGAGGCGGAGGCGATCAAAGCCGGTGCCCGCGCGCTATCGGTAATCGATGTCGCGACCGGGCTGGCATTGCTTGCCGAGGAACAGGGCTATTGCCGGCCGCTGGTCGACGACAGCCGGATGTTTGCGATCGGCGGCGGCCGCCATCCCGTGGTCGAACAGGCATTGCGCCGCCAGGCGAGTGGCCCCTTCGTCGCCAATAATTGCGATCTGTCGCCGACGGCGGATGGCAAGGATGGCGCGATCTGGCTGCTGACCGGCCCGAACATGGGCGGTAAATCGACCTTCCTGCGCCAGAACGCGCTGATTGCCGTCCTTGCGCAGATGGGGTCGTTTGTGCCTGCCGCCTCCGCCCATATCGGCATTGTCGACCGGCTGTTCTCGCGCGTCGGCGCTTCGGACGATCTGGCGCGTGGCCGCTCCACCTTCATGGTCGAGATGGTCGAAACGGCCGCGATCCTCAACCAGGCGACCGCCCGGTCGCTCGTCATCCTCGATGAAATCGGCCGCGGCACCGCGACGTTCGACGGTCTCTCCATCGCCTGGGCGGCGGTCGAGCACCTGCACGAAGCGAACAGATGCCGCGGTCTCTTCGCCACCCATTTTCACGAGCTGACGGTGTTGTCGGAAAAGCTCGGCCGATTGTCGAATGCCACGATGCGCGTCAAGGAGTGGGATGGCGACGTGATTTTCCTGCACGAGGTCGGGCCGGGCGCTGCCGATCGCTCCTATGGCATTCAAGTGGCGCGGCTCGCCGGCCTGCCGGCTTCGGTGGTGGCGCGCGCCCGCGACGTTTTGACGCGCCTGGAAGATGCCGACCGTAAGAACCCTGCGAGCCAGTTGATCGACGACCTGCCACTCTTCCAGGTCGCCGTCCGCCGCGAGGAAGTGGCTGGCCGGCGAGGACCGTCCAAGGTAGAAGAAGCGCTGAAGGCGCTCGATCTTGACGATCTGACGCCGCGCGCCGCGCTCGACGCGCTTTACGAACTGAAAAAGACCCTGAACAAGGCCGGCTGAGGCGATTTCAAAGGATAACCCGATGCATATCGAACATCTTCTCGCCGAGGTCCGCATTCTGGCCGAGCGTTTTTCTCCGATCGCCGCCCGCGGCAAGATCTGCGGCGAGGGCGACGCGCCGGACTGCGAATCCGACCGGGGGCTTCTCAACATAGCCCTGTCCTGCAGCCGGATTTCCGACATCAGCTCAAGGATCGCCAAGGCGGGCTATTGGGAGTGCGAACGGGAAATGTTGACGCAGATCGGCGCCCAATCGCGAAATATATTATATAGCATCAACGAACTCAGACGATCGCTTGAGATGCCGCAGCCCTAAAACTGCCGATTTCTGCATCGACAGCCGTCACTCTTCGTCAACTTTGGCCCGATAGAACTCCCGAAGCCGCTCATTCGGGAAATTTGGTCTAGGCTGAATATGAGGATTCGGGCGTAGAATGCCTGTGTCAATCGCCGGGCAAAGAGGCTATAGCGCATGCAGACGAAAAGACAGGCGCGCCGCCAATGGGCCGCGGTCAACGAACAGGATCCCGGTCGGCCGAGCATGGTAATGCATGACATCGATTTTCCCGTCATTCTCGACGTCTCCGCGCTGAGGGCGGAATGCGAGACCCTCGCCAAGCGCCATGAGGACAAGAAGGACGAGCGCGCCGCCCTTCTCGCCCTGTTGAAAAAGGCCAGCCTGGAAGGCCGCGAAAAGGTGCGCCTCCTGCTTTCGGAGGATGGCAGCGGGCTCAATTGCGCGCACCGCATTTCCTGGCTGCAGGATCAGATCATCACCGTTCTCTACGACTTCACGGTCAGCCACGTCCATCCGAAGCAGAAAGGCAGCTTCGCGATCACGGCTGTCGGCGGCTATGGCCGCGACACGCTGGCGCCCGGCTCGGACATAGACCTTCTCTTCCTCTTCCAGCCGAAGCCCGAGGACGAGACGCACAAGGCGGTCGAGTTCATTCTCTATATGCTGTGGGACATGGGCTTTAAGGTCGGCCACGCCACCCGCACCGTCGAAGAATGCATGCGCCAGGCAAAATCCGACATGACGGTGCGCACCGCCATTCTCGAAACGCGCTATATCTGCGGCAGCGAACCCCTGGCGCGCGAACTGGAAACGCGTTTCGATAAGGAAATCGTCACCAACACCGGGCCTGAATTCATTGCTGCCAAGCTTGCCGAGCGCGACGAGCGTCATCGCAAGGCCGGTGATACCCGCTATCTGGTCGAGCCCAACGTCAAGGAAGGCAAGGGCGGTCTCCGCGACCTGCATACGCTGTTCTGGATTTCGAAATATTACTATCACGTCCGCGATCCGGCCGATCTTGTGAAGCTCGCCGTGCTCTCGAAGCAGGAGTACCGCCTTTTCCAGAAGGCCGAGGATTTCCTCTGGGCCGTGCGCTGCCATATGCACTTCCTGACCGGCAAGGCGGAGGAACGGCTTTCCTTCGACATCCAGCGCGAGATTGCCGAAGCGCTTGGCTATCATGCCCGTCCCGGTCTTTCCGCAGTCGAACGCTTCATGAAGCACTACTTCCTGGTCGCCAAGGATGTTGGCGATCTCACTCGCATCCTCTGCGCAGCGCTGGAGGAGCAGCAGGCTAAGGCGACGCCGGGCCTGACCGGCGTCATCAGCCGCTTTGCCCATCGCTCGCGCAAGATCCCCGGTTCGCTCGAGTTCGTCGAGGATCGCGGCCGCATCGCGCTTGCCAATCCCGATGTTTTCAAGCGCGATCCGGTGAGCCTGATCCGGCTGTTCTTCGTTGCCGATATCCATGGACTGGAGTTTCATCCCGATGCGCTGAAGCGCGTCACGCGTTCGCTGGGCCTGATCGACAACGACCTGCGCGAAAACGAAGAGGCCAATCGCCTGTTCCTGGCGATCCTGACCTCCAAGCGCGATCCGGCGCTGATTCTGCGCCGCATGAACGAGGCCGGCGTGCTCGGCCGCTTCATCCCGGAATTCGGCAAGATCGTCTCGATGATGCAGTTCAACATGTATCACCACTATACGGTGGACGAGCATCTGATCCGCGCCGTCGAGGTGCTGTCTGAGATCGACAAGGGCAATGCGGAAGATATCCACCCGCTGACCAACAAGCTGATACGCACCATCGAGGACCGCGATGCGCTTTATGTCGCCGTTCTCCTGCACGACATCGCCAAGGGTCGCGAGGAAGACCACTCCGAGGCCGGCGCCAAGGTGGCGCGCAAGCTTTGCCCGCGTTTCGGCCTGACGCCGAAGCAGACGGAGCTGGTGGTCTGGCTGATCGCCGAGCACCTGACCATGTCGATGGTCGCCCAGACTCGCGACCTGACCGACCGCAAGACCATCATCGATTTTGCCGACCGGGTGCAGTCGCTCGACCGGCTGAAGATGCTGCTGATCTTGACCGTGTGCGACATCCGCGCCGTTGGTCCCGGCGTATGGAACGGCTGGAAGGGCCAGCTTCTGCGTACGCTCTACTACGAGACCGAACTGCTGCTCGCCGGCGGTTTCTCAGAAGTATCGCGCAAGGAGCGGGCGGAAGACGCCGCCAAAGCGCTCGAAAAGGCGCTGGAGGACTGGAGCCAGAAGGACCGCAAGGCCTACGTCAAACTGCACTACCAGCCCTACCTTCTCTCCGTGCCGCTGGAAGATCAGATCCGCCATACGCAGTTCATTCGCCAGACCGACAAATCCGGCCAGGTCCTGGCGACCATGGTGCGCACCGACAGTTTCCATGCCATCACCGAAATCACCGTGCTCTCGCCGGACCATCCGCGCCTTCTGACGGTGATCGCCGGCGCCTGCGCTGCCGCGGGCGCCAATATCGCCGATGCGCAGATTTTCACGACGTCTGATGGTCGTGCGCTCGACACCATCCATGTCAGCCGCGAATTCCCCGACGACGCGGACGAGCTACGGCGCGCCGGTACCATCGGCAAGATGATCGAGGACGTGCTCGCCGGCCGGAAGCGCCTGCCGGAAGTCATCGCCACCCGCACCAAGAACCGCCGAAAGAACAAGGCTTTCGTCATCCCGCCATCGGTGACGATCTCCAACAGCCTGTCGAACAAGTTCACCGTCATCGAAGTGGAATGCCTCGACCGCACCGGTCTCCTGTCGGAAATCACTGCGGTTCTCTCAGACCTGTCGCTCGACATCCAGTCGGCGCGCATCACCACCTTCGGCGAAAAGGTCATCGATACCTTCTACGTGACCGACCTCGTCGGACAGAAAATCTCTAACGAAAACAAGCGAGCCAACATCACCGCGCGTCTGAAGGCGGTGATGGCTGGCGAAGAGGACGAGGTCCGCGAGCGCATGCCGTCCGGTATTATCGCGCCCGCTGCCACGCGTTCGTCCGCTGTTGAAAAGCTCGATCCTGAAAAGAAAGCCGGTTCAGCCGCATGAGCCTCGTCAAGAAATTCATCACCGTCGGCGGCGCGACGCTTGGCAGCCGCATCTTCGGCTTCGCCCGCGAAACGCTGATGGCCGCCGCTCTCGGCACGGGGCCGATGGCTGACGTGTTTTACGCCGCCTTCCGCTTTCCGAACCTGTTTCGTCGCCTTTTCGCCGAGGGTGCCTTCAACGCCGCCTTCGTGCCGCTCTTCGCCAAGGAGATCGAGGCGAACGGCATCGAGGGCGCCAAGCGTTTTTCCGAGGAAGTCTTCGGCGTCCTGTTTTCAGTGCTGCTGCTGATCACCATCGTCATGGAACTGTCCATGCCGCTCCTGGTGCGTTGGGTCATCGCGCCTGGTTTCGCCGACGATGCCGAGAAATTCGACCTGACGGTCCGGTTGGCCGCCGTGATGTTTCCCTATCTCATGTCGATGTCGCTGACGGCGATGATGAGCGGCATGCTGAATTCGCTGCATCGTTTCTTCGCCGCCGCCGTGGCTCCAATCTTCCTAAACCTGGTGATGATCAGCGCGCTGTTCTATTCGATCTATTTCGGCGCCGATCCGCTGGCTACCGCCTGGTACCTGTCCTGGTCGGTGCTGGTGGCAGGCGTGCTGCAGCTGGGTGTCGTCTATATCGGCGTGCGCCATGCCGGCATCAATATCGGCCTGCGCTTTCCGCGCTTCACGCCCAATGTCAAGCGGCTCCTGCTTCTTGCCATCCCGGCGGCCATCACCGGCGGCGTCACCCAGATCAACCTGGTGATCGGGCAGGCGATCGCCTCGGGCAAGGAAGGCGCGATCGCCGCCCTGCAATATGCAGACCGCATCTACCAGCTGCCGCTCGGCGTCGTCGGCGTTGCCGTCGGAATCGTGCTTCTGCCGGAACTGGCCCGTTCACTGAAGTCAGGCCACCTTAAGGAAGCCGCCAATATCCAGAACCGCTCGATCGAATTCGTGCTGTTCCTGACCCTGCCGGCCGCTGTCGCACTCTGGCTTCTCTCCGACGATATCATCCGCGTGCTTTACGAGCGCGGTGCCTTTAACCCGAACAATACGACGCTGGTCGGCTCCATTCTCGCCATCTTTGGCCTGGGCCTGCCGGCTTTCGTGCTGATCAAGGCGCTGCAGCCCGGCTTTTATGCCCGCGAAGATACGAAATCGCCGATGCGCTACACGGCGGTCGCCGTCTTCGTCAATTCGGCGCTGTCCATCCTGCTTTTCCCGGTGCTGGCCGAACGCGGCATTGCGCTCGCCGAGGCGGTTGCCGGATGGCTGAACGCTGTACAGCTCTTCGTCACGCTCTATCGCCGCGGACATCTCGCCTGGGAATGGTCGCTGGCGCGCCGCACCGTCATGCTGCTCGTCTCCTCCGCCGTCATGGGCGGCGTCATCGTATATTTGTCTCATCGCTGGGAGCCGCTTCTGGGGTCCAGCTCGACGCTGCTTACCAAGATCGGCGTCCTGGGCTTGCTCATATTGATTGCGATGGTGGTGTATTTCGTTGTCGCCTTCCTGATCGGCGGCGTGGATTTAGGCATGGTGCGCCGCAATTTGAAGCGCAAGCCGGCGGAGCCGTTTCGGACGCGGAGGTCGTGAACGGGGAGTATCAAACTCCTTTACCCCGACCCCTTCCCGCAAGCAGGGCAAGGGGACGATTTTGCCAGATGCGGAGCTTTCCCATGCCCCAATCCCTCTTTCTCGTCACCCTCGTCGTCGACGACTACGATCGCGCCAAGGCCTTCTATTGCGATGCGCTCGGTTTCGATTGCCTACAGGACGAGGCGCAGCCGGAGGGCAAACGCTGGGTCGTCATCAAGCCGAAAGGCGGCGAGGGCGCCGCGCTGCTGCTGGCCCAGGCCGCCGACGAAACGCAGCGTGCCGCAGTCGGCAACCAGACCGGCGGCCGCGTCGGCTTCTTCCTCAAGACAGATGATTTCGTTCGCGATCATGCCGCGATGAAGGAAAAGGGCGTGCGCTTTCTGGAGGAGCCGCGCCGCGAGGTCTATGGCACGGTGGCGGTCTTTGCCGATCCCTATGGCAACACCTGGGATCTGATCCAGCATTCTTCCTGAGACTCTGCCAGATATCCTCTTGATCCCCGGCTGCCCGCCGTGCATAAGCCGCTCGAAACCAAGGGTCGAGCGTCGCTCGCCCGGGCCCTCCACAAGCCTTTTGAGGACGACATGACCGAATTCAAGCCGCTCGTATTCTCCGGCGTCCAGCCGACCGGCAATCTCCATCTCGGCAACTATCTCGGCGCAATCCGCAAGTTCGTGGCCCTACAGGCCAACAACGACTGCATCTACTGCGTCGTCGACATGCATGCGCTGACTGCCCAACTCGTGCATGAGGACATGCCGGGCCAGATCCGTTCGATCACCGCCGCCTTCCTTGCCGCCGGCATCGACCCGGAAAAGCATATCGTCTTCAACCAGTCCGCCGTGCCGCAGCATGCCGAGCTTGCCTGGATCTTCAACTGCGTCGCCCGCATCGGCTGGATGAACCGCATGACGCAGTTCAAGGACAAGGCCGGCAAGGACCGCGAGCAGGCCTCCCTCGGCCTCTATGCCTATCCGAGCCTGATGGCGGCGGACATTCTCGTCTACCGCGCGACGCACGTGCCGGTCGGCGACGACCAGAAGCAGCATCTGGAACTGACCCGCGACATCGCCATGAAGTTCAATCTGGACTACATGGAGCATATCCGCCGCTCAGGCTACGGCATTGACATCACTGTCGGTGACGAGCCGGTACATGCCTATTTTCCGATGGTCGAGCCGCTGATCGATGGCCCGGCGCCGCGCGTCATGTCGCTGCGCGACGGCACCAAGAAGATGTCGAAATCCGACGCGTCCGACCTGTCGCGCATCAATCTTCTCGACGACGAAGAAAATATCTCGAAGAAGATCCGCAAGGCCAAGACTGATCCGGATGGCTTGCCGAGCGAGATCGCAGGCCTTGCCGGCCGGCCGGAAGCCGACAATCTTGTCGGTATCTATGCAGCGCTTGCCGATCGGTCGAAGGCGGACATTCTTTCGGAATTCGGCGGCCAGCAGTTCTCGGTCTTCAAGCCGGCGCTGGTCGATCTTGCCGTGCACGTGCTCTCGCCGATCACCGGCGAAATGCGCCGCCTGATGGCCGATCCCGGCCATATCGATGCCATCCTGCGCGACGGCGGCAACCGTGCGAGAGCCCGCGCCGAAGTGACGATGAAGCAGGTCCGCGACATCATCGGCTTTATCTACTGAGCCTTTTGGTCTCTTATCGGTTGGCGCGCGGCCGCTGCGGCGCGCCAAGACTAGCGAACGGATGGGCCGGCCTTGACTATCTTGCGGATTGCCTCCTTTTCGGAAGACGGAGCCGGCGGCAATCCCGCCGGCGTCTTGATTGCCGATGTCCTGCCCGATGCCGCTGAGATGCAGCGCATCGCGGCCGACGTCGGTTTCTCCGAGACCGCTTTCGCCTGCCCGGAAGGGCAGGGCTGGAGGGTGCGTTATTTCTCTCCAGAATCGGAAGTTCCATTCTGCGGTCACGCGACGATCGCCCTTGGAGCGGCCCTTGCGTTGCGGGAGGGCGACGGGATTTTTGCGCTCGCGCTCAATCAGGCCAATATCACTGTCGAGGGGCACCGAAATGGCGACGTCCTCACGGCGGCCCTGCAATCGCCGCCCACGCAAAGCAAGGCGCCGACGCCTGAAT